>JBJEFP010000030.1:0-2690 GCA_051874195.1 Lysinibacillus sp. | reverse complement strand
TTGTTGCTGCCAGTGTTGCCGCTTGGACGGTTGTTGTTGCTGCCAGTGTTGCCGCTTGGACGGTTGTTGTTGCTGCCAGTGTTGCCGCCTGGACGGTTGTTATTGCTGCCACCTGGGCGGTTGCTGTTGCTACCAGTGTTGCCACTTGGACGATTATTGTTGTTGCCGCTCGGGCGGTTGCTATTATTGTTATTGTTTCCGCCTGGGCGGTTATTATTGTTGTTTTGTGTCATATTTCTATTTTGGCTACCTTTATTCTTATTTTCGTCTGAAGACGATGATTGATTTACTTGAGAAGCATTGTCTGCTCTTCGTTGTTGGTTCGACGCTTGTGGACGCGCTTCTTGCTTTCTGTCCTGCTGTTTTGCTTGCGCATTTGCAGGTGCTTTAGAAGGAGTTGCTGCTTTCGGTTCTGCTTTCTGCTTAAAGACAGAATCAAGTTTTGAAACAGCGCCGGCCTCTAATACCGCCATATGATTCTTCACTGGCATATTCAGCTTGCCTAACTGTTCAATCACTTCTTTACTCGTTTTATTTACCTTTTTCGCATATTCATGAACTCTAACTTTGCTCATCTGCTCACCCCCGATTATTTTTCGTTGAGTAGACTAGACATTTTCTTCGCAAACCCACTGTCTGTTATAGCCAGCGCGACACGGGCCTCTTTCCCTGTGGCATGTCCGAGATCGTATCGATCCCCGAAGACATGCAACTCAACGTTGTAATACTTACATTTATCTGTCAATTTTTTGCTAGCGTTGGCCGCAGCATCGGATGCAAGCAACACAATTTTTGCATTGCCATTACGGATTTCTTTTATGACTAGCTCTTCCCCGGAAACGATTTTACGTGCCCTTGCTGCCAACCCTAGCAATTGCAGTGCAGCTTGATTGGTCATAGAATTGACTCCCTGCGGATCAGGTGGAGCAGTTCCTCATAGACCTCTTCCGGGACAGCTGCCTCTAATTGACGTTCTAAAATATGTTTCTTACGCGCTATTTCAACTGCTTCCTCTGATTTGGATACGTAGGCGCCACGGCCGGATTTTTTGCCTGTCGGATCGACGGACACTTCGCCTTCCTTAGAACGGACGACACGAATCATCGCCTTTTTCGGAAGCATTTCACCCGTTACGACGCATTTGCGTAACGGAATCTTCTTATTCGTCGACATCGGAATTCACCTCTCTACAGTAACAATGTACATTATGCCGTCCAGTTTTTGGGCCGGGCCCCTTTCGCCACCCCTAAAAGTGCGGGGATTTCAATAGCTGAGGCATCTGGACAGGCACAAAAACTGTTTTCCTGATTATTCTTCGTCGTCGGCGTATAAATCGTATGCGATATCTCCATCATCCACCTGCGGGACAAATGTACTTGTTTCACTTGGATAGATGCCTAGTTCACGGGCATCCGTCTCGCTCTTAATATCGATTTTCCAGCCAGTCAATTTAGCTGCAAGACGTGCATTTTGCCCACGCTTACCAATTGCTAGTGACAGCTGGTAATCCGGTACGACAACAGTTGTTGACTTCTCTTCTTCATTCACCTGCACATCCAGCACTTTGGATGGGCTTAAGGCATTCGCTACGAACACCACTGGATCTTCAGACCACTCGACGATGTCGATTTTTTCGCCGTTCAGTTCATTGACGATCGTCTGCACACGGGCACCCTTTGCCCCTACACATGAACCGACTGGATCCACTTCCTCGTTATGTGCATAAACCGAGATTTTCGAACGGTCGCCTGCTTCCCGGGCAATGGACTTGATTTCCACTGTACCGTCAAAGATTTCCGGCACTTCCTTTTCAAATAAACGGCGTAATAGACCTGGATGTGTACGGGAAACGATGATTTGAGGACCCTTCGTTGTACGTTCTACTTTCGTGATGTATACGCGGATATGTGCCTGTGGCTTATATTGTTCCCCTTGGATCTGCTCGTTCAGCGGCAGGGCAGCTTCGACCTTTCCAAGTGACAAGTAGATGTTACGTTGATCCTGACGCTCGATTGTACCGACAACAATATCATCGACTGAATCTACATATTCCTCGTAGATGCGGCCTCGTTCCGCTTCACGAACACGCTGTGTAACAACCTGCTTGGCAGTCTGTGCTGCAATACGGCCGAAATTGCGTGGCGTCACTTCCTGCTCCACGATATCATCCACTTCATAGGCGGGATTGATCATTTTAGCATCTTCCAATGAAATTTCCAGACGTTCGTCTTCCACTTCTTCCACGACATTCTTGCGGGAATATACAACCATGGAGCCTGTATCTAAATTCAAGTCAACGCGCACATTTTGCGCCTGGTTGAAGTTACGTTTGTAAGCAGTCACCAAAGCGGCCTCGATTGCCTCGATCAATACCTCTCTCGAAATGCCCTTTTGCTGTTCCAGTGCCGTTAAAGCATCTAGTAAATCACTATTCATTTTTGTTTTCACTCCTAAATTTGCTTATCTGAAAAGTCAATTGCATATCTAGCCTGCGCGACTTTTCCTTTTTCGATTTGTACGTTTACTTTGCGAGTTTTAATACGGACTTCCATGGATAGGCCTTCCTCATTATATGCCGTCAAGTATCCTTGGAATTCTTTCATGTCTTTGACTGGCTCATACGTTTTCACATAAATATACTTGCCTACCGCTTTTTCAAAGTCCGCCTCTTTTTTAATCGGACGCTCAGC
>JBJEFP010000029.1:13248-22893 GCA_051874195.1 Lysinibacillus sp. | reverse complement strand
TTTTTTGTTAGACTAGAAGTGGAAAGAGCCATTCATGTAGAATGCAAAACGGAGGCGTATAATGAAGAAGAATGTAGGGCTGCTCGTCGTCCTTGCTCTGGTAGCAATCATGCTTGGGACATTCATCAATCAACAGATCAAAAAGACGGAGGCGATTGCCCAGGTCGGTGAGGAAGAGGATTTGACAAAGGAAGAGGGGGTACGGAAGGGGGATATGGCGCCTGATTTCATGCTGGAGACCTTGTCGGGGGAGACGATGACACTGGCCGATTTGAAGGGCAAGAAGGTCATCCTGAACTTCTGGGCGACCTGGTGCGGCCCATGCAGGCAGGAAATGCCTCATCTGCAGACCTATTATGAGGATTACGCAGAAAAGGATAATGTCGTCATCATCGCTGCCAATACGACGTATAACGAGTGGGGCGCGAAGGACAACCGCAAGGAAAATGTCCGAGCATTCCTTGACAGCCTGGATATCACATTCCCTGTCCTCCTTATGCCGGATGACAGCATCATTAAGCAATATGAGGTGCTGACGATTCCCTCCACCTTCATGATTGATAGCGAAGGGCGCATTCAGCATCATATAGTCGGACCGCTGGATGAGAAAGCCATTCGGGATTATGTGACACAACTGGATTAAGCTGACGGGGTTCGACTTTTTTTATGTATGTTCTTATGAATCTATTCATATTGTTAGAATAGAGGTGAGAAGGATACCGAAAAGTCGACTTTTTTTGTTTTTGGCGTTTGCGGTCTTGGCAGTCACTGTTTATACGGCCGTTCGTCATCAGTTCGCCCCCCCGGCCGAGGTCGCAAGTGAACTGGAAGTGGTAGAAGAGCTGTATACGTTGATTGGAGAGCAGTCAGTTTATGAGTTGGATAGCAGGACGCTTGTAGAAGGGGCGCTGCGGGGGATGGCCTCGGCAATCGATGACCCGTACAGCACGTATTACTCAAAGGAAGAGGCGGCCATTCAGAAGGCGTCGCTTTCCGGAGAAAAGGTCGGTATAGGCATTGAAATGTCAGAAAAGAACGGAAAATTCCTCGTCATATCACCGGTGAAATCTTCACCGGCCGAAAAAGCGGGAATCCGTCCCTATGATGAGATTGTACAGATTAATGACGTCCGTCTCGACGGGAAAACGATGGGTGAAGTGATGAAGCTCATGCAGGGCAAGGAAGGGGAGGAAGTGGCCCTCGTCTTATATCGTCCAAGCCTAGAGCGCCATATAAAAGTGGTCGTCGAGCGTGCCAAAATGAAGAACGATACAGTCGAATCGGAAATCGTTGAGGTGGAAGGTGTAAAGATAGGGCATATCACGATTACACTGTTCGCCGAAAATACGGTCGAACAATGGCTCGAGGCATTGTCGGATCTGATGGAGAAAGATATCAAAGCGCTTATTGTCGATGTCCGGGACAATCCAGGTGGTTATTTACATAGCGTAGCGGGTATTCTCAGCTCCATTGGAGAAGGCAACAGGACCTTCGCCTATATGCAGGATGCGGATGGACATCTGGAGCCTGTGCAGACGGTGAAGGTGGAGGGCTTGGAGGAGTTGAATAAGAGCGTGCGCAAACTGCCGCTCGTCGTCTTGCAAAATGAGGGGTCGGCCTCTGCAAGCGAGGTATTCAGCGCCGCCATGCAAAGCTGGGGCACTGGAACGCTGGTCGGTGTGACGAGCTTTGGTAAGGGGACGGTCCAGGAATCATGGAATCTGGAGAATGGCGGCCAGGTCAAGCTATCGACAAACAAATGGCTCACGCCAAAAGAGGTCTGGATTCACGGCAGGGGTGTGAAGCCGGATGTAGAGGCGGCGCAGCATCCATTATACGGCATCGAGTTCGTGCCGGTGAGGGGCCGCTTCGAGGTTGGTGATTTTAGCGAGGAAGTAGCGTATGCGCAAAAGGTGCTCAATGCATTCGGCTTCCAGATTGTCAGACAGGACGGCTACTTTGATGAAACGACACAGGAAGCGGTCATTCACTTCCGCGAACGCTATGATCTGGATGATGGGGAAGCGCTGGATGAGCTGTTCTTCGAGAAATTGCAGGAGCAGGTGGCGCTGTATAAGGGCAAGAAGGAAAATGACCTGCAGCTGCAGATGGCAATCAGCTTCCTGATGCATGCACTGGGCCATTAAATTTCTATACGCAAGCAACGATGCATTTGATACAATAATTCGTAATGAGAGATACGGCAGGTGGAATTATGGACGCAACAATTTTACTAGAATTACTTCAGGGAATCGGACGGCTTTTTATCAATCCGTTGTTTTACATTGCAATTCTGTTTTCCATTCTTTTAGGCTACAACCGGGTGAAGCGGGAAAGGAAGTTTTTCCATATCCGTGTAGTGAATGGCTGGGCTGAGTTGAAGAACAGCCTGACCGGGGGGCTTGTGGCCTCCCTGTTCCTGTCCGTCATTATCGTGGCGGTAGGGCTTGTGGTGACGCCCGAGTTCCTGCTTGCATTGGGGGTGCTCACGGTTGTCGGCTTCCTCTTGTATACGCTTCATCTGCTGTCGCCCGTCATCCTGTTTACCGCAAGCTTCCTTGTGCTCGTCATTTTGCAGGGGACGGGCACGGCCTTCACATTCCTTGGCATCCAGGTCGACGGGATGGCATGGAATGATGCGAGCCTCGTGCCGCTCTGCATTCTGGCGGGACTGCTCGTCATGGTGGAGGGCCGGCTCATCCGGAAAAAGGGCGCCTATTTCGCTTCTCCTATCCTGGAGAGCACAAAGCGCGGCATGAAGGCGGTTGCCTATCTGTCGAAGTCGGTGTGGGTGCTGCCGCTGCTGCTGGTCGTACCGGGGGAGGGCATTTCCTCCTTTGCCCCTTACTGGCCGCAGTTTACACTCGGTGGAGAGTCGTTCAGCCTGGTGCTGTTCCCGGTGGTCATCGGATTCCAGCAGAAGGTCCGCAAGACGTTGCCGGTCTATTTTTATCCGAAGCTGGCGAAGACGGTTACATGGCTCGGCGTGGCTATTACATTCGGGGGCATTGCCGCGTATTTTATGAAGGAAGTGGCGTTCTTCATGCTGTTGGCGGGTGCATTGATCCGTCTGCTCATCACCCTGCAGTATAAAATGCAGGAGCGGGATGACGTCTATGCCGTCTCGCCAAGCTCGAGCGGGGCGATGATTGCGGCTGTCCTGCCGAATTCCCCCGCGGAAAAGATGGGTTTGGTCACTGGCGAGGTCATCAAGAAGGTGAATGGCCGTGAAGTGCAGACGGAGCGCGAGCTGTATGAGGCGCTGCAGATAAACGCTGCACATTGCAAAATCGAAGTGCTCAACCATCATAAGGAGCTCCGCCTGACACAGCATGTCGTCCACAGCGATGATCATCATGGAATCGGTCTGCTGTTGGCGAGATAAATGACTGCGTGTTGCGCGAGGCAAAAAAAGAGGCCGCTTTTCGACTGCATGACAAGCAATGCTTCAAGAGGATAGAGACAAAGAGGTTGTCTGATAAGCTTTTTAGCTTATTGGGCAGCCTCTTTTTGCGTTTTGGTGCAGGCTGATTTCCGTAAGAAGGGAAAGGGTGAATTGCATGCCGTGTGAATCGGGTAGAGGAGAGGTGAAGGCTTGGAAAACCTCAGGGCGACGTCGGGCGTCTAGTAAGGGGCGGGACGAAATGGAACAGCGGATGACACGGTACGGTAGATTTTGCTAATAAAGCGGCAATAATGGTACAAAGAGGGCCGGTGGTGAGAAAGAATTCAATCCGTGGCCGTCCTAAGCAGGTGTGCATGTATTATAATAATATTCAGAAATCCACAGTTCGGAAATATAGATTGGAATTTGGAGTGGTTTAGATGTTTGATTGGCTGACAGTTGAAAATATAGAAGAGGTCGAGACGTATTACCGGACATTGGGGCCCCTTGTCGGTATAATCTTGCCCGTCATTGAAGCATTTCTGCCTTTTTTGCCCCTTTTCGTCATTGTAGTGGCGAATGTGAATGCGTTCGGCCTGTTTTGGGGGTTCATTATATCATGGGCCGGGACGATCGTCGGCTCGTATGCCGTGTTCCTGATCGTCCGCAAGTTCGGACGGCATCCGCGGCTGCATTCTTTTACGCATAGCAAACGGGTTAAAAAGCTGATTAAATGGGTGGACATGAACGGGTTGAGTCCGTTATTTGTACTGCTGTGCTTCCCTTTCACGCCATCGGTCCTGGTGAATATCGTGGCAGGGCTGTCGAATATCCACCGGCATTTCTATTTAATAGCCATCATCGTCGGGAAGCTGGTCATGATTTTTACGATGAGCTTTGTTGGACAAGACATCACGGAGCTGCTTCACAGTCCGCTTAAATTGATTCTTTCCGTCGTCGCCATCTTCCTGCTTTGGTTGGTGGGCAAAGCGATGGAGATGCGTTTGAATAAAAAGGTGGAGCGCGATTTGCGTCAGCATGGAAAAAAGAACAAAAACTGAGCCTTTTCCTGTTACGCGAACATGTATTCTAGGTTACAATGGAACTAGGAGTTTTTAAGGGGGGATTGCTGTGTCATTACGTATCGTTTCAGGTCGGGCAGGTACAGGGAAGACGACGTTCATACAGAAGGAAATCGTGGACGATCTGAAAGAAAATCCGCTTGGGCACCCGATTTTTCTGATTGTGCCGGATCAAGTATCCTTTACAACCGAGCTTGAATTGACAAATAAATATGATATACGCGGCATCATGCGTGCGCAGGTGCTGACGTTCAAACGTCTGGCGTGGTTCATCCTGCAGGAGACGGGAGGCATCGCAAAGGAGCGGATCGACAGCTTCGGCTACCGCATGCTGCTCCGCAGAATCCTGGAGGAGCATAAGGAAGAGTTCAAGCTGTTCCGCCAGGCAGCCGGAAAACGCGGCTTTACACAAGAAGTGGAGACGCTGCTGCGCGAGTTCAGCCAATATGATATTACAAGCGAATCGATCGGTCCGCTCATTGAAGAGCTGGAGCAGGCGAATGCCTCGCATACACTGATCGCCAAAATGAAGGATTTTGAAATCATTTTGCGGGAACTGGAGGAGCGGATCGGCGACGGCTATGTCGATGGGGAGAAGTTCTACCCGCTTCTTGTCGAGCAATTGAAAAATTCGCCCCGTATCCGGGATGCACATATCTATATCGACGGCTTTGACATGTTTACAAAGCGTGAGTTTGCCATCGTCCAGCAGCTGCTTGCATTGGCCAAGCACGTCACCATCGTGCTTCCGTTTGAGTCGCCGCTGGATGTACAGGACAAGGATGCACTGTTCTACCGGTCGGCAATGACCTATGACCAATTGCTTTCGGAGGCCATGCAGCTCGGAATGGACATTGAGCCGCGCATCCATCTGGAGGAGGGGTATCGTTTTGAGAACGAGGACCTCCAGCATGTCGAGCGGAATTTCCATGCCCCTGTGCCGTCGGTGAAGCGGGCACAGGGCTTCGTCCAGGTCGTGGAAGGGGCCAATCGTCGGGCGGAAATACAGGCGATTGCCCGGGAAATAAGACGGCTCGTGCAGGAAGAGGGCATGCATTACCGTGACATCGGTATCATGTATCGACAGCCGGATGTATATGATCCGATCATCTCCACGACGTTTACACAATACGACATTCCGTTTTTCTCCAACGAAAAGCGTCCGATGCTCCATCACCCGCTCATTGAACTGACGCGGTCCGCTCTTGAGGTCGTCACATCGAACTGGCTATATGAGCCGGTATTCCGCAGCGTGAAGACCGATTTGTTTTTCCCGAAAGACAGCAGCATTCATGAGATGCGCGAGAATATGGACCAGCTCGAGAACTTCGTCATCGCCAAGGGCATCATCCGGGACAGATGGAAGAAGGACGAGTACTGGGAATACAGGCGCTTCCGTACATTGGAGAAGCACGGCTATGTGCAGAAGACGGCCGAGGAAAACATGCAGCGGTTCTTGATGGAAATGCGGGACATGATCCGCAATCCGCTGCAGAGGCTGGAAGCAAGGCTCAAAAAGGCGGAGAACGGCCTCGCCATCGCACAGGCAATCTATGATTTTGTAGATGGCCTGGAAGTCTATGAAAAGCTGGATAAATTGAAGGAACAGGAGCTTGAAGGGTCGGAATTTGAACAGGCGAACGAGCATGACCAGGTATGGGACGGCTGGGTGAATGTGCTCGACCAGTTCGTGCTCATGTTCGGGGACCAGAAAATCCCTCTGGAGGATGCGCTCCAGCTGTTGGAGGAAGGGTTCGATTCGCTGAAATTCTCCGGCATTCCGCCAAGCATCGATGAAGTCACTGTATCGACGCTCGAGGCTTCACGCTTTGATAATAGGAAGGTCATCTTCGTCATCGGCGTCAATGACGGCGTCTATCCGCAGCGGATTGATAGGGAAGGGCTGCTCAGTGATGCGGAGCGCGAGCATTTCGACGCGGTGCATTACGAGCTTGCACCGAACTCCAAAAGCAAGCTGTTCTATGAGTCGTTTTTAATATACCGTGCGATTTCCTCGCCGACGGAACGCCTCTATTTGACATTTGCCAGCGCCGACGAGGAAGGGAAGGGGCTGCTGCCCTCGCTCTATATCAACCGTATGGCCAAACTGTTTGAAGGGATGCCTTACAGCCGGGTGTTCATCGATCCGGCAGAGGACCTTGACAGCCGGAATGCCATCCATTATTTACGGCATCCGTCCCCGTCCCTCGCTTATTTGACGATGCAGCTGAAGTATGCGGATATCCTAAGGAAGCCGCTTGAACCGACATGGACGGCGCTCAAGGCGTTTTATGAACGGGACCCCTACTGGAAATCGATCCTGCAGTCCGTTTCCAAGCCGCTTTACCGGAAGAACGTGGCGGAGGCATTGACAAAAGAAAATACAGCGGGGCTGTATGGGGACGAGCTGTCGGCGAGTGTATCGCGCATCGAGAAGTTCTACAGCTGTCCATTTGCACATTTTACGACATACGGCCTGCGTCTGGAGGAGCGCCAGCAGTACAAGCTGGAATCCTTTGCGATGGGTGATCTATTCCATGAGGCGCTGCGTATGATTCTGACGAGCGGTGATTTGCCGCCGACGACATATGGCGAGTGCCTCGAGAAGGCACGGACGACGGTCAATCCGCTTGTTGCCGTATTCTCCTACAATATTCTGGACAGCACCTCCCGCTATGCGTACATCAAGGAAAAGCTGATCCGCATCGTGGCAAGGACGCTCTATGCACTGACGCAGCAGGCACAGTATTCGAAGTTCAAGCCGATCGCCCATGAAAAGCCGTTCGGCAAGTTCGACCAGAAGTCGACCGATGAAGAAGAGAAGCCGTTATCGGCACTGGAGCTCTCGCTGCGCAACAACCGCAAGATGGTCCTGCGCGGGCAAATCGACCGGATCGACGCCTATGATGATGGGGAAAAGGTGCATCTGCGTGTAGTCGACTACAAATCATCACGCCGCACGGTCAGCCTGAATGAAGTGTACCACGGGCTGTCCCTGCAGCTGCTGACCTATTTGGATGTGGCACTGCGGAATGTCGACGAGCTGCTCCCGGATCAGAACAAGGAAGTGCTCGTGTCTCCGGCGGGGATGCTGTATGTCCATGTGCACGATCCGCTGCTTTCCTTCCAGGACCTTGTCGATCAGAATGTCCAGGAGGTGAAGCGCCTCGAACAATACCGCATGACGGGCCTGGTAACGACGGATGAAGAGGTGCTGACCGCAATGGATGAGACGCTCGAAAACCGCGGGGATTCCAAGGTGCTCAAGGTCGGCATGACGAAGAAGGACGGCTCATTCAAAAAGGGCTCCATCGTCGTCGAGGATGGGATGCTGCCGACCTTGCAGCAGTTCGTGCTTGAAAAGCACAAGGAGGCCGGCAACGAAATCTATGAAGGGAAGACTTCCATCACGCCGTACCGTCTGCAGCAAAAGACGGCATGTGAATACTGCAATTTCAAATCGGTGTGCCAATTCGATCCAAGCGACGGTTCCCAAAGCTATCGGGATCTGCCGAAGCTGGAGAAGGAAGAAGTCATACAACAGATACAGAAGGAGTGTGGAATAGATGGCTGCGAGTGAGGCACAAAAGACGAAATGGACCCCGGCACAGCAGCTTGCGATCGATGCGAAGGGCCGGGATATTCTGGTGGCTGCAGCAGCCGGTTCGGGAAAGACGGCAGTGCTCATTGAACGTCTGATCCAGAAGGTGCTGGACAAGGACAACCCGGTCGATGTGGACCAGCTGCTTGTCGTGACGTTTACGAATGCATCCGCTGCAGAAATGCGCAGCCGGATGGCGGAGGCGCTGGAAAAGGAGATTGCCAAGGCGCCCGACAGCCGGTACCTGCGCCGACAATTGAGCCTGATTGGAAAGGCCCAGATTTCCACGCTGCATTCATTCTGCCTGACCATCTGCCGGCAGTATGCCTATATGATCGACCTGGACCCCGGCTTCCGTATTGCCAGCCAGGATGAAGTCGCACTCATGCGGGACGATGTGCTGATGCAAGTGCTCGAGCGTGCGTACGGTGGGGAGGAGGCGATCACCATCGACGAGATGTATACGCTCGTCGACAGCTTCACCTCCGACCGGAGCGACCAGCAGATTGAACAGCTGGTGGATAAATTGTACGAGATGTCGCGCGTGCAGCCGGCGCCATATGAATGGCTGAAGGCGCTGCCGATTACGTACGACATCCCGGCAGATGCCAAGGTGGATGACCTGCCCTTCATGGAGGAAGTGAAGGAATCCTTGCTGAATGAAGTCATGATGGCGAAATCCCGCATCCAGGAAATGCGGCAGTATGCATCTGACGCATATGGGCTGCAGAGCTATGAAAAGGTGATCGAAGCGGATGAAACGCTGCTGAATGCAATCGCCCTTTCCTTGAAGGAAGGGGAATGGCGGGAAGTATACGAGCTACTCGGCAATCTGAAGTGGGCGACGATGCCGAGGCTGGGGAAAAATGATGACTTCGACGAAGCGGCAAAGGAGAAGGCGATGAAGCTCCGCAATACCGCAAAGGACATCATCACGAAGAAGATAAAGGCGCCGTACTTCTCACGTTCACCGGAACGTCTCTTGGAAGAGATGAGGATGATGAAGCCAATCATCGAAACGCTCGTTCATTTGACCATCCTATACAGCGAGGCGTTCAAGGCGGCGAAGCTGGAAAAGGCGCTTGTGGACTTTTCGGATCTGGAGCACTATGCGCTGGAGATTCTGACGGATGAGGAAGGAAACCCATCATCCGTGGCAAAGGACTTCCAGGAACGCTTTCATGAAGTGCTGGTGGATGAGTATCAGGACACCAACATGCTGCAGGAGACCATCCTCCAGCTTGTGAAGACAGGCGGCACAAAGGACGGCAATATGTTCATGGTCGGCGATGTCAAACAAAGTGTGTACGCCTTTCGCCTTGCAGAGCCGCGCCTGTTCATGGACAAGTACAGACGATTCCAACTGCCTGACGACGGTGAAGTCAACACAGGGTTGAAAATCGACCTGAATGCCAACTTCCGCAGCCGCAAGGAAGTATTGAACAGCACGAACCATGTATTCGAGCAGCTGATGGATGAAGCTGTAGGGGAAATCAATTACGACGAAAAGGCCGCCCTGAAGTTCAAGGCAAGCTATAACGAAAAGAATGTCCCGGTAGAACTGGTGCTGCTGAACG
>JBJEFP010000029.1:0-13148 GCA_051874195.1 Lysinibacillus sp. | reverse complement strand
AAAGGCTATTTCGATGCGCTGGAAGTCATGATCATGCTGAATCTGCTGCGGGTGATCGACAACCCTTACCAGGACATCCCGCTTGTATCGGTATTGCGTGCACCGTTCATCGGCCTGACGGAAAACGAACTGGCGGAAATCCGGCTTGCAGAGCGCAATGTACCGTTCTACCAGTCGCTGAAAACCTATATGCAGCAGGCGTCGGGCACTATCCATCCGGAGACGGTGCGGAAGCTTGAGAAGTTCCTCGGGCAGCTCCGTCACTGGCGGGACAGTGCGCGCCGCGGTTCGCTGGCCGACCTTGTATGGGACATCTATTTGAAGACGAACTACTATGAGATGGTCGGGGCGATGGCAAACGGCAAGCAGCGGCAGGCGAATCTCCGTGCCCTGCATGACCGTGCCCTCGCGTATGAAAAGACGTCCTTCCGCGGATTGTTCCGCTTCCTGCGCTTCATCGATCGGATGAAGTCGCGCGGGGATGATCTGGGAATCGCCAAATCAATCGGGGAAGCGGACAATGTCGTCCGTCTTGTGACTATCCACTCATCCAAGGGCCTCGAGTTCCCGGTCGTGTTCGTGGCAGGACTCGGACGCCAATTCAATATGATGGACTTCCACGGCTCCTACCTGTTCGATCAGGACTTCGGCATGGCGGTGAAGGCCGTCCATCCGCAGGATCGTGTCATGTACACATCCCTGCCATATTTGGCGCTGAAAAGTAAACGGGTTGCCAAAATGAAGGCGGAGGAAATGCGAATCCTCTATGTTGCGATGACACGGGCGAAGGAAAAGCTCGTCCTGGTGGGCTCCTTAAAAGATTGGGATGATACGTTGAAAAAGTGGAGCGAGGTCCAGGAACTGCCGGGGGATGCTGTACTGCCGAACCATATCCGGGCAGGTGCGAAGACGTATCTCGACTGGATTGGCCCTGCCGTGGCAAGGCATGAGGATTTCAGGGCCCTGCAGGTGGAGGATGAAGAAAGTGCTGAAATCATCACGGACTCCCTGTGGAAAATCGAGGTCGTACCGAGTAGCCGCTTCGCGCAGAAAAGGCTTGGCGATGAGGAGGAAGCGGACGGGGCGATCGAGCAGTATGAAGTGGACGAGGCACTTGTCAATGAACTGACGAAGCGCTTTACGACCGTGTATCCATATATGCAGGCGGTCAAGAAGAAATCCAAGACGTCCGTATCGGAAATCAAGCGTTACGAGGCGATGCAACGGGTCGAGGAACAGGATCCGCCATTCAATCTGCTGAAGCAGTCGAGCAAGGGACTCGTTCGCCGGCCGATGTTCATTCAGGAGAAGCAGCTTACAGGGACGGAAAGGGGAACGGTCGTCCATACAGTGATGCAGCATGTGCCGCAGCAGGGGTTTGCCAGCCTGGAGCAGGCGAACGGTTTCCTGCAGAGCCTGGTCGATCGACAGCTGCTTCATCAGCGTGAGGCCGACGCCATCGATATGGAGGATGTGATGACATTCTTCGCAACATCCATCGGCGAACGCTTTAAGCGGGCGACGTACATGCTGCGTGAGGTGCCGTTTACCATGAGCCGTACGGACCGAGAAGGCGATGCGCAGATTGTCCAGGGAATCATCGACTGCCTGTTCAGGGATGAGGAAGGACGCTGGGTGCTGCTTGATTATAAAACAGACCGGATCCGGCCGCCATTCGACCAGGAGCCTGCATTGACGAAGGAGATGCAGGACCGCTATGGCATGCAGCTGGCCATTTATGAGGAAGCGATCCATGCCATCAATCAAATTCAAGTCGACGAGCGGATCCTTTATCTATACGATATTGGAAAAGAGCTTATAATGTAAGGGAGGATGTGCCGGCTAGGCACATCCTTTTTCATATACATAGCTTACACGAATTGGGAAATTTTTATGAAATGAAGGGCGGGTGTTCGAAATGTGTGCGATGTATTGTAAGATAGAGGAAGTAGAGGAGGTCTTCATTTGAATTTTCAACCAACGCAATTGAACGAACGTGTGACCACAATCGATATTATCCGGGGCTTCAGCCTGCTGGGCATCCTGCTGGTCAATATATTCGGCTTCTATCTGCCGCAGCCGTACATATCGCTGAACGACGTGTTTACAGAAGCGGTCGACATCATCTGGCATCAGACATTGGATATTTATGTCCAAAGCAGCTTTTACCCGTTATTTTCCATGCTGTTCGGGTATGGTTTAGCAATGCAGTACATGAAAGCGCAACGACAGGGGACGAACTTCTATAAGTTTGCACCGAAGCGCCTTGGCATCCTCTTTGTCGTCGGGATGCTGCATGCCCTGCTTCTATGGTGGGGGGATATCATCGCCATGTACGCCTTCTGCGGCTTCTTTGTACTGGCACTCATCCGCTACAACAGCTGGGTCCTCCTGACGATTGGACTCGTGCTGCAGGGAATCATCCACGGACTTTATCTGCTGATGTTCAGCGTCGGCGACATGATGCATGAGGAGATGGACGCGATGGCGGTGGATATCCAGGTCGTCCTCGATGCTGTCCAGGCTTATTCCACAGGCAGTTATCTGGATGCGTTCATGCAACGGCTGCAGGATTTGTCCGTCCAGATGGGGCCCGCCATGTGGTTCAGCTCGCTGTTCATCATTTTACCGTTCATGCTGCTGGGGGCGGCGGCGGCGAAATGGCGATTGATTGAGCGGGCAAAGGAACTAAAAGGTATGTGGATCTTCCTTGCCATCACCTTTACGGCAGCCGGTCTTTTCATTAAAAGCGCACCGGTGAACTTTTCGTATACGTACCTGCTAAGCTATTTGAAGGTATATGTGGGAGGCCCGATTCTGTCGGTCGGATATATCGCCATCTTTGTCGTATTGTGCATGATTCCGGCAATGTTGAAAGTGTTATCCCCAATCGCCAAGATGGGGCGCATGTCGATGACGATGTACATCCTGCAGTCGGTCATTTGCACAACAATCTTCTATGGCTATGGATTCGGGCTCTATGACAGCATCGATGTACCGACAGCGGTGTATATCGCGCTTGGCATCTACGTCATCCAGGTCATCCTGGCGGAGCTCTGGCTGTCCAAGTTCAGGCAGGGGCCACTTGAAGCAGCGGTGAAGAGATTAACTTACGGAAAAATGTATTCAGAAAAATGAGGAAATTTGTAGGGTTTTGCGGTATGATGGAAAAAAAAGAAGGAGCGCTTTAACACTATGAAACTATTATCGTTTAAGCTAGACGGACAAGTGAAATTCGGACCAAAAGTGAAAAAAGAAGACGCAGTATGGGACGTGTTGAAAATCCAGGAAGAGCTGCATGTCCTCCCATCCTTCCCGTCTACAATCATCGACGGTATCTCTCAAGGCTTTGATTTTGTAGAGCAGGCACGAAAGTTAGTGGAAGCGGCAATTAACAGTGACAAGGCTGATGCATTCAAGTATACATTTTCAGACATCGAGTGGCTCTCTCCCATCCCTCGTACACCGAAGAACATTTTATGCGTAGGGAAAAATTATAATGAGCACGCAATTGAAATGGGGGCTGACAAGGCGCCTGAAAACATCATGATCTTCACGAAATCCCCGACTGCCATCGCGGCGGATGAGGCGACATTGCCTCTCCATGCGGATAAGACGGATTCGCTGGACTACGAGGGGGAGCTGGCAATCGTCATTGGCAAGCGCGGACAAAACATTCCGAAGGCCATGGCATACGACTACATTTTCGGCTATACAATCGGCAATGACCTGTCTGCACGCGATGTCCAGTACCGCCACCAGCAGTTCTTCCTGGGCAAGAGCCTGGACGGCACATGCCCATTGGGACCGTATCTTGTATCGAAGGATGAGATTCCAGACCCTCAAAATCTAACAATTGTCACAAAAGTAAACGGCGAGATCCGACAAAATGGTTCGACAAAGGATATGATGTTCCCCGTGGCGGATATCGTTTCCATCGTCTCTCAATATGTCACACTTGAGCCGGGCGATGTCATCCTTACTGGCACGCCAGAAGGGGTAGGGAAGGCGATGAACCCTCCGCAATTCCTGAAGGCAGGGGACGAAGTGAAGGTTTCGATTGAAGGGATCGGTACATTGGCGAACCGTTTCGCCTAAGGGAAGGCTATTCATTCCATCTCAATCATCCAGATGAATAGTTTTATTAATAGATTTATTGAAGGCAGAGCTGCGTAATCAGCTCTCCTTTTCTTTTATTCAGGTCTTCACTTTGTCAAAATTCAGACCACCTAGGAAGCTTCCATAGTCTAATTCATTGAATATGCCCATCCCGACATGGTAGGATATCACATGTAGAGGAAAAAAATATAAGGTGGGGACAAAATGGATTTCTTAACAAGCACTACACATCTACATATTACGACATGGGTAATTGCATTGATTCTATTCTTCATTGCTGCCGTGTCGGCAAAGAAGCTTACAGGTGTGCACATGGCACTTCGCGTCTTCTATATCCTGATCATCGTCACAGGTCTTTCATTATTCCTGGCACACCGTGATATGATTGCTGCTGCAAACAACGGCAGCGGCATGACGTATGACATGAAGGTATTATTCGGTATTCTTGTCATCGGATTTATGGAAATGATTCTAGTACGCAAAAACAAAGGAAAATCGATTAATATTTTCTGGGTGCTGTTCGCTATTGTTCTATTAGTAACATTGTATTTAGGCTTGAGCGGCGGTATCGGTATGAATCTATTCTAAGGAGAAAGGTGCCGGGGATGAATGGTCCCCGGCCTTTTTCTTTGCCCGGGCGTGTCAGTGTAGACGATGAGAGAAAAATAATAAATGAAGTATGATATGTTGTCTTTATAAATATCTCGAAATGAACGGCCCGCTTGTTGTCACGGTTTAGACTTTATTTTGGGTGATTATTTTGGAAACCCACTACATATATAATAAAATTTTGGTAAAATAGACGATGGATTGGTTTGAAAGAGAGGGATTAATTTGCGATTGAAGAAATGGATCGGTACAGCTGCAGCGGGGCTTCTGCTGGCGGCGAGCTTCTCTATAGCTCCCATGCAGGCTGAAGAGACGCGCACGATTGCTGATGAGAGTATATATGATGTGCTGGTGGACCGTTATTTCAACGGCTCCGGAGCAAATGACGTAAATGTCGATACACAGGACCCGGCGCAGTTTGCGGGAGGGGATTTTACAGGCCTGATCAGCCGTGGAGACCATATCGTCAATATGGGGTATACGATATTATCGGTCGGCTCTGTTTTTGCTACTGAAAAATATGACGGCTCGCTGGTGACGAGCTACACGGAATTCGAACCTCACTTCGGTACGGCGGAAGAGTTTGCCGAGATGGTGAAGTACTTCAATGGCAAGGAAATGGAGGTCATGGTGGATTTCCCATTGACGAATGTAAGTGCAAACCATGAATGGGTGCAGGATGCCTCCAAAAAAGAGTGGGTTGCAGAGACATCCAACGGCATTGCACGCTTTGATTTAGGAAATGCAGATCTGCAGGCCGCGCTTAAGGAGGCGGTTGTTGATTTTGCTTCTACATATGAAGTCGGCGGAATCCGTTTGACGAACCTGGATGCCGCAGACACGGCATTCATCAATGAACTGATTGGCGCCATCAAGGAAGTGGACGAGCGCATCTATGTCATTGCAAATGAAGAGAGCGATGCCGATTTCGATGCCGATTTCCATGAGGAGACGCCCTTCCTGTTCAGTGAGTCCTATAAGAATGTAGACTTGCCCGCTACGGAAGTGACAAAGTATGTGGAGGGTGTAGTGGAAGGGGAGACGAAGCCTTCCCAGCTGATGATCGATTCCATTTGGACGGACCGCTTCACTTACGCCGTCATGTCAGATGAAGGGAATCATTATCCGCCAAACCGACTGCCGTTATCCTATGCAGCCACGTTATTGATGCCGGGCGTACCGGTTATCCAATACGGTACAGAGATTGGCATGAACGGGGAAGTCGGCCCCGAATCGCATCAATTATACAATTTCAAAACGGATGAGGAATTAATCGACTTCATCAAAAATCTTCAAACGCTCCGCAATGATTCGGCGACATTGCGCCATGGGGATTTTGAAGTGCTGAAAAATGAAGATGGATTCCTTGTATTTAAACGTCAATCGGAAGAAGAGACATGGATTGTCGTCATCAACAACACAAGCATCACAAACAGAATCAATCTGACAGCCGACATCCTCGGGGAAGGAAAAGAGCTCCGCGGCATGTTCGACAGCGACATCATCCGCGTCAACAAAGAGGGCAGCTATCCTGTCATTTTAGACCGCGAAAGTGTGGAAGTATATCAGGTGATTGACGAGAGTGGCATCAACATGTCCTATGTGATTGCGCTTGCCATCGTCTATATTTTGTTCACGGCATTTGTCGTCATCGTTGTGAAGCGCGGACGTAAGCGTCGTGCGTTACAGGATGCCCAAAAATAATAACGAACGGTCCGGGATGCAGCAGACATCCCGGACTTTTGTCGTTTAGAAAAGTAGTCGTCGCGGTCGATTATGCGGCTGGGGGCTGTCATGATTTCTTCAGAGTAGGCGACATATAGTTAAATTGGAGCAAATGGAATATACAGTATAGTAGGTTTTCTAATTCCAAATGCACGCTAACTATCTAATATGGCCAAAATTTACTTGCCTTTTTTATATAAAGGCGCTATTGTATGAGAAGTTATGTTTTCTAGTGAACAGACGTCATACATTATGATTCTGAAAATTTGGTTAATATACGAGGTTTTTTTTGCATACATACTACCAAGGGTCTTCCAATAATGGTAAAGTGAATAGGTATTCACTTCATGCTCGCTGTCTTTCTTTGTTCATACGTTTTTTGTATAAAAATGCGTTGTTTATTCAGAGGTCTTGTTTTTTCGAAATAGTGTAGGGAGAAAAACGGCTTATGATGTTTGCAGAAATATAGCTGTAAAAGAGAAAAAATACGCTGATTTAGAGCATTAAAGTGAATGAATGTTTTTGGTTGCTTTTTATTGTTAAATATACAAAATATTTAGTTATGCCAGAATAATTTGCCATGTATGTATTGACTAGGCCTTATTTTACAGTTTATAATTCAAAATATCCAAAATAAACGTTAAAATATCCAAATATTTAATGTTATCGACATCGTTATTTAGTAGAATGTGAATTTAATTTTCTAAATATTCTAACCTATAAAGCGTTGAAAGGGGTAAACAATTGAAAACGTCAGAGGAACTTTTAAAGATTAAAGATTTACATACCGGATTCCGAATTGGCGAAGCTTATTTTGATGCCGTAGATGGTGTTTCACTTTCATTGCGTAAAAATGAAATTTTGGCCATTGTAGGGGAATCGGGATGCGGAAAGAGTACATTGGCTACATCTATCATCGGATTGCATGATCATAACAACACACGGGTGCAAGGTGAGATTTTATATAAAAATAAAAATCTAGCTCGCATGACAGAAGATGAGTTTAATGAGGTTCGGGGTTTGGAAATCGGCATGATCTTCCAGGATCCTCTTTCAGCATTGAATCCGCTCATGCGTATTGGAGAACAGATTGAAGAAGGGCTTATCTACCATACTGATTTGACAAAGGGACAGCGTCAGGCACGTGTCTTGGAGCTGCTGGGACAGGTAGGCATTCCTAATCCTCCCCGTATTGCAAGGCAGTTTCCGCATCAGCTGTCTGGCGGAATGCGTCAACGTGTCATCATTGCCATCGCTATCAGCTGCAAGCCGCAGATCATCGTTGCAGATGAGCCGACGACTGCACTGGACGTAACGATTCAGGCACAGATTTTGGACCTCTTGATTGATCTCCAACAAGAAACAGGTGCAGGGATTATTTTAATCACCCATGACCTGGGGGTCGTTGCGGAAGTGGCCGACCGGGTAGCGGTTATGTATGCAGGGCAAATTGTCGAGATGGCCCCTGTTGAAGAGCTATTTACAAATCCGAAACATCCATATACGCGTTCACTGTTCAACTCCATTCCGCAGATGAATAGTGAAAATGAAAAGCTGAATGTCATTGAAGGGATTGTTCCATCTTTGATGAAGCTGCCGCGTCAAGGCTGTCGTTTTGCTCCCCGTATTTCATGGATTCCGGAAATGGCGCATGAAGCCGATCCAAAGCTGCATGAAGTAGCGGAAGGACATTTTGTAAGATGTACATGCCATGAGCATTTTTACATTAAGGGCGAAAAAGGAGGACAACATCATGAGTTTTATGCAAATCAATGATTTAAGAGTCCATTACCCGATTCGCGGCGGATTTTTCAATCGAGTGGTTGACCATGTTTATGCTGTCGACGGCATCACAATGGAAATCGAACGAGGCAAGGCATATGGCCTCGTTGGCGAGTCCGGATGCGGCAAGTCAACGACAGGCAAATCAATTATCGGACTAGAAAAGATTACATCCGGCTCCATCATATATGAAGGGAAAGACGTAACAAACCGCAGACGTGACCGAAATTCAGCCTACAACCGCGATATCCAGATGATTTTCCAGGATTCTCACTCCAGTATGAATCCACGGAAACGCGTTCAAGATATCTTGGCCGAGCCGATTCGAAACTTCCTGAGTCTTACTCCACAAGAAGAGTCGAAGAAAATCAGTGAACTGTTGGCAATCGTCGGTATGCCTGAAGACGCGAAGGTGAAGTACCCGCATGAGTTCTCGGGCGGACAGAAGCAACGGTTGGGAATTGCACGCGCCATCGCGACAAACCCGAAATTGATCATAGCGGATGAGCCGGTGTCGGCGCTTGATCTATCCGTACAGGCACAGGTGTTGAACTTCATGAAAGATATTCAAAGTGAGTATGGTCTAAGCTATTTATTCATTTCCCACGATTTAGGTGTTGTTAAACATATGTGTGATTATATTAACATTATGTATAAAGGAAGATTCGTAGAGACGGGTACGAAGCAGGAGATTTATAATAATCCGCAGCACATTTACACGAAGCGTCTGCTGTCGGCCATTCCGGATGTATCACCGATTGGTCGGGAAGAGCGAAAGCGTGTACGGATCGAGGTAGAAAAAAATTATCAGCAGGAACATGCGCAGTATTTTGATGGGAATGGCCGTGTATTCGATTTATCTCCTGTTACCAATACACATTTCGTGGCAGCCAAAGCATCACCTGTTTCAGTGAAGGGGGGAGTCTGATATGTGGAAAACGATAATTCGACGTTTTTTGGTTATGATTCCGCAGCTGTTTGTATTAAGCTTGATTATCTTCATCATGGCGAAGTTCATGCCTGGTGATCCATTTACCGGTATGATCACACCGGAAACAGACCCGGCACGTATTGAGGAGCTACGTGAAAAGCACGGCTTGAATGACCCATGGTATCAGCAATATGCCCGCTGGATGGGCAATGCATTCCAAGGTGATTTCGGCATGAGCTACACATTTAAGCGGGATGTCGGCGCCCTTATTGGGGAACGGGCACTCAATACGTTCTGGCTGTCGTTGGCAAGTATCATTATTCTATATGCCATCGCCATTCCGTTAGGGGTAGTGGCTGGACGCTACCATAACTCCTGGTTGGATAAATCAATCATTCTATACAGCTTTATAACCTATGCGATTCCAACATTCATTCTGGCATTGCTGTTCCTATTCTTCTTCGGCTATACACTTGGCTGGTTCCCGACGAGTGGTACTGTAGACGTCAAGTATGATCCGGGGACATTCGAGTATTCAATGAATAAACTTTACCATATTCTACTGCCGGCAGCGACATATGCGATATTAGGCACGACAACGGTCATCCAGTATTTACGTTCTGAAATTATCGATGCGAAGACGCAGGATTATGTCCGTACGGCACGCAGTAAAGGGATACCGATGAAGAAGGTATATTCTCGACATATTTTCCGCAATTCGTTATTACCGATTGCGGCGTTCCTTGGCTTTACAATCACGGGGCTATTAGGTGGATCTATCTTTATTGAGACGATTTTCGGCTATCTAGGTATGGGGCAATTATTTGTCTCGTCCATTCTATCTCGTGATTATAGTGTCATCACAGCATTAGTTATGTTATATGGCTTCTTAGCGTTATTAGGTAGTCTATTGTCGGATATCATTATGAGCATTGTGGATCCACGTATTCGAATTGAATAGGCAGACTAATAAACAATAAGGAGAGGTGAAAAAAATGTCTATGCAATTAACTGAAAATAAAGAACTGACAGTAAGCTCTCCTCCTACCGGTTGGCAGGTCATCTGGAGAGAGTTCAAAAAAGATAAAATTGCGATGGTTTCATTAATAGGGCTACTTGTGGTCATCATTACCGTATTTATTTGGGCGTGGCGGTTCATCGACATGGAAGCACTGATGAAAATTTCGCTCCGTGATAAATATGCAGCACCAGGTAGCGAGCAGTATAGCGGGGCTGGATCATATATTTTGGGTGCAGACCAAGGCGGCCGCGATATTTTAGGGCAACTGATTGTCGGAGCCCGAAACTCAATTTCGATAGCGATTGCCATTACATTAATTACAGGTATATTTGGGGTAGTTGTGGGACTGGTTTGTGGATACTTCGGTGGCTGGATTGACAATATGTTCATGCGTATCATCGATTTCTTCATTACAATTCCACAGTTGATGTTGATCATCGTATTTGTTACGATTATACCAAAGTACAATGTTACAACATTTGTAATTATTATGAGTATATTCCTGTGGACGGGGACCGCCCGTCTCGTAAGATCCAAGGCTTTATCAGAAAGCCGGAGGGATTACGTGAATGCTTCCAAAACGCTTGGCACCAATGATTTCGTTATTATTTTCAAGGAGATCATGCCAAACTTAAGCTCCATTTTAATTGTTGAAATGACCCTGAATTTCGCAGGGAATGTGGGAATTGAAACCGGTCTTTCCTACCTTGGTTTCGGTCTCCCGCCATCTGTGCCATCACTAGGAACGCTTGTGAGTTATGCAAATAATCCGCTTGTTCTTTACAAATATTGGTGGTGCTGGCTACCGGCAGCAGCCTTCATTCTTCTAATGATGCTGAGCATCAATTATATTGGGCAAGCATTAAGACGTGCTGCAGATGCGAAGCAACGACTAGGTTAATAAATGCGTATAGAGACTAATTCGTTAGTCTCTATACTATCAAAATCAATAGACTGAAAATTTTATATTTACAGTCTATAACTAAAGGTGGTACTTTCACATTTAGTTATATAAATGTGTTTGTATAGAGTAAAAATAGCTGGCGAAATTTAGAGAATGCCAGCGTAAAAAAAGGGAGGAAGAAATGATGAAAAACAAAAGTTGGTCATTACTAGCGATGTTACTTGCAGTGCTTTTGGTTTTAGCTGCATGTAATGGAAGCGATGATACCAAAGAAGATTCTCCAGGGAAAGATTCCGACAAGGAAAAAACTACAGCTCCTGCAGTGGATGAAGGTTTATTAGATCTGAGTGTAGAAAATGAGGGTGAAGCTATTGAAGGCGGCGTTCTTCAAGTAGCAATGGTTAAGAACGAGCCTTTCCAAGGAATCTTTAGCTGGGAGTTTTATGAGGATGGGTATGATGCCGATTTAATGGAATGGGCAACTAACAGCCTCTTCGATACAACTGGTGAATTTATGATTACTGACACAGGGATCGCTTCTTTGGAAGTGGATGAGGAAAACCTAAAAGCAACAATAAAAATTCGTGAAGGCGTAAAATGGTCAGATGGTGAGCCTTTGAAAATCGAAGACTTGATCCTGCCATATGAAATCATCGCGGATAAAGATTATGAAGGCGTACGTTATGATGCTGATTTCCAGAACATCATCGGTGCTGAAGAGTATCATGCAGGTACTGCAGATACAATTTCCGGTTTAAAGAAAGTGGATGAAACTACTTTAGAAATCAGCTTCAAAAAAGTCTCGCCAGCAATCTACTACGGCGGTGACGGTCTATGGGGTTATGCAGCACCATCTCACGTAATGGCTGATATCCCTGTAGCTGACTTATTGGCACATGATTTAGTGCGTAAAAACCCTGTAACTTTAGGTGCATTTAAAATTGATAAAATCGTTCCAGGTGAGTCTGTACAATTTGTTGCAAACGAACACTACTGGAAGGGTAAACCAAAGCTGGATGGCGTATTGGTGAAAGTCGTACCATCAAGCTCTATCTCAGTAGCGATTAAAGAAGGGAAGTACGACCTTGTACAAAACTTCAATGCTACTGCTTGGCAAGAGGTTGAAAATCTTGATAACATTAATATTCTTGGACGCCAAGAACTATACTACTCTTACATGAGCTTTAAATTAGGTAAGTACGACTACACGAACAACGTGGCTGTAACGGATGTAGAAAATGCGAAGATGGGTGATGTAGAGCTGCGTAAAGCGATGGGCTATGCATTAGATATCGAACAAGTATCTGAAGTGTACTACAACGGTTTACGTGAACGCGCAAACTCCTTGATTCCACCAGTATTCGAGTCATTCTATGATGATTCATTAGAAGGATACACTTATAATCCTGATAAAGCGATCGAAATCCTTGATGCAGCAGGCTACAAGGATGTAGACGGCGACGGCTTCCGTGAAGATAAAGAGGGCAAGCCGCTAGAAATCAGATTAGCAGCTATGTCTGGTGACCAAACGCAAGAAGATGTTATTTCATTCTACTTGCAAAACTGGAAAGATGTTGGTTTGAATGTAACATTGGCAACTGGTCGTTTAATCGAAATCAACTCATTCTATGATAAAGTACAAAACGACGATCCTGAAATTGATATCTTCATGGGTGCTTGGGGTACTGGGACAAACCCATCTCCAATCGGTATCTACTCTAAAACGGCTGTATTTAACTTCTCACGTTACTCATCTGACGAGTTAGAAACAACGTTAATGAACATCGACTCTACAGAAGCGATGGATACAAAATACCGTGGTGAGCAATTCCGTAAATTCCAAGAATATATGGAAGAAAAAGCACTTGTAATCCCGATGCAGTTCCGCTATGAATTGTTCCCTGTGAACAAACGCGTGAAAAACTACAATGTTGATTACGACAATGAAACTGAGCTTCACGAAATCGAGCTTGTAGCTGAGGAGCCAGTTGCTAGCAATTAATCCGTAGCAACAAAAAAGACGAAATCCCCTCTTATGGGTGATTTCGTCTTTTTCT
>JBJEFP010000028.1:0-2716 GCA_051874195.1 Lysinibacillus sp. | reverse complement strand
GGCAATGCTCTTTTGGTGTCTGCGACTTACTTGAGAACATAGATTTCATTCTCTCTTTCTTTTGGCAAGAACGGTTTTCCTGCAGTTTAAATAGTAATAGATTAAGTAAGTCTCTCTAGTATGGTAGGGAAAAGAATAAGCCGGCTGTTGAAAACAGCCGGCTTTCATATTCAATGACTCTTTAAATTTAATTCGCCTACTGTTGTCCCTTTCATCTGTTCATCCGCTATCTGATTAGGATTGAATTCTTTCTCAGACTTTGATATAACAACCGTAGCTACACCGTTTCCAATCAGGTTTGTGATGGAACGAGCTTCAGACATGAAGCGGTCTACACCAATGAGGAGGGCAATCCCTTCCACTGGAATCATCGGGAAAGCAGCTAATGTGGCTGCAAGGGTGATGAAGCCAGAACCAGTCACACCTGCTGCCCCTTTTGAGGTAAGCATCAGAATGCCAAGCAGTGTAAGCTCCTGCCAGATGGTCAGGTCAATTCCATATGCTTGTGCGATAAAGATGGCGGCCATTGATAGATAAATAGATGTACCGTCAAGATTGAACGAGTATCCGGTCGGAATGACTAAACCGACAACCTGCTTGGAACAGCCATAGTTTTCAAGCTTTCTCATCATAGCAGGAAGCGCTGATTCTGAGGAGGAAGTTCCTAGGACGAGCAGGATTTCTTCCTTAATGTAAGCCATGAACTTAAAGATGCTGAAACCATAATATTTGGCGATAGAGCCGAGTATGACCACGATGAATAGGAACATCGTGAGATAGACTGAACCCATCAATTTTCCAAGTGAGACGAGCGATCCGAGACCGAAGTTTCCAATTGTGTAAGCCATCGCGGCAAAAGCGGCGATAGGTGAAATTCTCATGACCATATTGACAATTTTAAAGAAAATATCAGCTACAACTTCAAAGAACGAAATGACTGGCTTCGCTCGCTCTCCGATAGAAGCGGCAGCAAGACCAAAGAGAATGGCAGAGAATAAGACTGGCAGTAATTCTCCGGAGGCAAGAGCACCAACTACATTCTCTGGGATTAGGTTCATGATGAATGCGCCAAAGCCTTGTTCTGTTTCCGATGCTTGGGTGGTGTATTGAGATACGTCACCTGTTTTCAAATTATCCGTGTTTAATCCGCTGCCAGGTTGAACGAGATTAACCACGATAATTCCAATCGCGAGTGCGACAGTTGAGACGATTTCAAAGTATAGCAAGGCTTTTCCGCCAATTTTGCCTATTTTCTTCAGATTGCCCATGCTTCCAATACCAATGACAACTGTTAGGAAGATAATGGGGGCAATCAGCATCTTAATCAATCGGATAAAGATGTCGGCTAGAATTTTTAGACTGGCGCCGAACTCGGGGAAGAGGGCTCCCACCATAATACCAAGGATAATACCTGTGACAACTTGGACGGTTAAATTCTTAAAGATTCTCAAAAGCCAACCCTTCTTTCCTGTTTTATAAAATTGTTAGCGCTTTCAGATATATGGTTAATCTTATAGGATAGAAAGGATAGAATGGGTTTATGGTTTTAAAAATCTTTTTGTTCTTTTTGGTCACGAAGAAGAGACCTTCTATCGAGAAGGTCTCACCGATTCAATTCCTCTTCAATTTCCTTTAAAAGCTTTTTATCATAATGATTCCTATAGTACTGGTAAAGAGGCTTGAAAGCTTCTTCCCATAGGCGTCTTTCTTCTTCGCTCAGCGTCCGGATTTGGAAATCAGGCCAATCTTCCATTTGAATGAGAGCATCCTGGTTCATGACTTCTGATTGCTTCATATTCCAGGCAGTCGCCTCGTCCATCGCTTCAGTTATGGCCTGCTGTACATGATTGGGAAGACTATCCCAGAATTCTCCATTGATCATCACGGCATAGCCAAGGATGCCATGATTGGTTAAAGTCATATGCTCCTGAACTTGATAAAATCCCTTCGAATTAATATTAGAGATGGTGTTTTCCTGTCCGTCAAATTGCTCATCTTCCAATAGTGTATATACTTGGTCAAACGAGGCTTCCTTTGTTTCTGCACCAACAAGGTTTAACTGCCTTTGGAGCATCTTGCTCGGCATGGTCCGGAGGGTAAGGCCTTGCAGGTCCTGCGGTTTTGAGACAGGGGTTTTGGCTGTCGTCATTTGTTTAAAACCATTATTCCAAAAGGCAAGCCCCTTAACATGGTAGTTGTCCAGCATTTGTAACAGCTGGTCCTTCGCTGGCCCAGTGAATATGGTTCGGATATCCTCTTGGTCCTCGAATAAATAAGGCAAGTCCAGAACCTGCCATTCCGGTATCCAATCTGTCACCTTCGAAAAAGAAGGTGCAATCATTTGTATATCCCCGTTTTGAAGGGCATTCAGTTCCTCGCCGTCAGAATAGAGCATGCTATTTGGATACACCTCGACTTGGACGGCTCCGTTTGTCTTCTCCTCTACCAGCTCAGCAAATTTAGCTGCAGTCAGTCCCTTTGGCGTGTTCTCAGCTACAACATGACTGAAGTTTATCACGATTTGATCATTTAAGCCTTCTTGTTCATGGTCAGCTGGCAAGCTTGCTTCCTCGCCAAAGCCATGCTTCACCCCAAGATAGATCATTAATGCCGTAATGATTAGAATGGCTGTTATGATAAAGTTTCTCATTATGGTTCTCCGCCGCCTTTAAGCATTCTTGCTATTTATCCCGCATAAATGGACAGTAAGCCTCCC
>JBJEFP010000027.1:0-2717 GCA_051874195.1 Lysinibacillus sp. | reverse complement strand
GCTCAACTTGTCGACAAGGGTCTCGACTAAAAAGACCAAATACAGTCCTACAGCCGTCCAAAAGGAGAAGAACAAGGAGTCTTTCCAATTGGAAAAGCCATATTGCTCATAGTTCAAATACAAACGCCCCAAAAAGGATAGGACAAACAAGATGAAAATGAACAGGGCAAATTTGATGTACTTCACTTTGAATTCCTCTCCTATGCACACTATCATATTGTAATTATATACCATTAAAATGGGATTTTACAGGGCATTCATGCCAGAAGTCGGCACTATCATCTAAATATTATCCTGAAAAACGAAACAATTGACCTTCTTCTTGTACAATAGGTTATACTAAAATATGAGAAATAACACAATTACTAGATTGTTTGGAACTGGGGATAGAATGGCAAGCGTCTGAAATCCTGCATTTATTATTTTCATTCAATAGATTCCAGATAACACGTACATAAAATCATACTTTTAAAGGAGATCAGCAATGGGGTTTAAGGAAGAGTTCAAACGAGAGATGCGCAATGTGAAAAATGATGCGGCTAAGGAAGTCGACAAGTATTGGGCGGTAGATTTTGAGGGGCATACAATCGAGATACATAACAAGATGATGGAGGAGACGTTGACTGTCGACGGGCACATCATCGACCGCAACACCCGCCAGTCGATGTGGTCGCATTTGATACCGTATTCGACGTTGTCGGGGAAATTTCAGGCTGCGGATGGGAAAGTACATAAAATAAAGGTGAAGATCGGCGGTTTTGTCCGCCTCAACATCACGGTCAAGGTAGATGGGCGGGCCATTCTGCAGGAAGCCGTCACATTGGAGTTTCTACCTTGGGCGAACAAGGAAAGGATTGTGCCTTATCTGGAGCAGCAGGTACGGGAGCATGGGCAAATAGTGCACACCGATTTGCCAGATGATGCTTATTTATATGATGAAAACCATCCGAAGCTTGCGCCGGGCTTATCGGACCGGCTGCTGGCGGATGTCGTGACGCCTTTTTATACGAAAAAGCTCATCAAGCTGTTCATGGAGCAGGTGGAAAATCCGACGAAGCAAACGCGAAAGGCGACCTATGAAAAGATTCAGGAGGAAAAAGTAATCAGCTATTTCCACGAGTTGGTGGAGCTTTTCATGCAGGAGGAAAAGGATGAGGAGCGCGTGCAGCAGGAGGCGCTTTGGCTGTTTGAACATGCGGCGCACCGGGAAGTCGTGAAGTTTGCGATGGTCATTTTAGGCTGCACTGATTGCGAGGCGTACAAGGAGCACCTGCAGACGGTTGCCTTGCACGAAGAATTTACCGGTGTCGCCTTATTTGCGCTAAGAAACGGGACGCGTAACGCAAACGACTATACATGGCAGCTGGCGAAGACGGTAAAGTGCTGGGGAAAAATCGAGGCGGTCAACTTTCTGGAGCCCGAGACAGAAGAAATTCGCCAGTGGTTTTTAACGGAAGGCACGAAAAATGACATCCTGAACAGTTATTCTGCAGTCGTCTGCGCGGAAAAGGGCAGACTGGATGTCGCCCTGCACGAGCCGGAAATTTCAAGGGAGCTGTTTACCGGGGCGAGCGAAATCATCGAGGGGCTGCTGTCGGAGGAAGGGCACATGCCGATAGACGAGTACGAATATGCGGGGCAGGTGCTGATGCGCTATGCATACCACGCCAAGACGCATTGCCAGGAGCCGGAAGACTTTTATATGCTGACACGCATTGCTGATTATTTGAACGTGGATGAGGAAGCGTGGGACGAGCGGTATGAAAGCAATTGGAAGCCCCATGAGCGGCGGGACGCGGAAGAAGCAATTCAGGCAATTGCGGCGGACCCGAAATGGCTGCCATGGGCTTTGGAAGTGCTCCATTCAGATGTAGAGGATCAACTGCAGGCACTGGCGATTGCGAGGTTCTACAAGGCGGATATCACAGAATTATTATTTGAAAAGCTGCAAAAAGAGCCGAACCGGATCGAGTATCATCTGGCATTGCTGGAGACGAAGGAGCGCAAGACAGTGGAAGCATTGGTCGCGTTTGCAGACCGCTTCGACTCCCTTGATGAGCTGACGACAGAAGAAAAGGTGACGATCATCGTGCTGGTCGAAGCACTCGGTGAATTCGAAGGAACGGGAGAAGCGCTAATTGAACGGTGCCTGCGTTCGGCGGATGTAGATTTGCAGGGCTTCGCGTTGGCCGCGCTTAGCGGGCAAGACAAGGCATCGTGGCATCAGCCGGACATGGTGGAGGCGGTGAAAACGGTCGCCCATGCTTCTGCGGATAAAGAGAACCGCCAGTTTGCCAAGAGCCTGCTGTGAGGATTGGCGTATCGGATGCTTGTGGAGAATGTCCAAGTGCCAAGCATTTCTCCTTGAGGGGAGAACCGGGTGAGAAGGTCTGTTGGAGAGCAATCTCGGGCAGGCTTTTTCCTGTTGTTCGGTCTTACACGTATATGCAAGCGGTAGAAAAAGTTGAAAAGGAAACAGGTGAGCGGGTAGTAGTGGATGAGGAGAAAGAAAAAACGAATTATCACACTTCGTATTACATTTACACTGCTCATCATGTATATCTATTCAACAATGATACGGGTGATTTTGTACTCTATGTGAGGGACGAGTAGGGAGGGAGCCGTCATCATTTAACGTTTAATACGGGCGTGCTTTTGTACTGTTTATACAAAAGCACGCCCGTTTCTTTTGACTTGGGATGTCAGTTTTATGTCAA
>JBJEFP010000026.1:0-2723 GCA_051874195.1 Lysinibacillus sp. | reverse complement strand
TAGCCTACATTCAATACCTTGCCCTCCCCGAAGGCTGGTCCGATAATCTGCAGGCCAATCGGTAGCTTTCCTTTGAAGCCGCACGGAACGGTTAATGCAGGCAGCCCCGTCAGATTGCTTGGCCCAGTGAAGCGGATGATGTTATTGATCAAGTCCACCTTTTCACCATTCAAGTCGACCGTATCATCACCAATGTCATTGGCGACGACCGGCAAAGTCGGCGTAATTAATACATCGACCTTTTTCAGGACCTCTGCAAACTCAGCCTTCAATTGTCTTCGTACCTGCTGTGCCTGCAGGTAATCGACAGCGGATGGCAGCTCGCCCAATTCGAACAGCAGGCGGATGTCGTTTCCATAATCCTCTGGTCTTGTTTTTAAATTGGAGTGATGGATGGCGGATGCCTCCGATAAGGACGTGACAAGCTCCGCCCACTCGGCATATTGAAGCGATGGAATCTTTACTACCTCCACCTTCGCGCCGCTGCCCACCAGCAGATCAATCGCTTTTCGAACGGCATTGTCCACATCGTGGTCGACCTGCTTGAAGAAGTAGTCCTCATTCACGCCAATCACCAAATCCTTCACGTCGCCTGTTAAGTAGCCTGCGTATTGGTCAACCGGGCGATCGACACACGTAGGGTCCCGGTGGTCGAAGCCTGAAATGATCTCCAGCATCGCAGCCGCATCCTTTACCGTTTTCGTCATCGGCCCGATATGGTCAAGCGTCCATGCCAGCGGGAAGCAGCCGAACTTACTGACGCGGCCATGCGTAGGCTTCAAACCGACGATGCCGCAAGCAGAAGATGGAATGCGAATGGAGCCTGCCGTATCCGTTCCGAGCGATGCAACACTCGCACCAGATGCTACGGCAGCTCCAGAACCGCCGCTTGAGCCTCCAGGAATCTTCGATGGATCCCATGGGTTGCGTACCGGTCCGTAATGCGGGTTGTTGTTTGTAATGCCCCACGCATATTCGTGCATGCTGAGCTTTCCGGTAAAAATAACACCGGCCTCTCGCAGCTTTTCGACAACCGTCGCATCTGCATCCGACTTGAAATTTTGATGGATTTTTGATGCCATCGTCGTCGTTTTATCTTTAAAATATAAATTGTCCTTCAGCGCCAAAGGGATTCCATGATACATGCCTTTGTAATTGCCATTTGCAATCTCAGCCTCGGCTTTTTCAGCTTCCTTCAGCGCTTCCTCGTCGTAGAAGTCAATATATGAATTAATGGCCTCCTGACTTTGATGCGCAAACGCTAAAATTTCCTTTGTCAGCTCGACAGGTGACAACTGCTTTGACTCAAGTAACGGCGCCAATTCCTCAACCGATTTCAAATGCAAATTACTCATGATGGTCACCCCCTGCAATATTTTTCAACGCAATGTCCGCGTCATCAAGCTTGATTCCAGCCAGATCCCCTCGCAGCTCGCTCATTTCCTTCCACTTTGCTTCCAAGATTTCTAGATGTTCTTCTTTTGGAGTAATACCTTTACTAACCAGCATTTGTTCAACTGTTAATCTCATAAATATTCCCTCCTATTCCAGCGAATTCTCTCGCATATAAATATCATAAACCTATCATTATAAAATTTGTAGAATTTTTAGAAAATTAAATATAAAGACTTATGACTCTCCTCTTAGTCCCAGGATTTTCACGTTAGAGTAGACGTCGTTGTGTAATAAAGAGAGCAAGATACTGGGTTTAAGAGAGATGGCTGGAATTCACATTCACATTAGGATTTAGAATCCTGACGTAAAACACACTTGACGCTCTTTAGGAAGCTATGACTTTCCTCTTCTTTTTACAAGCTAGAAAAATCCCCCTTACATATGGAAGAGCTGTCCTCTTTATGCTACTTCATTTCAATCCATAGCATAAAGGGGGAATGAAGGCGATTGAACTACGTTTAAAGGCATACCCGCTGATAGTGCCTCAATTGAATCGTTTCATACAATCTTCAAGTCTGAAACATTCTATCTCCACAGATTGACACGTACTACGACGGCCACCGTAGTACAAACCGTACGAGATTATAGTATTTATTATCGCACTGCTCGTATCAAACAATACGAAACAACCAGTCACCGATTCAATAACGGCAACTGGTTGCAGAATGTCTTGTAGGGGTCAGCCCCATGCAACAGTAGTGTTTTTTGTTCTATAGTACATTGTTCCAAAAACATCAGACATCCTCGAATTTCACCACGACAATATTATCAAATACTTTGATTGAATCTTTTGCAGGCCAAGTATCCATTTCTTTATATTCCTTACTTTCTCGGATTCGTTCCACTTCTTCCTTCGTAGCGGTATCCAGGGAATAGCCGAAGTAGCTGTCGAACCGATCATGTTCGGGATTCTGTTTGGAATGATTTCGGCATTCAACTCCGAATACATGGACACTTCACTGAATACGGTGATTTTTTCAATGGCTTCGTATTCATCCAATTGTTCGGTCCTGTCCAGAATCCGTTTCGCCAAATTGATTGTTTTTTCATTGCGCAATTCCATATTGAAACAACTGATGTTCGCAATCAGTCCAAAGTTGAAAATCGTCAGGAAAATCAACAGCACTGTCGCCCATGAACCAATCCGTTCTATAAAGCCATATTTAAATTCCTTCATCAAAACGACGGCTAAAATGGCCAAAAAGATGCCAAGCGTATAGCCATCTGCTGTGAGCATATAAGAAAAAGTTGCAGACACACTTGGAAAA
>JBJEFP010000025.1:20583-23280 GCA_051874195.1 Lysinibacillus sp. | reverse complement strand
GCTAGAGTATTTTTCAATGTTTTAGTAACATGGTAGAAGGTTTGGGTAATTTTTGGCAGGTAGGAACATGTAGAAAAGAAGCTGCTTTTTATTTTTGATATTGTTGCAGTGTTGCTTACACAATTTTTTCCAAAGCGATATGGGGGATGGAGGTGGGCAAGAGTGGCTTCATTTATTTTGCCGTTACCAGGCGATGAACCAGTAGATGCGGTAGAGAAGGGGGTGGAACAATGAAGAAAAACCCTATTTACGTAGAAATCGATATTGATAGCACCATTGACGATGTATGGCAGTATACGCAGCAGCCGGATTTGCACGAGCAATGGGATCTGCGCTTTACAACCATTACATACAATGAAAAGGAGCATGAACAGGCACCGCAAACATTCACCTACACAACAAGGGTCATGCCTGGCGTTGAAGTGTCAGGATGGGGTGAAAGCAAGGGGACGCATGAAAAAGAAAGTGGTGTCAAGACTTCTTCTCTTCATTTTGGCACACCGCAGCTCATCTCCCCGATCAAGGAAGGACGGGGCTACTGGCAGTACATTCCGAACGGCGAGCGCGTAACGTTTTTGACGCAGTATGACTACGATGTACGCTTCGGAATTGCAGGCCGCTTGTTCGACAAGCTTTTTCGGCCGCTGATGGGATGGGCAACGTCGCTCAGCTTCGATGTACTGGCCAGGTGGCTGCAGACGGGAGAAAGGCCGGGTACTCAATACCGCCGTTTTTTTAGCTATTATTTCATCTGTATCCTATTTAGTATTGTTTGGCTGTATCAGGGGCTGGTCCCGAAAGTCATTGGACGGCACCCGTTGGAAATCGAGATGCTCGCAAATCTTTCGCCGCTGTCAGTTCAGCAAGCTTCCACTCTGATCATATGGGTTGGGATAACAGAAATGGTGATTGGGCTACTCTTTCTTCTTCCCAAGGTACAGAAGTATTTACTGATGGCTCAGGTGGCGTTATTTCCAATTTTGACGGTGATGGCGGTGGTCGCTTCCCCGCAAACAGCGACAGCACCATTCAATGTGATAACCTTCAATCTCGCACTATGGATTTTATCGATTGCAGCCCTATTGTTGACCCGGGAACTACCTACAGCGAGAAGCTGCAAACGGAAGAGAGGTTCTAGAAATGATCTATGAAACATTATTGGCTGAGGATTTTGGGCGCCTGCATCCAAAGCTGCAGGAAAGATACCGCCTGCCGTTACATGAGCCATTTCATGCAACAGGGACGATGCAGGTCATTCGATCGGGACCGGCATATTTACGGCCCATGTATGCATTGTTTACGAAAAATCGCTTCCTGTTTCCGGAAAGCGGTGAAAGAGTGCCGTTTACAATTTCAAATATATCTCGAATCAATGAGGACCAGCAGGCGGAAGTGTATTGGGAGCGGACATTTCGCTTTCCAAATGCGACACGTCAGTTTAATGCAAAAATGACAGTAGATTTGGACAGGCGGATTGTTAAAGATTATTTAGGTGATCCATCATTATTTTATTCAGACTTGCAATTTGATGTAACGAAGGACGGCTTTTTGATGATCCGTTCCGAACAGCAACGGTTGGTGTTGGGGAAGACGGAACTGCCATTGCCTTCTTGGCTGACAGGGCGGGTCGTTGTGACGGAGGGCTATGATGATGAGCTTGAAGTGTATACTATCCATGTCTCCATCTTCAATGACATGGTAGGAAGGATGATGATGTATGCTGGGCAGTTTACGCCAAGTAATCTTTAGGCCATTAACGGTAGTGGGAATCATGTGTATGGTGTCATTGATGAGTTTTCATCAGCCGACTTCCATGTATTACTACCTGACACTGGCCCAATTGCTGTTTGTTCCAATGGTGCTGGAGCAGCTTGTAGAGTTGAAAGTCTGGCAAAAGGGCATAATCGGCAGTGGACAGCTGGCTGTAACCGTCCTATTCTATTCTGACAATCAAATCGTCGTCTTCCTCTGTGTTGTCCTCTATTTGATAAGCACGTTGACTGTTGCATGGCAAGGGGTCCATCGTTTTTTAAAGCGGGGGTTTGTCAATACAGCTGAAACGATGATTGATATCGGGCTGATTTATATTGTGATGGGCGGCGTTTGGTTTTTAGCGTTCCATTTACAGCTTGATACAGGCTTCAGCTCGATGATTACATGGTTGACGGCCATCCATTTTCATTACTCAGCCTTTTTACTCTGTATTACAGTAGGGTTGATCGGGCGCTTGCATATGACGCGTTTCTATCGTTTTTGCTGTATAGTCATTGCAGCCGGACCGATGCTTGTGGCAATAGGCATTACATTTTCGAGAATCATAGAAATGATAGCGGTCAGTTTATATGTCGTCGCGATTTTCGGTATCTGCTACCTTGTGATGAAATGGAAGATGCCACACATGGTGGGGCTTTTGATTAGAGTCTCGTTTTTAACACTGTGTTTTACAATCATTTGGTCGCTACTCTATGCATTCAGTAACCTGACGGGCATGATACTTGTCGACATTCCTGATATGCTGGCCTTCCATGGGGTATTGAACTGCTTACTTTTCGGCGGCGCGATTGTTCTGGCGTGGAGCTTGTATACCCCTCCAACGAAGCATGAAGACTACTCGTTTCCTGTCAGTCAAATTCGTGGAAAGCTGCCGGCTTCTACCCAGCCTCATGCAGGATTGGTTGATGATATGGGCGATTTTAT
>JBJEFP010000025.1:18855-20483 GCA_051874195.1 Lysinibacillus sp. | reverse complement strand
AAGTCTACAGTTAACAAGTGATGCACCAGGTGATGCGGGTACGTATTTGGCAGTTGGAAATTATGTCTTGCAGCTGCCGTTGCATGAATATTTCATTATAAAAGAAGATAAGGGGACGCTTAAAGCTACGCATGATATGACATTGTTCGGGCTGTCTTTTTTACATATTGATTATCATATTCAACTTGAAAGTAGCTTTGAAGATCATCTGTAAATCAGCCTATTTCGAAATTTATTAATAAATCCCCGATCCCGCGGCATGCCATTTTGCTTCGGGGTTTTATTTTTCAGAAAATTTTGCAACGGTTTCCGTTTTTTATCGTCTATAGCGTGAAGATGAGGTGATGTGATGCGAGAAGAACAATTACATGAAGCGATGGAGCTCCATACCGAACATCTGCTCCGGCTTGCCTATTTTTACGTGCAAAGCTGGGAGGCGGCGGAGGATATTGTACAGGAAAGCTTCATTGCATTTTATGAAAAAGCGGCACAATACAAAGGGGAGGCTTCGGTCAAAAATTATGTAAGGAAAATCGTCATTAATCGTTGCCACGACTATCTACGTAAAAAAAAACGGAGGCAGCTGTTTTTACCCTTTAAACATGTGAAGAGTGCCGAGCAGGAGGTCGTTCTATCCAGTGAAAAATCGACTTTATTACATGCAGTAATGCAACTAAATGAAAAATACCGGGAAGCAATCATTTTGTATTATTTCGAGGAGCTTTCAACTGTAGAGATTGCAAGATTGCTCGGACTGAACGAAAGCACGGTAAGATCCCGTCTAAAAAGGGCGAGAGATGAACTGAAGGGCTATCTGGATGAACCGCAGTGGGAGGTGCTTTTGAATGAATCAATTTAAAAAACGTCTGGAAGAGCAGACACCGATTTCGCCTATACAAACAAAGCGCATCAAACATGCAGTGCTGCACAAAAAGAATAACAAGCGCAATGCCCGCTTGATACCACTGGCCGCCTCTTTACTGTTCGGCATACTAGTGATTGCAGGGAGCTTTCTGTTATTGCCAAATGAAGAACCTTCTCCGCCGGATACGGGTACATCTCCCTCCATAACGGATGAAAGGGGGCAAGTGGCAAGCTATCTGGAAACAGGCGAAGAGCATTATTTAGCTGGTGTGCCCCCAGAAATGATTTTAAAAACCTATTTATTTACGAAGGAAAAGGATGGCAGTATGGCGCCTGAAGTAGAGGCATTAGCGATACAGGAATTTGATATACAATGGACGAATGATCTGACGTATCATGAACAGAAATTCGAGGAGATGCTCCAGCATGTCACGGCCTCCATCGACCATAATCATGCACGTATGCATATCAAAAGCATGGACATTCCGTTCATTACCGTGGAATTTCAAAAAGAAAATGATGTGTGGAGAATTTCGAAGATTGAGTAGCGGATAAAAAATAGGTAAAGCAGGGAACAGTCAACGTCGGCGTTGGTGCGGTGCTGCCTGGTTATATGAGAAGAGATGGTTGATTCAACAAATAGATGAGGGGCTGTACGGAAAGTGGGAACTTCTTGTACAGCTCCTTTTTTCTTGCCGACTATCTGCTAAGAGGCTTTTCCTTTACAGCGTTTGTATCGAAAATCCACCATCCTCATTACGAAA
>JBJEFP010000025.1:17534-18755 GCA_051874195.1 Lysinibacillus sp. | reverse complement strand
ATATGATTTTTGTCCCTTTTAAAAAAGGTGGAACAACTGAAAAGGTAGGTGTAACTGACAAGTAGGGTAGGTAGAATCGTAGACTTACGGAGGGAATAAATAGGAAAAATCAGTTTTTGGAAAATTCCTTATTATGTAATAATATCCTTATTATTTACTTCGCCTGACTCTGCGTAATTCAAATTTTTCCTTTTTGAAGTGGAGAATAGGGTTGCACGGAAAGGACAATTTCGAGGCCATTGACGCGGTGAAAAATGGCGATTTGGAAGAGTTGAATAGAATAGCGGAAGTGAATGGCAAAGGCCAAATTCCGTATGCGGACCTTTTGGATTTCAAGGCACATTATGAAGATTTTCAGGAAAATGCCAAGTCCGTCATCGGGGATATGGATGCAACCTATGGATTGAAGGGAACGGCAGCCCCATGGATTAACAGTTCTACAGGTGAAAGGCTGATGGAGGGTGGAGCAGAGCAAATCGTCACGCCGCTAAGTGCTGAAATGCTGGAGAAAATAGGGGTCATCCCGAAATATTAGGAGGAACATCAAATGACTAAACAAGAGTTTCTGGAAAAATTTGAAACAGAGAAGCTGAATATAGGTGAATATATTATGGTGCTCGACAGTGTGACAGATGAACCGCTCGTCATGGGGTGTGCATATGACCAGGGTAAATGGAAGGTTTATAAAACAAAGGAGCGGGGCGGCCATTACATCATTAAAGAGACCGATAGCGAAAGTGAAGCATTCAATCTATTTTATGAACTCGTAGTGAGCAGGCATAATAGCATAAACAGTTAATGAAACAGCTAAGGGGACGTCTGAAAAGTATATTGGAGCGTCCCTTTATTATGCTGTTGGAGGAAAGATGGTTGTTCATATGGCAGGGTTCGTTGACTGCTGTCCAATCAACTCTGTGAGTGAAAGCCTCCATATGCAAACAGACATGCATTATTGCATGCTTGCTGATTGTGCTAATCATGCAGATGGTAGGGGAAATGGCTTCCGGGGAGCCGGCGATGGGAGAGAAGGCGGGGGCAATGCTGAACTTGGTTCATTTGCATCCTACGCGGGAAAATATATCAGTCCATGGGCTGGCTTCCCTGTGGGTGACTGTATTAGGTAAGCTGGGTATTTATTGTTGGATTAGAGACCGCGTTGATTGGCGGAATGAAGAATTCTAGTACAGGTGCTAGAGAGCAGGGGCAGGCAGCCAAGGAGTT
>JBJEFP010000025.1:15733-17434 GCA_051874195.1 Lysinibacillus sp. | reverse complement strand
GTTTGTGTATGGTTATTCCTTTTCGTTCTCGATATATTCCCTCATTTTCTTCAATCGTTTAATATCCCTTTTTGAAATCGGCACCATTTCATGTCTGAGCATCTTGACGAACGAGACGATTAGCAACAGGATGATGATGGTGAAAGGCAGTGCCGAAATAAGCGAGGCTGTCTGCAGGGCATCCAATCCACCTGTGAAGAGAAGGACGCTGGCAATGGCAGCCATCAATACACCCCATACTATTTTTACTCTGTTGCGCGGATTCAGGGCGCCGTTAGAAGTCATGCTTGCCATCATATACGTTGCCGAATCGGCAGAGGTAATGAGGAAGGTGAAAATGAGCAGTATGCCGATAATCGATGCCACCATCGTCAACGGCAACTGATCAAGCATTTGGAATAATGCCACGGTCAAATCGGTATTTACCGCTTGTGCTATAGCTGTTCCAGCATTTAAGTCGAAGTAAATCGCGGAGCCGCCGAATACAGCAATCCAGAAGCAGGAGATGAGCGGCGGAATGATCAGGACGCCTACAATGAATTCACGGATGGTGCGCCCTTTTGAGACACGTGCTACAAAGGACCCTACGAATGGAGACCAGGCAATCGCCCAAGCCCAGTAGAAAATCGTCCAATCCTTCACCCATGTGCCATCTACATAGGGCTGAAGGCGTAGACTGTATTCGATAAAATGGGTGATATAGTCACCGAGCGCCAATACGAAGGTTTCGAGAATAAAGACAGTAGGACCTGTTACAAAAACAAATAACAATAGCAATATGGCTAAAGTCATATTGACGTTGCTCAAGATGCGGATTCCTGTATGCAGGCCGGTCGTGGAGGACAGCATATAGCCGACAAACATGATGCCGATGATGACTAGCTGTACCCAGACGGAAATGGGCGTGCCAAAGACGGCATTCAATCCGCCGTTCGTCTGCAGGACACCTAGTCCAATCGAAGTTGCTACACCCATGACAGTCGCGATGACCGCCAGAATGTCGATTGTGTTTTTTACCGCTCTATTTGTACCTGTAACGGGTTCTAATGCTGTAGACATCAATAAATTTTTCTTTTTATTAAACTGCATGAAGGCCATGACCAGCCCCATGATGGCGAACACGGACCATTGGCTGACTCCCCAGTGGAAGAAGGAATAGCCCATCGCAAGCCTGGCTGCGTCAGTCGTCATTGCTTCCACATCGCGAAACGGCGTATCGAAGAAATGGCTCATCGGTTCAGCCACACCCCAAAAGACGAGACCGATTCCCAAGCCTGCCGAAAACAGCATGGCAATCCACGAATGGAACTTGAACTCCGGTCGTGCATCCTTTCCCCCTAAGCGGATGGTGCCGTATTTTGAAAAGGCCAAGGCGATTAAAAACACGACGATGATGAACACCGACAAGAGGTAAAACCAACCGAAATAATCGGTTGTAAAGGAAAAGAGCTGTGTTGCGACCCTTTCGAATGTGGAGGGAGAAAGGACCCCCAAAACAACACAGAGTAATATAAAGATGCTTGATACTAAAAATACTATATTTTTAAATTTGCTTTCTTTCACAATAGTCTCCTCTCATATGAAATAAATAATACACTATCTATTTATTATCCTCTGAACAGGAGTTAAAACATATTCTAGGATAATATACAGTGTGCTAGCAGGGAAAGTTGTAGTGACTTGGCTCGTTCCAACCATGTC
>JBJEFP010000025.1:10106-15633 GCA_051874195.1 Lysinibacillus sp. | reverse complement strand
TTCCCTTCTGTAGCCCTTCTTTGAGAGGGGCTTATACAGGCGAATAGCCCGTGCTGACTTTGCCATCTCCATGAAACTATTTCGTGAAGATTCCTTTTCAATCATCCAAGAGGGATCACTAGGTTGGTTGATGCCAAGTTGGAAAAAAGATTATAAGATGATGAACGCATAGCGAAAGGTGGGGGAGTCGCTTGCAGGAAGAAGCTGAAGGGACCATAGGGAATAGAGTGGCAGACGCTCCCGCTGAAAGGCTGCGCCTGCCACTCCATTAGATTTGTAATCTATGATTGTAGCGTTATTCTTTCGGCTCTAAATCCTCGATTGAATCAATGTCCATATAGGCTGGCACGACAAAGCCGTTTTGCGTGCCTTTTAAATTTTCACCTAAATCGACGATATCCTCCTTATGCTTCTCATAGAACGCCTGGTGGGTTGTCGGCAGCCATGGCGCTACCGTGGCATCGCCTTCACCAGTGGCAATAGCCTGGAACATGATGGCAGGGTCTACAGGCGTGACCGTCACTTGATAGCCCAGCTGCTCTAATACTGCTTTCACAACACTGCCTGAAGCGCGTTCCGAGTCCCAAGGTGTGGAAATCAGTTCCACTTCCGTACCATCAGCTTTCACAATTCCTTCTGTCCATTCATCGACCTTATCCTGATTGTCTTCAATCCACTTCGCAGCTGCATCTTCAAATTCACCATCCTGGGCGTCATACATCACCTGTTCCATATCTTCCGGCTCCCAGTAGAAACGGTCGAGCACGGTATATACATCAGGCAGGTCCTGTTCCAAGTCTTTTCTTACAAGTGTATTGATATTTTCAGCGCCACCTAGAGTTCCTTTCGGGTCCTCAAGTATCTTCAAGTCATAGGCCGAGAATTTCCAGTGTGGCGTCCATCCTGTTATGATGATCGGTTCTTCATCCCGGATTGCCTGTTCCAATGAACCCAGCATCCCCGCTGTAGAGCTTTCCTCCAGTGTCCAGCCCTCCAGGTTTTCATACTGCTCCAATGTATCGTGGGAAAGGCCAGTCAAGCCAGCCCCTGGTTCGACGCCGGTGATTGTGTAATCGACCTGTTCACTAATGCTTTCCGTATTGCCGCTTTCTTCCTCGTCACCGCCGCATGCAGCTAACAGGAATGAAGCGGAAATCCCTAAAGTAATGCCTAACGTTTTAAACTTTGTCATAATCCAAACCCCTTACAAAATATTAAACTTTGTCGCAAATCATATATAAGCTAATATTATTTTATTTGTCACGCAAAGTAACAACTCAATACTAACAAAGAGTTGTTACTTGTGTCAAATTACCATTAGGTCATAAAAATGGTGACGAATATAACCATGCTTGATAACTACTCAGCCACTATAAAAAACATCTATATTCTTGACTGCACATTCCACTACGGGTGGACGCTTTTTAGCGGGCGAGGCCAAGACTCCTCGCGCCGACATGATGTCGGTCATAAAGGCGTTGCCACACGACGTGACGATTTCAGCCTTCGTTCCTCTGTCGCTTGTCCCGCTGGAAGCTTTGCTCTGCATCGAAAGCGTAGCGGCAGATGCGCTCCCCACCCTTCATTCCATGTGCTTTTCTCTCTGATAAGAACAGAGTCTAAAAATTATGAAAAAAGGGGTAACAACTCGTATTGGTTACCTCTAGATAGATAGGAGCCCCCAATCCATCTTGCCTATTTACATGAATTTTTGTAAGTGGTTCTAAATGAAAGAAGTGAAACAACATTAGAAAATTTTTGTATGTATAACTGAGTAGTTACCATATGCGGGACATAACTAACCAATTCGGCTTAATCAGGATAAAGGGTGAAGTGCAATGAAGGGGGTTTTTCTATAGATAACGGAATGGAACTTCCGGCATATGATGCCAGCCGGCTTTGATGATGGAATGGAGAAGGGGGGGGCTGCTACGGTCGTTCTGCACTGGGAAGCACAGAGGGTTCTTTTGCCCGCTTTTCATTTTTGACCCTTGTCGTGCCAGATGGGGGAATCCATATACAACTTAACGTGGGATAAATGCCAAACGCAGACTATAGATCTAGTACGGCGCTTATTTATAGTTAAGTTGTATATCAAAATCGACGAACGGCGTTTTGGTTGGTCCAAAAGCGATGGCATCCATTCATTTGCCTCATCCGTCCCGCCCTGGCGTCAGCGTCCTTGTGAGTGAAACAGGCGCATTTTTCGCCAAAATGGCGCCGGATGAATGGATGTGCCGCACGGACGAGGCCATTTTCGTCCGAACATGCTAGAAGAGTGAGGGGGACTTATATAGCTACTTTTTCTTCCTATTTTAAATAAAAACTGGCGTTTATAAAAAAAGATAGTCCCTAGTAGAAATAGCATGACAATCATCCAACTAGCAATTCCGGAATAACGGCCATACTGATATATAAACCTAGTAAAAATTTCACCCAACCACCTCGGAATAGGAATTTGGATAAAGTAGAGAAGCCATCTAATCAAATAATTGTTTTTAGTACACTGCGCTCGGAAAATGATTAACGCATTCGGGGAGCATCATAACTGGCTTTTCGGATGCCCGGGACAGGCCCGGCATAACTCTGCTACTCAAGCTTGATCCTATCGGTATGCTCCTTCCCGCTGTCATCCTCCCATACGATGCGAACCTCGTAGGACAGGTTCTCCTTCGGTGCATCTCCTAAATATAATTGGGGATATGAAAAGGGGTGCAGCGTATATTCGGCTCCATCGATATCTGTCATTTCCTCAAATTCTGTTCTTGTCACCACAACGCGGCCATCTTCCAAAAATTCAAGCTGCTTCACTGTAACTTCCTTTTCGTTCGTTTGTTCGATTGAGGCACTCCACCCAAAGGATATGCCGCCTTGTTTTTGATTTTTATAAACGGCCTCCCACATGCCGTCCTCCGATGTGCCTTTTATCCGGTTGTTGGTGTAATTCCAGTAGTTGTAGCCGATGATGGCTGCAACCAGTATAGCAACCAGCACATAGTAAAATCTCATCATCTTGTCTGCCCGCCTTTTCTTACTGCAAATCTTTTATAGAATTGTCTATTCTCCAAACATCGCTAAAATCCTTCAATTACTTGGATGACGGGGGAAGGGATTTTTCTGGATAGGGAGAGCCGTTCTACCATCCATTCACTCCAAGTAGTCGGCTTACTTCCCCTGGCTCCTCCTCCAGGCACTCTTGATTGTTGCCAGTGATAGAACTGGTGTGGATGCAGGCTTCTCCCGGTAGCTGGCGTATCATCCCCGATAAAGAACAGGGCGGTTTGAATGAAGGTGAAAATTGTAAGCTAGGCATTTTCAAATGCAGTCCATTCCTTACATATGATATCCATCCTTTTTTGTTTATGAATTGGCATTTTCAACCATATCGTCATGGGCATTAAAGGAACCATACCGGCAGACAGGTATTGGTGAATAATCCCTGCGTTCTTTACTGATTCCATCTGAAAGTGAGCGGTAGACTGCTATGGGTAACCTTTTTCTCATGGTTATACTTTCATCCTTCTTGTTGGAATGGTCACTCCTAGCGAAAAAGGTACGAGGGGAGACTAGACATGTATCTAGAAATGATAGACAGATGCCCCCCTTTTATAGACGATTGACCTCGATTAAGAAGGAACCCAACAGTAGATAAAACGTACCTGGCACTCACTCGAAAAAAATCTTTAGTTGAAAATGTTTATAGTAGTGATTCTGTCTATTTGCTTGATTAAGCAATGAATATACTATGAGCAGAAAGGGGGGGAAGAAGAAATGAGTAAAGTATGGAGAAATCATGATAATGACCACGACGGAAACAACCAGTCGGAGTCTCGCTCTCGTGCCAATGCTGAAAATGACTTCAGAATCGATAATGATGCAAAAGCGAGAAATGATGTGGATAATGATGTGGATACAAAGGTCACAGATAAAAACATCAACGTTGCAAGAGTGACAGACAGTGGGAACTCTCGGGTTGATTTGGACATTCGGGTTGATTCCGATTCTCGTTCACGAGTACGTGCTGACGCTGACTCCGATTCAGACGCTGATGCTGACTCAGACCAAGAACAAAGGCAAAATCAAGAGTTTTAATATGATGAAAGGGGGGGATGGAGGGTGATACCTATCCTGCCCTTTTACTTTGATAAGGGGAGACTGAAATGAGCGAACGGCGGAAAAGAACGGATGACATGTCTAACGCTAGGGAAATGGAACTTACTAAATCCCAAATAGGCCAAAGTGGAAATTCAGATGTTGATGTAAAAGTGAAGGTGATGGTCGATACCACAGCTATTGCCTATGCGTATCTATGTTCAATGCTTGCTACAAACAAAATGACCCATAAAGAATTTGAATATGCATTGGAGAAGCTGGAGGAACTGACGAGCGGCAATAAAAAGAGCAATCATGAAAACAAAAAACTTGAAAACGTCGAAAATATAGAGAAACATCGGGAAAAGAAGCGCAGGCAGCGTTCTCGGTAAAAACAGGAGCTTCTAACCGAGCATTCATATAAAGAAGATTACTATCTGCTGAATTGAGTGAAGTAACAATATTAGCTAATGGAATATGTAAAACTACTTAGAATGGATATAGGTGCTATGCATGTAATTAAACCGATTCCAAAAGAAAAGTCTTATGGTTTTTCATTTACCATAAGGCTTTTAAATTTTAGGGAATGAATGAGTGTACACAAATGAACAGAGGCTTTACAAGGATGCAACATGCGGCACTCTATTCAGTTGAGATATACATAATGCGGTTGCTGGAGATATAAATGGTCGCTTGTTATTTCGAAACAATCCATCCGGGCATGTTGAATTGATCAAACACTTGGTATATCCTACGCCGGTTGAAGGTAAGCGGCAGCCTGACGAGTACGTCGAATTTTTAATGTTAAAAATATATAAGTGCCGGCAGAAGGGAGAAGTCCTAATCTGTCGGTATTTTTGTTTGGTGAAATTTGAAAGAAGTACATGGGAGTAGATTAAGAAAACCGAATCTCTACCTGTTTTCATTGTTTAAAAAACTAGGGAATTGGCTGGGGGATAGATTTTTGTTCGAAGAATATATCAATAAAAATGAAGGTTATAGTGGCGGAATGTGTTTTCGCCTTTTGCTAGAAAGGAGCTACGCATAAATTACAATATCAAAATAGAAAGGAGGTATAGTGTGGATAATAGACATCCTAGTGTAAATAGGAGAGGCTGCAACTGTCAAGACCGGTTCAGAAGAAGAAATGGAGGTTCTCTACATTGTGATTGCAGAGATTTCTTCGATGTGGATTTGTCGGGTTTAACAGACAATCTGAATTTCAAACTGTTGACGTGTAAAGATTGTAAGTTAGAGATGAAAACAATGGATGGTTGTAAGAAAAAAGGTAAAACGGACCATGTAGGAATAGACTTTGTAGATATTAAAGATGCCAATGATCATATCGTGACATTTTTAAAGGATAAGATTGTTTCTATTGATTGGCTATCTAAGGCTTGCAAACCTGATTTTGATTTGCTAAAGCACTTTGTCG
>JBJEFP010000025.1:1618-10006 GCA_051874195.1 Lysinibacillus sp. | reverse complement strand
CATGACAAGGACCGCCATGACGACTGCCGATGCCGGAAACACCATGACGACCACGACTGCCGGAAACAGCATGACAAGGACCGTCATGAGGACTGCCGATGCCGGAAACATGATGCCGACCATGACTGCTGGAAACAGCACACCAAAGACCGTCATAAGGACTGCCGATGCTGGAAGCACGATGATGACCATGACTGGTGGAAGGATTTTAAAAAAGGTTGTCACGACGACTGTCATTGCCGGAAACATTGTGAAAAGCACTGCCATGACTGGTAAAAGCGCCTATCCTGCTATGGCGTATTAGTAGAAAAGAGCATCATACAGGGTGTTTAAACTAGCTTGCTTTCAATAGTTTGAATAGGATAATAGCAAAACTCATAGAGAGGAGTATCCCTATTCAAAGAAGCGTGCTTTTTTCCCTTGTCATGATTGCTCTTTTCTTCTTGGGGAGTGAGAAGGCGTGGGGGCATTCATATGTGATAGAGGAATATCCCGCCCCTGGCAGCCTTCTTGAACAACCCCCAGAGGAAGTGAAAGTTACATTCAACAGTGGAGTAGAAGATGATTTTTCCATCAAGGTTTTCGATGAGAGGCTTAAGGAAGTAACGATAGAAAAAGAGTTGATAAGCGCTGATCGAAAAGGAGTGAGTGTCCGGATTCCCCCTCTAGCGGGTGGCAATTATACGGTGAAGTACTACGTGATTTCTTCCAATGATGGGCATCCGGTCCAAGGTTCCTTTTCCTTTCAGGTAGCAAAGGGCAGTCCATCTCAGAATGAAGAGACGGAGCAGGGTAGGGAGGAGCCCATTCCGATAGTGGAAGAAGATGATACTAGCCAGGAAATGTTGCCGGAAGAGGAAGCAAACGTACTGACGAGCAGCGTGCAACCGGCGGAATGGTTTATCTACGTCATGAGGGCAATTTACTATGCAGGGCTGTTATTGGTCATAGGATGGGTGTTTTGGTGGAGGGTTGTGCAAAAGTATGGCGGCGATATTGTAAAAAAGTATGCATTGTGGGGGACCAGCTTCCAAATGCTTCATCTAGTCGGATTGCTGTCCATGTTGTTAATTCAATTAACGATTTTCTCCGGGAAAGGGTTGGCATTTGGAGCAGATTTCCCATTCGATACAACGTTCGGTGCAGGGTGGCTCTTTTCGCTGTTTCTATCCCTGATCGGCCTGGTGTTCCTCTTTAAGAACGGGTGGTTCGATTTTGTATGGGTTATCGCCCTTGTTGTCAGCAAAAGCATGAATGGACATTCCCTTGAGTTTGAACCGGCAATGGTTTTAGTCATAACAAATGGTATCCATCTTCTGGCGGCGGCTGTATGGGCAGCAGGTTTAACGTTCATCGTCATCTTTTGGCGCAGACAGGGCATGTATGTTCGCCAGTTCATGCCGCAGTTCTCGAAGACGGCCTTTATCAGCATCATCGTCCTGTCATGTACGGGCATCTTCACAACCATCATGTTCCTTCCGACCATCGATGCCCTGTTTTCGGATTGGGGCTATCTACTACTGTTGAAGACAGGATTGGTAATCGCTGTTATTGTGCTGGCATCCATCATCCGTATGAAATACAAGCACGACAAAGCGGATGAAGCCGAAAAACTGGTGAAGCTGGACTTCTGCCTGATGCTATTGATCATAATCGTCGCTTCTGTGTTGACGTATGTGAATCCATTGTCTTAACAGTCAGGACCTTATGGAGAAGCAGAGAAGGGCAAACGATGCATAGACCAGTACCGTGCAGAATGTAATGAGCCCCAAATCTGCCACAACGCCAATCATCGGCCCCATGACGCCGGCCATGATGCCGCTAGAAATACCTGTAAGCAAGGTTTGGTAGTCAACGAGGGAGCCGAAAAGAGCTCCAATCAATATGGCAACAATCGTCGCAATGATGGTGATGGCGGTATAGTGGGCAGGGAATGCATAGCCGAGTATTGTGCCTACAGCAATGCCCATTACGCTGCCCGCTGTCATGGCGATGTTCATTCCCAAATGATAGCTGATCAAATCTTTTAGCCTGTATAAAAAAGAATAGGATAAGGAACCGACAAAAAAGTAGCTCAACAAGATTACCAGCAATAATACACTCATCAAATCCAACTCCTTTCCCCAGTATATGTACAAATGAATAGGAAGGGTTCCACCTGGAAGGAAGTAATGAAGCATGACGGACATATATGATAAAAAACATCCTGAACTAAAAGGGGGAGAGGGCTATACTTCTCCGGCAAGTTCTCTGCCATTGCATGAACTGAAAATGCTCCAGGAAACAATCCATGGCATGAATCTGCAAAACCTGGGGCAAAAAATCCCTCATTCCAAACAGCAGATGGTGCTGCTGAAGTTTTTTAAATCGAAGAAAAACCAACTAGTTGAAGTTTATTCACGAAATGGGGAAGAGGTGCTGCATACAGTCGGGAAAGTGAATGTCATCGGGAGAAATTTTGTGATGTTAAAAACACTTTTCACCCGTATCTGGATTCCTTATACCGCCATCCATTCCGCAAAATCGCCATTCGGTCTGCCGGATGTCCCGGGCACCCATCAGCATGTCATCATTGACCAGGAGCTGAGGCGGAAATTATTGACGAATTTCGGGGAGACGGTTGCAGGAAAGGAAGTCTTAAGACAGCAATTTTATGAGGAATACCTTGAAACGAACCTAAAGTCGTGGCACGGTACCTTCTTAACCGTTTATGCGGGTAAGTTGGTGAAAGGGAAAGTGCTGGATGTAAAGAAAGGGGTTATTACCGTGGGGAAGAAAGAGAAAACAACTGTCCCTCTCACGAAAATCACCTATATTAAGCAGACGCGATATATTTCTTTCTTTCAAAAAATCATGTCAAAATGGCATCGTCATAAAAGTGATACGTGAGAGCTGTCTAATAAAGATAGCTCTTTTTTTCTATATAGGATAATCAATTATCTCGTTAAGAAAAATCTACATAAACTATAGAGACTTTACTAGGGAAAGGAGGTGAGAAAGAGTGCAGGATATTATGAACGATATCATTCCAGAAAACGAATTATTTCTAGAAATGATAGGTCGGACAGTATTGTTGGTGACAGAAAGCAAGCAATTGAGCATTTTGGGGCAGACATTCCGTCCGATTTTTACAGGCGAGGTTGCAAATGTGACGAATGGCTTCATCACATTGGACCCGGCCATCATCAAAATGCATAATGCGCCGTTTTTCAAGTTCCCGACGCCATTAAGCTTCCCGATAGAGCATATTTCCGTGTTTACGCCATTTGATCCAAAACGTGTCATTCCACTTATCTAAAATAAGCAATAGAAAGGGTGAAATCAATGCAAGATGAATCAATACAAGCATTCAATATGGTTGGAATAGATATCAATGCTATCAGAGAAGCGGTCGTTTCGCTTCAATTCGAGAAGAATATTGGCAAAAGAGCATTAGTATTAATGCCCTCCTTCCCTTTCCTCATTGTCGGAACAATCGAGGAAGTCGTCAGCGATTATTTAGTGATAAAAGCTGAGGTGACGAATGTAACGGAGCTTGACGGTGAAATATTCCGTGTGCATATAGACGATATTGAAGTCTTCTACATTGAAGATGAGGAAAGAAAGATTCCGGATATACGAGATGGTCACTATGCTTAGGAAATTTCATATAGTAGCTATTCCAATTCGGATTGTGGTCAACCGTTTCGGTGATCATGACCCGGATGGAAGAATGTATGTGTTAAAGGAAAATGAAGAAATCGTCAAAAAGAAAGTAGAGCTCAACCCTTTTATGCCTGTTGACCTTGTGGAACCGCTTGTCATCCGGGCGAATGAAGGGGATGAAATCGAAATTCTGTTTGAAAACCAGCTTTGCTTCAACGCAGGGATTCATATTCAAAATGCGGAATACGATGTGTTGACATCTGACGGGGCATTTGTTGGATTGAACCCTGATACGACGGCAGCTCCGGGAGAAAAAATCATTTACAAGTGGAAGGTCTTCAATGAGGGAGTACACTTCTTTTCAGATCTGGGCAATTCGTTGTCCAGCGAGCTGGGGAGCAATGTCCACGGCCTTTTCGGTGCCCTGTTCGTTGAGCCAAGAGGGTCGTGGTGGACGCATCCTGAAACGGGGAAGCGCATCAACAGTGGAGTGTTTGCCGATATCCACAATCCGCTTCTTCCTTCCTTCCGTGAATTCGGATGGTTCTTCCATGATGAAATGGAAGTCGATGATCTGACGGGGCAAGCACCGATTAGTCCACATACCCTCCAGCCGGAAGCTACACATGCCGTCAATTATCGCGCTGAGCCGATGAGGAACAGAATGCGGCTCATTCAAGAAGGGGTCGTCTGTCCGGACTGTGAAGGGGAGGAAGTGCATCACGACTCATGGGTGTTCGGTGATCCGGATACACCGATCATGAGGGCCTATTTAGGAGATCCGATCAAGATTCGCCTCGTTCATGGTGGGGTGAAGGAAACGCACACATTCCACTACCATGTACATCAATGGCTGTTCGAACCGCGTGATGTTGACTCGGAATTGTTAGATGTCCAGGCGATTTCCCCTCAGGTGCAATATACGGTTTCTCCTCTTTACGGAGCAGGAAGCCTGCAGGGGGCGATGGGGGATGCCATCGTCCATTGCCACTTATACCCTCACTTTGGGGAAGGCATGTGGGGCATCCAGCGGAACTTCGACACATTGCAGGATGGCAGCATGTGCTATCCGAACGGTGTCCAAATTAAAGCGCTCAAGCCGCTTCCAGACAGGCCGGTACCGCCTAGGCCAACACCTGAAAGACCCGGCTTCCCTAACTTCATCCCAGGGATTCCCGGCTTCAAGGCTCCTCGCCCGCCTCTAGGGATCATTGGTGGAAGAGAGGCTACCCAGGTCGAAAAGAATCATTTCGCACCGAATGCTGTCCCGGGCGCTGTGTTTACAAATCCGGCCACCCCGGGGGTCACACCGGTAAGGGAATTCCATGTAGCCCTCATCCAAAGGCCGATTGTCTACAACCGGCAGGGCTGGAATGACCCGGAAGGCCGCCTGTATGTCCTATGGGAGGATGTAGAAGACGTAATGTCGGGGAAAAAAGAGCCTGAACCGCTTGTCATCCGCGCGAATGCAGGGGAGGCCATCCGCTTCAAATTCACGAACCTACTGCCGGAAACGCTTGGCGGCAATGCCTTCCAATTGGTGAACCGCACATATGAGGCGGGTATGCATGTCCATTTCGTCAAATTCGACGTGCTCGTAGCAGATGGGGCGAATGTCGGCTGGAACTATAATTCCGGGATTCTCTCGGGAGAAACGATTCAATATCAATGGTATGCGGATGTCGAACTGAAGGCTACCTTCTTCCATGACCATCTTTTTGCCAACGAGCACCAGCAACATGGTGTATTTGCTAGCATCAATATCCAGGCAAGAGGGTCGAAGTTTTTGGATTCTTGTACAGGTAAGGAAATCGAATCAGGGACAAAGGCGACGATTGTCAATCCGCTTATCCCGGATTTCCGTGAAATCACGCTCTTTGTCCACGATTTCGCCCTGCTGTTCGACAAGGATGGCTGTCCGTTGAACCCTCCGCCGTTCCCCGGCTCCCCGGATGATCCAGGCGTGATGGGTGTGAACTACCGGAATGAGCCGATTCAGTTCCGGTTGAAGGAGCCGGACTGCGACCCTGCCTATGTATTCAGCTCCTGGGTACATGGCGATCCGGTGACACCGATGCTGGAAGCCTATAACGGTGATCCCGTGCGTGTCCGGCTACTCCAAGGTGCACATGAAGAATCGCACAGCTTCAACCTCCATCGCCAACGCTGGCACAGAGAGCGCCCGGATTTGGACTCCCCTCTCGATCAGCAGCAGCATATTGGCATAGCTGAATCCTTCACACTGGAATTCAGCATGGAAGGAAAAGGGGACTTCGATATGCTCTACCATTTTGGTAGTGTCAACGATATTTGGCTAGGGAACTGGGGGATTTTCCGTTCGTTCGAGAAACTGGTACCACACCTCATGCCATTGCCGGATCGACAGAAGCCAATGGAGAGAAAGGATCCTTTGCCTCGTTGCACAGGTGAAAAACCACCAGTTGTCGACGCATCCCACGTCAAGCTTCCTAAAGGTGCAAAGGTTCGTAAATACGATGTCGTAGCGTTCAATACGCGGATCGACTACAACAAGCATGGGGATCATGATCCGTTCGGCATCGTCTTCGCGCTGAAAAAGGATGCAGAAGCGATTCTATGCGGGAAATTGAATCCGGAGCCGCTCATTCTACGGGCAAATGTAGGCGAGTATGTAGAGGTGACCTTGACGAATCTGCTGAAAGGCAAAGATCATCATAATGGCAGGCACGGCTATCCGGAAGTTCCTGTAGACGCATTCTTCCCTCCGTCCGACCGGATTTCCCTTCACGCACAACTCGTGCAATATGATGTGCGAAACTCTGACGGAGCAACGGTTGGATTCAACTGCGACCAGACGATTGGACCGGGAGAATCCATTACGTATCTGTGGTATATCGACCAGGACTTCGGCTCTGCCAACCTGTGGGATATGGCGGACATCCGCAACCATCGTCACCACGGGGCATTCGGTATGCTGATCGCAGAGCCGAGGGGAGCAAAGTATCTGAACAACAGAACGAGAAAAGAGACGGAAACAGGCAGCCAGGTCATTATTTCATCACCGTTGCTACCTGAATTCAGGGAGTTTGCGCTGCTGATGCATGACGGTGTTAGACTACTGGATAAACAGAATAAGCTGATTATCGATCCGAAGCCGCTGTTTGAGAATTTGCTCGAGGATCCGGATGAGGAAGAACCGGACTTCGAAGATCAGGGGTCGAGGGGCTTTAACTACCGAAATGAACGATTCAGCAACAGGGTGAAGAAACTGGACGACATTCATAAAGTCTTCAGTTCGAAGGTATTCGGAGACCCGAGCACACCAATCTTTTTGGCGTATCCAGGGGACCCGGTTACGATGCGGTTCGTATTCCCGGCGGATAAGCCAAGAGCTCACGCATTTACGATCCACGGACACAAGTTTTTACGAAGCAAGGATGATGCAGATTCTGCCATCATTTCGGCAAAAGGACAGAATACAGTCGGCACCAACGATGACTTCCACTTGTTCTTCGGTGCGGGTGGTCAATTCAGCCGTCCGGGAGACTATATGTACCGCTCGGGAAATATTCGCTGGGATATCGAGCTCGGCCTATGGGGCATCATGCGTGTGCTGGACAGAAGAAGACTCAACCTGGCACCGCTGAAGCAAGTAGGGCACGAGAAGAAGAAGCCTGAAAAGCGCCAGAAGTATAAGCTAAGGTATGGAAGACAGAAGAAGAGATCCTATGAATGACTATACAAATAAGAGGAAGAATGAAGGTGTTGTTAGATGAGTTTTTGCAAAGAATGCAGACTAAACCCATGCAGATGTCAAAAGGCACTTGCTGACTGTTCTTCTTCATTTTCATCCCTTGTACCGGAAAATCCGGTAGATTTGTTCGGCTCGCCATTCGATTGTCCAAAGCAAAAAAGGACACGGCGATTTGCTTCTCCAAATAGCCGGTTGCCGCAGGATGAGTTGGACCGTCTACAGGAGTGTATAGAGATGGCGAATGATTTGCTGCGTTCGCTCGGCTCGGAGCGCAATCCTGAAAATCGGAGACAGCTCCAACTGTACTTTATGGAGCTGAAGGGGGCATCGGTCAAAGCGAAAATCGCCTGTTCGAAGAGGATGCAGGAAGAGGATGCTGCTCAGGCGATGCGGCAGAAGATCGACATGCCGGACGAGGAAATGGATGCACGTGAGCACCCGATGAAGGTGAATGTAATCAAGAAGCACGGAAAAATAGCGACGGCAGGCCGGGATTTTATCCAAATCAATCCTGTTGGCTCCTTCATTTTCATCCCTTACGACCGACTCATTTCTATTAAAAGGGATGAATGCGACGTTCCGGAGAGGGAGCCTGAATTTCTCGATGCAGATAGAAAGACGAGACGTGAACTGGCCTTCAATTTCGGTGAATTTGTGAAGAAGGACCCCGACCTTGTCAATTTGTTTTTCGGTATCTCGCTTTTCAAGCAATTGAAGGAATTTATAGGCGAGGATGTAAAGGTCCGGGTAGGGGAATATATCCTTTCAGGTTTGCTGGTTTGTGTGGATGAAGACCGCATCCAGCTGCAATGCCGGAAAGAAAAAGTCGAAGTCGATCTGAGGGACATCTGCTTTGTGGAAGTATTAGATCAGAAGTAAGCCACGCAAAAAGGAAAGATTGCCGGAAAAGCCGTCTTGCAACGGCCTTCTGCAATCTTTTTTATTACAGTTATGGTGATCGGCAGGCAAGTCCGTCGTTAAGAGACAGCCGTTCATGGTTAATAGACAAA
>JBJEFP010000025.1:0-1518 GCA_051874195.1 Lysinibacillus sp. | reverse complement strand
CCTGATAATGGACAATCATACATGGTTAATGGACAACATGTGAGGGTTAATAGACAAACCCATCCTGATAATAGACAACATCCGAGGATTAATAGACAACCCCGTCCTGATAATAGACAACACACAGGGATTAATAGACAACCTTCCGTAATTAATAGACGGAAGCACCAATTGTCTATAAGTACGGCGAGATTGTCTATTAACAAAGAAAAATTGTCTATAAACACCCCAGGATTGTCTATTAATAGGGGATACCTGTCCATTATCCTGAAAAGCAAAAGGTGTCCGAAGCCATTTTCGGACACCTTCTTTACATCATAAGCCTATATAGCGGCGTTTTTCTTCTCCATCGATTCCTTCTTGCCGTGCAGGACATAATACAGCGGCAGGCAGATGACGATGACCGGAACCATGGCGAGGAAAATCATCCGGTATGTGGTATAGGGCTCTACAAAGCCAAGTAAAAATGGCCCGATGCCCAATCCCAGGTCATACAGGATGAAATACGTCGATGTCGCCAGTCCAAAGCGATGGGGCTCCGTCACCTTTACTGCGACGGCCTGTGCAATCGAGTTGAAGTTGCCGTAGCCAAATCCAATCAGGGCGGCGGCCACCAGCAGCATCCAGCCTGCACTTGCCTGGCTGAACAGCAGCATCCCGACGGCGAAAACTGCAAGGCAAGGGTACACAATGATGTTCGCTCCCTTTGCATCAAGCAGTCTACCTGTATAAGGGCGGGAAAAAATAATAACGACGGCATACATCAGGAAGAAATAGCTGGACGCTTCGACCAGATTGATTTCCTCCGCATAGAAGGAGATGAACGACATGATTCCTGAATACGCAAAGCCGACGATTAAGGCGATCAAGGAAATCGGTACCGCCTTTGGTTCGATAAATTTGGCGATGAGGGACGTCTCTTCCACCTTAGAGTCGGCCTTCTTGGCAACCGGCAGATTGAGCTTCACAAAGAAGAAGCCAATCAGGATGAGCACGGATAATACAACATTCATCGTAAAAATTGTCGTGAAGCCATTTTCAAGCGTCATCATGAAAATGCCTAAAAACGGTCCGACAGCCGTCGCCAAAATGGCACTTAAGCTGAAGTAGCCGATGCCTTCCCCTTTACGGGAGATAGGTAGCAGATAAGCGACAATCGTTCCCGTCGCCGTTCCGATGATGCCAACCGCAACCCCTTGTACAAGCCGCACGATAAGCAACAGACCGACGCCACCCTCGATGAAGTACAGGCAGGAAGTGAGCAAAAAGCCGATCAGCCCAATCCACAGCATCTTGGAAGGACCGAGCTGGGCGATGCTCCGTCCTGCACCGAGGCGGCCGAATAGCGAGCCGATGATGAAGATGCTGGACACGAGGCCCGCTGTACTCGTCGAGACGCCGTATGTATCAATCGAGTAGGAGGCGATGGTCACCATCAGCAGATAGAACATCAAAACCGCCATGAAGTTGATGAAGGATACGATGACAAAATCCTTCGTCCAGATTTTTTCCTTCATC
>JBJEFP010000024.1:0-23353 GCA_051874195.1 Lysinibacillus sp. | reverse complement strand
CTTGGATATAAAACTCCCTGTTACAGTATAAAGGTTAAAACTTAATATTACACGTGCAACGCAGCTTCAATTATTATTTTATATGAAGCGTTCGATTTGTGCAAGTAAGAGGCAATTGGAACATTTGTCAATCGAAATGCAAGGAATCCAGCATAGAAATGCTGATGCTGCATGCCAATAATATCCTCATTCCCTTACATTCTTGATGGCAGGGTCTTCATCATAGCCGAGGGTGATGCTGTAGGCGACCGATGATACTTCAGCCCCGTCGACCATTTTGGAAATAGTGCTTTCTATATGTAGCTCGTTGTAGCGGACGTGCCGCATTTCCTTCGTGACATCGGCCGCGTATTGGACGAACGCCTTCTTTGATTTGAACTCTCTATCTGTGTATACATGGATGTCCGCAGCGACAGGCAATTCGATTTCAGGCGTCCATTCTGTCGTGCTGTCTACATAGCCGAGGGGCACCTGGACGTAGTAGTAGGCTTCAGCTTGTAGACCGGCCTCGGTCAGCAGCTTTCGTATATGGGCTGTGCCCGCTTCAGTGAATGCACTGCTCATCTCTATGTCTTCCGAATCGTAGCGCAGGGAGTGGTAGATGACGTGGTCTGGTCTCCATCCTTTGCCGATTTCAATGGAGTAGTTGTATACCTGGTCGTTCTTTTCATTGACGATGTAATGGAAATAGTAGCTCTGGTCCTTGAAGTTATAGCTGCTGTCCTTTATGGAAAAGTTGCGTTCGGGGTAGTACTCTTCCAGATAATCTGTTGCATGTTTTTTCGCGATGGCCTTGGAAATTGGATTGCCATTAAAGCTGCCATACAAAAGTATAATATAGCCGGTGATGGCAAGGGCGAGTATGAGATAAATCCATTTCTTCATTGTCATCATGTGTTCTCCTTTTCTGAAATCTCAGCCAGCAGCAGGGCGACGACAGCCCCCAGTACGGCGAAGGCTGTATGGATGACGCCCATCAAGAGGGCGTCGCCAATAAGCATGCCGAACAGGCCGATCAGGGAATCGTAGCCTTCGCCAGCCTGCATATACCATTCATTATAAGAACCGTAGGAGGCGATTGTATCGTAGATGGACCAAAGGACAATCGGTACCATGGAAATCGACAGCGTAAACGCCCAGCTACGGTAGAAATAGAACGTACTGAGACCAAGTATGAAGTAGCTTAAAATGAATTGGAAGCTGCCGGCTAACAAGGATGTACCCATTGCAAAGGAGAAGGAAAGAAGCACGAATAGCAGCTGGTATACGGCAAGCTTTGACTTCACGCTCTGCATCATGGCCAAGGCCGACTTTTTGGGCTTCGCCTCAGGGGGATGCCCAAGCGTTGCCTTCGCCCGTGCACGGCACCTCTCACAGGTGGAAAGGTGGGCTTCCATCCAATCGACAGTCTCCTTATGTAATAAATCCTCCTCATAGAGCGGAAGCAGATCTTCTGCAATACGACATTCATTCATTCGAATCCCCCATTTCTTTTTGTGATCTATTTTTCAGCCGGTGGAAAGAGACGCGTACATAATTTTCACTCCAGCCGGTCAGTTGGCCCATCTCCCTGAAGGGGAGCCCTCCATAACCCTGTAAGCAGCACAATCGAACTCGACCGGGCATCCAGTTCTGCGATGGCTGCCATCCTCCTCTGTACATCCTCTTGCAGTTCGATTATCCGCTCTGTTGTCGGGTGATCATCAGGAGTCGCCACGTCGAACCTTTCAACCGGCGCCCTTTCATAGCTTTTCGAGCGGTTGTGCTTCTTTGGAAGACTGTAGGCAACGGAAAACAGCTGCGGATGGAGAGGCTGGATTGATCATAGAAGCGATGCGGCTTTGGATGGATGTCCCCATATACTTGTTCAAGCTCCTTCATGATGCCGCGCCTCCTTTTTCACATGCTCATTCGTTAGTACTATCTTAATTCATTTTGTTACTGGATGGTGAAAATAAATGAAAGGGCACCACCCGATTGCAGCCGAGCAGTACCCTTTTCATCCGCAAAAAAAGCCTTCCATCCTAGCTGGAAAACTTTACGAGCAGTCATTTATTTTTCAAAATCTCTTCTGTCAATGTCACGATATCAATCTGTGTATCCTCGGCCATGGCATCCTTCAAGATTTCATGGCGGAAATAGTGGACGCTGTTCGTCAGGGGCAGGTCGAGCAATTTCGCTACAGCCTGCTGGTACATGATGACGAACTCCTTGTCCGTATTGCCACGCTTCAATTCAGCGAACGCTTCATAGAACTGGTCGAGTTTATCGGCGAATTCAAGCAGGCGCCCCTCGATTGTATGGTCTTTTCCTTCCTTCATCCGGTCGAAGAACACCGCCTGGAATTCAGCGGGAATCTCTTCTTCGATGAATTTTTCCATCATCTTTTCCTCGACGACTGTTAGCATTTCCTTCAGTTTTGGGCTTGCATGCTTGACGGGGGTTTTAATGTCGCCGATGAAGACTTCCGCAAAGTCGTGGTTGATTGTCTTTTCGTAGAGCGACTTCCAATTGACGTCCGCTCCGTGCATTTCCTCGATGGTCGCAAAGAACATGGCGTACTGCGAGACCTTCCAGGAATGGGCGGCCACGTTATGCTCCTCGAATTTGAAGCGGCCCGGCGCACGAATGATGCGCTCCAAATCATTCAGGCTTGTGAAAAATGTATGAATACCGATAATCATCACTCCCTTTAACTGCATCGTACTATAGTTATTCCCCAATTAGTGCGAAATTTACACAGCTTTAAAAAAGATTAATAGGCGCTTAATATATGTATGTTTCGTTATATAGGGATTATTCAGGGGGGGAAGAAAATGTACCCCGCCAAAAGGGGGCGAAGTACATCCGTTTTCTATACCTGAATATCGATTGCCTGTCCTTTATATGGATGGAGAGCCGATTGCTGCGCTGGCATGCGTTCTAGCATATCGACTACACCGGCAGCCCCCATGTTCAAGGATTTGTCCAAAATACTCATTTGCAACGTCTGTTGCAGTTGTGCGACCTGAGCTGACATGAATGAATTGATTTCCATGAAAATACCTCCTTTGCCCATATATCGGCGGAATTTTTCCACTATTCATTTTCTTAAACATTACAATTCTATGTTATTTTTATATCCACTGATAAAGAACCGTCATAGGAATTACCAGTATTATAACTGAGAGAAAGAAGAAAATAGAGGCTTTATAAGACAATAACCTTAATTTTCTATTGAATATCTGTTAAAAGATGGATTATATAAGAAACATGAATGTAATCCTGGTAACGTTTTACCGTTATAAAGCTGCAATCTTCCTCCTGTAAAGTTAGTGTCAGAGTTTGCGAGTGACTCCCCGCAAGATGGGGCGCAAAAATTCATCTGAACAGAGCAATGGAGGAAATGAAGGCTATGAAGAAAACATTCTTAACATTAGCAACAGCATTTACGGTAAGCGCAGGTGCATATGCAACAAGTACTGAGGCAGCTACGCACACTGTTCAATCCGGGGAATCACTTTGGTCAATTTCACAACAGTACAATACATCGGTTGATGAGCTGAAGGCCCTGAACAATTTGGGTTCCGACCTTATACTTCCTAAGCAGCAGCTAGAAGTGTCGGCAGGAGGGAATTCGACTTCGGAAAACGGCGTTCACATCGTTCAGCCTGGTGATACATTATATAAAATTGGAAGGGAACATGGCGTAACGGTCGATCAGCTGATGGCCTGGAACCATATTTCCAATGCACATTTGATTTACGCAGGTGATACGATTGCCGTGACGGCAGGAACAGCAGCGAAGCCAAATCCTAGCCAAAGCACACAGCAGGGTACACAACAAGTGGCGGGAGAATCCATTCAGACAATGACGATGACGGCAACTGCCTACACAGCATACTGTGACGGCTGTTCAGGCACTACAGCCAACGGGACGGATTTGCGCGCAAATCCAGATAAGAAAGTCATTGCAGTCGACCCGAGCGTCATTCCACTAGGTACACGGGTATGGGTGGAAGGCTACGGGGAAGCGATTGCGGCCGATACAGGCAGTGCCATCAAAGGCAATAAGATTGATGTGTTCATCCCATCCAAAGAGGGAGCACTTGCCTGGGGCCGTAAAACAGTGAAAGTTACGATTTTAAAATAATATTTAGCTGAGGCACCTTCCTTTCACTGAGGAAGGTGTTTTTGTGTTTTTTATAATCGATAGATTTTTCTTACAAACTATTAAAAAGGATATGAAAAACATAGAAAACGCTTACAATGAGTAGGCTGTTTTGCTATTAGTAAGAGGAAATTTCTCGTATAAATGAAATTATTCTATAAAAAAATGATTTTAACTATATATAGATTTTTCAATATTATTTGACATATGTATATCGTAATATGTAAAATATACCTATATTTGAGTTTAAGAGGGGGATGCGAGAAATGAAAAAGAATAAGCTTTTATTATTCATGCTCTTAAGTGCTTTTGCCTTAATTTTGGCGGCATGCGGAGGGGATGATTCATCCGACAATTCTGGTGACAAATCAAGCGACGGAGGCGACACAGCTTCTGATGAAAAAGATTACGGCGTTGATTTCTTAAGCGTTCTGACAGGTGGCACACAAGGTACATACTATGCACTTGGTGGTACTTTCGCAGACCTTATTTCTACAGATACTGGGGTGAAGACGACGGCTCAGGTTTCTCAGGCATCAGCCGCAAACATGACTGGTTTGCAAAATGGTGATGGTGAGGTTGCCTTCGTACAAACGGATATTGCGTACTATGCTACAGAGGGTATTGAAATGTTCGAAGGGAAACCAATCGATACAATTTCAGCTTTAGGAGCGCTATATCCGGAAACTGTTCAACTTGTAACATTAGCTGGTTCCGGCATCAAATCATATGAGGACCTAAAAGGCAAAAAAGTATCTGTAGGTGCTCCAGGCTCAGGTACTTATGCAAATGCTGAGCAATTATTGGAAATCCATGGCCTAACAATGAAGGATATCCAGGCACAAAATCTTGATTTCGGTGAATCGGCAGATAGTATCGCATCAGGGCAAATTGATGCTGCCTTCATCACGGCTGGTTACCCGACGGCTGCAGTTGAGGCGTTGAATGCTACAAAGGAAGTAAACATTATTCCTGTATCTGCTGAAAAAGCGAAGGAATTGATTGCGAAGTATCCTTACTATGCTGTAGATAACATTCCAGCTGGCACATACGGGCTTGCTGAAGAGGTACCTGGTGTATCCGTCCTTGCCATGCTGGCCGTCAACAACGACCTTTCTGATGATCTAGTATACGCTATTACAAAAAGCATCTATGGCAACACGGACAAGATTAGTCATCCAAAAGGTGCGCTAATTAAAGCTGAAACAGCATTAGAAGGCATCGGTATCGATGTACACCCAGGTGCTCAAAAGTACTTTGACGAAGTAAACAACTAATTGTCATGAGCTCTGTTGCATGATGCTGCAGAGCTCTTTTCCTATGAGAAGGTTGGATATGATGAAAAAGGTGCTTGTTCCTTTAACAATAGCTGTAGCTATCATTTTTTTATTTATACCCATTTTTCCGGTATTCAGCTTTACGGAAACGAGAGTAGAAGACCCCGAAATGTATTATACGACCTTACATAAGGAGACGAGTTTCCAGTTTGTTTTTACGCATTCAATCCATTTGACGGATGTTGTGGAGGCATACGAAGTATTAGCTGCATACAAAATCCGTCCAGTCTCTATGAGTTATTCCGATGTAGCAATTGGCATGCCAGGCTATGCGGAGGAGGGGCAAACACTGATTTATGAGGATGGAACATACACGTTGTATTATGAGGAAACCTCCTTGCCGGATTTCTCCATATATATTGGTGATGTGGATTACTCTTTGAAATTTTTGTACCAGGAAAAGGCATATGATTTAAAGAAGAATTTACTAAGGGGCAAGTCATATTTATTTGAAATTAAAAAAGTGTCATTATATGAAAAATTGAAAGGAGTTGAGTTGCATGGCGGATAAAAAAGATGTAAAGGATGAAAAATTTGAACAGTTATCTGAAGCCGATCAGCAGGCTTTGCTTGAAAAGTATGACATCGAGTCCAATACGCGCAATGTAGGCGGCATTTTCCGTTGGGTTATTTACTTTGGGTTGCTGGCGTTTTCATTGTTTCAGCTTTATACAGCCATTTACGGCGTATTCCCTGCACAAATTCAGCGTACAGTCCATCTCGGATTCGGTCTGACATTCATTTTCCTGCTATTCCCGGCACGCCGAAAAGCGCGTAAAGATAAAATTCCTTTCTATGATTTTATTTTAGCTATATTGGCATTGGTTGTCGGTTCTTACTGGACAATTAATTACGATCGCTTAGTTCAATCCATAGGTCAGTTGGAAACAATGGATTTCTATGTCGGTCTATTGGCCATTTTGCTTGTCCTTGAGGGTGCGCGACGTGCAGTAGGGCTGCCTATTACAATCATTGCAACATTATTTTTGTTGTACGCCTACTACGGCCGTCACATGCCAGATTTCTTGGCACATAGAGGGCAGGATTTAGAGAGCATTTCAAATTTGATGTTCTTCTCAACAGATGGGATTCTCGGTACACCAATCAGTGTATCGGCAACATTCATTTTCGTCTTCCTGTTATTCGGGGCATTCCTCGTGAAAACAGGGGTAGGACAATATTTCAATGACTTAGCTGTGGCTATTGCAGGTAAATTGATTGGCGGCCCTGCAAAAGTAGCTATTTTCTCCTCAGCTTTGCAGGGGACCATCTCCGGTTCGTCAGTTGCGAATGTAGTTACATCCGGTTCCTATACGATTCCGATGATGAAAAAATTAGGCTATAAAAAGGAATTTGCCGGCGCGGTTGAAGCTGCAGCTTCAACCGGTGGGCAGTTGATGCCGCCAATCATGGGGGCGGCAGCCTTCCTGATGGTAGAATTCATCGGTCGGGGAGTGACTTATTGGGATATTGCCAAAGCGGCAGCCATCCCAGCGTTGCTCTACTTCACAGGCATTTGGATCATGACGCATTTTGAAGCGAAGAGATTAGGGTTACAAGGGTTATCCGATGAAGAAATGCCGGATCGCAAGGAAGTATTAAAGAAAATCTACCTACTGATTCCAATCGTATTAATCATTGTATTAATGTTAGTGGGCGTCCCGGTCATGAAAGCTGCACTTTATGGCATTTTGGCTTGTATTCTAGCGGGCATGGTCAATAAGGAGACCCGTTTAGGACCATTAGCCATAATTGATGCATTGGTAGAGGGCGCGCGCACTGCTCTTGGCGTGGTGGCGGCAACGGCTTGTGCGGGAATCATCGTAGGAGTCGTTGTAAAAACAGGCCTTGGCCTATCATTGGCGAACAGCCTTGTAAAACTGGCTGGCGGAAGCATTATATTGACACTATTCCTGGTCATGATCGCTTCGTTGATTCTAGGTATGGGGGCGCCAACAACTGCAAACTATGTTATTACATCAACAATTGCCGCTCCAGCAATCATTGCATTGCTTGCACCAAACACACCAAGTGAATTGGTGCCTGTCGTTGTTGTTATGTCCGCGCATTTCTTTGTATTCTATTTTGGAATCATTGCAGATATCACACCACCAGTCGCACTCGCCGCATTTGCCGCTTCCGGGATATCGGGCGGCGATCCGATCAAGACCGGAATAAACTCGGCGAAACTGGCGATAGCGGCATTCATTATTCCGTATATGATTGTTTTCTCACCGGCACTACTGATGATTGACGTTACAGTAACGGAAATCCTATGGGTGATTTTCACGGCAATTATGGGTATGATTTCCATCGGTTCCGGTGTCATTGGCTACTGGTACCGCAAGCTGATGTGGTTTGAGCGGATCATTTTGATTGCCGCTGGTCTTGCCATGATTTATCCGGAATCCGTTTCGGATATTACGGGACTGATTGTCTTCGGCATCATGTTTGTCATCCAATTTATCGGTGATAAAAAAGGAAAAGTTTCAAAAACGGCCATTTCCTAATCAAGGCCCGGCTTATGCATTTATTTGCATAGGTCGGCCTTTTTTGTTTAGGATGGACAAAAGGAGGCTGGTTATGGATATCATCATTGCTTGTAATAAACAACTTCCAATCCGCTATTACCCAAATGACGGCGTGTGGATCAGAAGAGGGACGCATTTTTCGGAGTGCAGACTTCCTTTTTTCGTAGAAGTGGAGGTGGCGGAACAAGTACAGTGCCTTCATGATTATATCGGTGAAATCGAAAGCCAGTATAAAACGTTCGAGCTCGAAGTGATTGTAAGGAACGAAGCGTTCAAAAGCGCGGTGGAGGCACTCTTGTATTACGGCGCCATAGAAGAGGGACGGATTTATATAGCGAAATAATATCAAGAATAGATATGTTTCATGCTTGTTATGCATAAGACGCATAAAGGGCTTGCATAAGAGAAAAATTCCTTGTATAGTTTAATTATTAGAAAATTCAAACTATAAAGGGGTGTAAGACATGTCCGGTCTATTGCTATCACGTTTCGAGACCTATTTACTGGATGAAGAGGCGGAGATGGAGTTTGCTTCTGCTGAAACGGAAGAACGCCAGGAATATTTACCGCAAGAACAACCATCATATCCACAAGGCTTCTTTTCAAGCTTGTAAGGGCTGGCGCTACGCCGGCTTTTTTGTTTTGGAAAAGATTCATTGGCACCGCCGGGAAAAGAGTGCCGTCCGCAATTGATTAGCTACGTTGACCTCTACCTCTTATGGACGACCGACAATTTATTATGCTACAAAATGATAAAAGGATAGGAACATACTGCTCGACGGTGGAGCCTATCGTCATTTTGGGTGTTGCAATTGCTCGGATGTTGGCTACGTTTTGCTCTCGGTCAGGTCTTTTTCTAATAAAATGGGCAAGTTGCGCTAAACTTTCGAAAATAGTTATGTATAATATAGAAAGTGAATTCAAACAATTCGAGGTGCGAATAATTATGAAGCAAGTAGTGGCAGAGACGGACAAAATTTTAGAGTGGTTTGACCATTTCCACGCTCACCCGGAAGTAAGCTGGAAGGAATTCAATACAACGAAGAAGATTGCATCCATTCTTGATGAACTGGGTGTTTCTTATCGTATGTTCGATGATGTGACAGGCCTTGTTGCTGAAATTGGAACGGGGGGAGAGGTTATTGCGGTTCGTGCGGATATCGATGCATTGTGGCAGGAAGTAGACGGCATGATGCGGGCGAACCATTCGTGCGGACATGATGCCAACATCACAATGGTGCTGGGCGCCTTGATCCGCTTGAAGGAGATGCAGCTGAAGAACCGCGTGCGCTTTATTTTCCAACCGGCCGAAGAAACGGGGGGAGGAGCGCTTTCGATGATCGAGCGTGATGTCCTGAAGGATGTGACGCACTTGTACGGTGTCCACCTGCGCCCGGTAGAGGAGCTTCCGCTCGGCAAGGTGGCCCCGGCCATCCATCACGGTGCCGCTGTATTCCTGGAGGGAGTCATTCTGGGAGTAGATGCGCACGGAGCACGTCCTCATCAGGGGAAGAATGCCATCGATGTACTTTTTGCCATCCAGCAGATGCTCCAAAACCTGCATATCGATCCGTCGGAAATCTGTTCTGCAAAGCTGACGAAGATGGTCGCAGATGGCGGAAGCATCAATATCATTCCTGGCAAGGCGTCGTTTTCCATTGATGTGCGGGCCCAGAAGAATGAGGTCATCAAAGAGCTGCAAAAGCGTATTGAGTCAGGATTCAGGCATATTGCGGCGATGTTTGGAGTGGAAATCAGATGGGATTGGCAGGACTTGACGCCGGGGGCAGAGGTGTCGGAGGAGGCTGCAAAGATTGCGGAGCTCTCCATCATCGAAGCATGCGGTCTTGACTACTTGGCGCCGCCTGTCGTTACACCGGGCAGCGACGATTTCCACTACTATACGGTCAAGCAGCCGGAACTGAAGGCGGCAATGATCGGCATCGGAGCCGATTTGGCGCCAGGTCTGCACCATCCGGATATGACGTTCAATAAAGAAGCATTGCAGATAGGAGTAGACGTATTAGCGACTACATTAAAAAACGCAGCAAGAGGAAAAGTAGAATGAAAATTAAACAACTAGAAATCTTCGCAATCGATCTACCATTGATCGAACCATTCATTGTAAGTTATGATACGTACCCTTCCATGCCATCAATCATTGTAAAAATGACAACGGAATGCGGCCAAGTCGGCTGGGGAGAATCGGTGCCTGATGACCATGTGACGGGCGAGACATTTGAAGGGACCTATGCCGTATTGAAGGACCGGCTTGCACCGAAATTGATCGGGCAGAATCCGATGGAATTTGAAAAAATCCATGAGCTGATGGATAGCCTTGTAAAAAATGCACCTGCAGCAAAGGCGGCAATCGACATCGCCTGTTTCGATGTAACAGGGAAGAAGCTTGGTGTACCGGTCTACCAGCTAATCGGCGGTCGCTACCATGACAGATTCCCGATTACGCATGTGCTGAGCATTGGGGAACCGGAAAAAATGGCGGCACAGGCGGCTGAAAAAGTGGAGGAAGGCTACCGTTCATTCAAAATGAAGGTCGGGCGCGATGTGGCCAGTGATGTGGCGCGTATCCAGGCGGTGCGTGCCCGTGTCGGCGATGACATCGCCATCCGGGTGGATGTGAACCAAGGCTGGAAGAACAGCGGAAATACATTGCAGGCACTGAGCCAGCTGCAATCAGTGGGGCTGGACTGGCTGGAGCAGCCGGTTGTTGCAAATGATATTGATGCGATGGTGGAAATCAAATCGAAGACAACTGTACCCGTCATGATTGACGAGGGGCTTTGCGGCATGCGTGACATGCGGGAAATTATTGCAAAAAGGGCTGCTGATAAAGTCAATATCAAGCTGATGAAGTGCGGAGGCATCTATCGTGCCGTACAGCTGGCTGCTATGGCGGAGATGGCGGGAATGGAATGTCAAATCGGCTCCATGCTCGAATCGTCCATCGGCTCTGCGGCAGGCTTCCATGTAGCCTTCTCCAAAAAGGTGATGACGAGTGTGGAATTGACGGGTCCGCTGAAGTTCTCGAAGGATATCGGAGATTTGAAGGCGAGCTACCGCATCCCGTTCATCGAGCTTGGTACAAAAGCGGGGCTTGGTGTGGAGATTGATGAAGCGGTGCTGGACGAACTGGCTCAGTATACGGATGTGGTGCGATGATGTTTACGCATCGGCTACTGGAGGAAGCGGATCTACCGGCCATCCAGGCACTTCAGCGAGATGTATGCGCCGCGCTGGAGGACCCGAACATCCTCCAGCCGCTTAGCGAGGAGGAGCTGTTGCATATCCTGGGTGGCCACGGGGTGATGCTCGGCGTCTTTGAGGGCGAAAGACTTGTAGCGTTTCGTGCACTATTGAAGCCGGGAACTGGCGAGGAAGAGCATCTCGGACTGGATGTCGGAGCAGACGACCTTTCACGGGTGCTTTATCAGGAGATCTCGAATGTCCATCCCGCTTACCGTGGACACGGTCTGCAGAAAATGATGGCCTGCTGGATCATGAAGGAAGTGGATGCAGAGCACATCGACTGGGTTTGTGCGACAGTGATGCCGTACAACATTGCGAGCCTGAAGGATAAGTTCGCACAAGGGATGTACGTATATGCTTTAAAACTCAAATACGGCGGCAAGCTACGTTATGTATTCGGCAAAAATCTGCATGAGCCTCGTGCGTTCGGCGACGAGCGGCTGGTCGTATCGATGGGTGATACCGAAACACAGCAACAGTTGTTGGCAGAAGGGTTTGTTGGTGTATCGATGGAACCTGCCGGCGATGACTGGTTTGTGGTATATAAAAGATAAAAAGAAGGGCGATTCTCGGTTGGGAGAATCGCCCTTTTTGCGTGGGAGAGAAAAATGCCAGATTCGAAAAATATTATTTAACCGGACAGAACCCGCATGCCATCAGGCCGGGTATGTCCTTCGACAGGCAGCAGCTCTTCCGCACAGGGACATTGATGAGCTGCGAAGGGTTCAGCCCACCTGTGTAGGACTTGAAGAGGGACTTTTGGGAGAAGTAGCTCCACACTTTCTCATCCTCAAGTATTTCCAGGTCCTCGTAGGCACGGTCTGCCAGTGCCGGGTTTTCCAGCAATGTATGGTAGTGCCACAGCATGTAGCCGAAAATATTTTCCCATAGCGTTAACGGGGAAATGGTTGTCGTCTTCCGCAGCTGCTGAATGATTTCATGACATTGCTTATAGAGGATGTCGGTAATGACACGCTCCCGTTCATCATCCTCCACATAGCGGAAATCCGTCGCCGTAATGAAGGTGCCGAGCGTCCGCATGCCGTATTCCTCCACCACTGCAAAGCGGATGTCCTTGAAATTCCCGTCCCAAATTTCGTCATAGGCGGCGAGCATATAAAACTGCATCGCTACGAACATCCCGTAGCGCCGGCTGAAATGGGAAACGGCGGCAGCCTCTGTCGCTGCACCCGTGATGCCCATCAGCAGGTTGCGGAAATCCGTCAGGTAAAAGTCCTTTTGTATGTTGGCCAATGTGAAGAGCGGTCTTGCCGGTTCCTCGGTATAGATGCTGTATGAATTCAATTGGCGGGTTTGATCATAGGAAAGAGCGGGCATAGCAATCACCTTTCGAAAAAAATAGTTATATGTATAGTGTAACATTTCCTGCTATACAAAACGTAATAAACATATTAGAATGCATGAAACCTATAAGAAAGGTAGCCTTTTGAGTGCCGCAACGACCAATATCTATTCCACGACCAGTGGGGAGAATAAATCAGTGGACGATTTTTTTATCTGTTCTCCTGACATGGGTGAATGAGTGGTATTTGATTTTACTGATTCCGCTGATTGCCAACTTACTATCATGGTCGTGGTTTGGCGCTATTCCAGGTTTTTGTATAGACTGCTTCCTCCATTTTGAATAGAACCAATACGTATATAGAAGACGCCAGTAAAAGTTGCTAAAAGAGAAGCGAAAAAAATATATAGAAATGCCTTGACGAAACAATTGATAACGATTATCATTATCATATGAAAGGTACAACTTGCAAAACAGTGTGAGTGTACTTTGAATTTAGCTACTTTTCTCCAGGAGTGTGCTAATTCATGAAAGTGTTCTAAAACCCCCCTCATTTTTAGAACATGTACACCTTATATGGCAGCTGCCATGAAGGTTTGTTTTTCACCCTTTATTTTTCAAAGCTTCTCTTATCTATATAGGAGAAGGAATTTTACGCCAAAACCCTTCGACAAGGTTTTGGCGCTTTTTTTGTGAAGGAAATGAAAAATGTGCCATGCGGAAATGGTGGTTCAATCAAGTCAACAATCCTCCAGGTGCATCCTCTTTGCGGCCGTCATCGTATGATAGCTGTGCAGCAGCATGCCTGCAATGATGACACCTACGCCCGCCAGTGCAATGAAGGAAGGCATGGCGATGCCGAGCAGGGGCATTTCCCCTGCCATGACAAACAATACTTCCGTCGACTGTGTAGCCTCGACGGCAGCGAGCTTGCCTTGATTGTCGCGGGCGCGGTCCGTCGCGATGAAGAAGAGGGTGGTTGCAATGACACCGGAACTGACGGCGACGAGCAGGCACTGGAATACTTGCGAGCCTGTCGGCGGACCAATCGTCACAAGAGCCCATATTGCCATGACGATCCATGCCGGCATGGAGGCGATTGTCATGCCGAGGACGCGCTGGAACGTATCTAGCCGCCCATCACATACCTCCATCATTTTGCGGTTGCCGAGAGGGTAGGCGAATGCCGCCACGATGACCGGCAATACACCGAGCAGGATGGTCTGCATGGAGGCGGTGCCTGCCTGCGGGACCTGGATCAGGAGGATGCCAATCAGGATGACGCCTGAAATGGCCAGGGAAACAAGCGGAATTCTATGACGCCCGCCATCGATTGTGAGAAAGAAGGGGGCAAGCAGCACACCGGCGACAATCGTGAATTGCCATGTGCCGGATACGAGCCAGCCGGGACCGAATGCCGCCGCGAATGTCAATGGTGCATAGAACAGCACGAAGCCCACAAAGCTCCAGCCGAGCCAGGAAGCAGGTGCCCGGCGGACTTCCTCCGTCAATGGCTTGAATCCTCCCCGCATCCATACGATGGCGACTAAAAATGGCAACATGAAAAAGTAGCGGAGCGAGGCGCTCCAGAGCCAGCTTCCCCCTTCAAGCTCCATGGAGTGGTTGAAGATAAAGGTAAAGCCAAAAAAGAATGCGGCAAGGATACCAATGGCAATCTCCTTCATTCGGCGCACCTCCAATCTGAAAATTCGGTCATTTTAAGCGGGAATAAAAGCGGAGTGCCTAAAACACTCCGCTTAAAGACGTATTATAAACTTTCACGTGGAAATATCAACCTATTTTTGTTCGAATAACTGGACGATTTCAATGATGACCTGTGTCGCCTTTTCCATCGTTTCAGCGGATACATATTCAAACTTTCCATGCATATTTTCGCCGCCTGCAAAAATATTCGGTGTTGGAAGCCCCATGAAGGAAAGCTGGGAGCCGTCCGTACCGCCGCGGATCGGTTCTACAATCGGCGTGATGCCGAGCTTGTTCATCGCCTCTTTTGCAATATCCACGATTTCCATGACTGGCTCGATCTTTTCACCCATATTGTAGTACTGGTCCTCTATTTCGACCTTGATTGCCTGTTCGCCATACGCCGCCTTGATTCTCTTTTCGGCTTCTAGCATATGCGCCTTTTTGGCCTCGAACTTTTCGCGGTCGTGGTCGCGGATGATGTATGTCATCTCCGCTTTTTCGATGCGTCCGTTAAAGCCCATCAAATGGATGAACCCTTCGTATCCTTCCGTTTTTTCAGGCACTGCATCCTGCGGCATGTAGTTCTGGAACTTAATCGCCATTGTCGTGGCATTCACCATCTTGTCCTTCGCGGAACCCGGGTGGACGCTCGTGCCGTATGTCGTCACCTTGACACCTGCCGCATTGAAGCTTTCATACTGCAGCTCGCCAAGCGGTCCGCCGTCCATCGTATAGGCATAGTCCGCATTAAATGCTTCCACATCGAATTTGTGCGGTCCGCGGCCGATTTCCTCATCCGGCGTGAAGGCGACACGAATTTTGCCATGCTTGATTTCCGGATGCTCGGCAAGGTATTCCATCGCCGTCATGATTTCAGCGATGCCAGCCTTATCGTCGGCGCCAAGTAACGTCGTGCCATCCGTCGTAATCAATGTCTGTCCAACGTAGTTCTTTAAATTTGGAAAGTATTCTACGGACATCGTAAGCTCTTCATTCAGCCGGATGTCCTGTCCGTCGTAATTGTCGATGCGCTGCGGATTGACGTTCGTTCCTGTAAAGTCGGAAGTCGTGTCGACATGTGCGAGGAACCCGAGCGTCGGTACCTGCTTATCCGTGTTGGCAGGAAGCGTTGCGAACAAATAACCGTTCTCATCCAGGGTGATGTCCGTCAAGCCGATGTCGGCCAGCTCCTCCTTCAATACATGCAGCAGGTCGAACTGCTTTTGTGTGGAAGGCGTCGTCTGGCTCCCCGCATCCGACTGCGTATCGATTTTAGCGTAGCGGATCAGACGTTCAATACATTTTTCTTTCATCAATCATACCTCCTTGAGATGGTATATTCAGTGTACCACTTTATTTCGTTTTTCTGAATATTGCGCAATGCTCAAGGCGATGAAAATTTGTGCCGCGTAATAGGTGAACATGATGAGCTGATGGGAATATGGTACATCCACGATGAATTTATTGATGGCCAGGATGCTGTCGGATGCGATGAAGGACAATGCCCCGATTTTTGCGAAGAGGGTCCCCGTCCTGAAGGACATCCAGCCCATCGTCAGGATGACACTGATGTAGGCAAGGACCGCAAAGGCCAGCAAATTGTCACCCTTTCCAAGCAGCGTACTGCACATCCACACCGCCATAGTCGCGCCGTACAGGAGCAGGGCGGCCTTCATTGCAGCCGGTACCCGGTCTTTTCCTTCTGCAAAGGCGGCGATGTAAAAAACATGTCCAATCAGGAAGCTTGTCAATCCAATGATGAACCACTGGAGCGTATAGTCGCCGATTGCACAAAAGACAAGCCCGATGCATACGAGTGTAAAGTACCTTGCAGTGCGGATGCGGGTGGAAAGGGCAAACAGGATGATGAGCACCATCGGGATGAGCTTGAAGAGCATTTTAGCCCCATCCGGGATGGTGTCGATTAGAAATACATAATAAAATCCAAAAATGATGGCTGCGATAAGTGGGATTTTGCGCATGAATCTGCCTCCTTAGATGGTTGGATAGTATCTATTATTTATAATTATGAAACTTTTCGATCGATTAGTCCGTAGAAAGACTGACTAGAAAGGATGATTTGCATGAGTCAATTATATATCATTTCGTTCATCGCGTCGGTGGTCATCACTATGCTACTCGTTCCGATGACACGACAGGCCCTAAAAACGGAGCTGACATCAAAACAGCAAGGGATAGTGGCTGTCTCTGTATTCATACTTAGTTTTATTGCTACATTTTTGGCTGTCTATGTATCAAAAATCGATCTGCACTGGACGATTTTCCTTTATGCATTGCCGGTCGTCGCCTTGGGGGGAGCCATCTTCTCGACGGGCTTGGAAAGGAAAGTGAAGTCGGCGGTCGTATTGGCGGGCATCATCGCCGTCGCCTATCTGCTCAGCGCACCGCTGTTCAACGCGGAGGATAAATACAAATCGGCGAAGATGGAAGAGGCGGTGGAAATCCAGGCGTTCGATGAGACGCAGACGCCGGCAAGTGTTCCTCCAAAATATGTAAAGAACAAAATGAAGAAGGCATTCGGACAGGTGCCGAATACGAGCTTCTATGAACTGGGCAACCTGCAGATCCAAAAGGTCGCCGGCGAGTACGTATACATCGCCCCGGTTGAATTTTCAGGGCTGTTCAAATGGTTCAACGGCAAAACGACGCCGGGCTATTTCATCATGAGCGCTACGGATGCGAATGAAAATCCAAAATTCATCCAGCAGGAAATGACCTATGTGCCGTCAGCCTATCTGAACAAGAATCTGGAACGCCACATGCGTCTTGAGTATCCGACGCTGATCTTCTACGGCGAGCCGCAGCTTGAGGTGGACGACGACGGTAAGCCTTACTACATCCGGTCGTACGGGGAGTTCATTTCAGCAAGGAATGGATTTGATGTAAAAGGGATTATTTTAGTGGATGCAGCTACCGGACAATCACAAAAAATAGCGTTGGCGGATGTGCCTGCATTCATCGACGGTGCAGTGTCACCGGAAACAGTCAGCATGCAGAACAGCTATTATGGCAACTATGTGCATGGCTACTGGAACAGCATTTTCGGCAAGAAGGATGTCAAGCTGCCTTCGGATGAAGGCACGGAGGCGAATGTATCGCCGATTTTTACAGAAGAAGGGGAAATGTACTATTTCACTGACTTCACAAGCCCGAAGGAAGGCGTGGATTCGATGCTTGGCTATTCACTGACGAATGCACGGACAGGGGAAGCGACCTACTATACAGGAAACTTGGAGGAGTCCTATATGGATTCGCAAGGGGCCCTGGCTATCATCGAAAAGAAGTTCATCGAAAAGAAATGGGAGGGCGAGATGCCGATCCTCTACAATTTCTACGGGGAAGCGAGCTGGCTGACGGCGGTGCTGGACTCGAACGGCTTCCTGCAGAACTATTTCATCGTCTCGGCGGCAAATCCGGAAATCTCGGCCTATGCGCCAACGCCGAACGAAGCACTCAAGCTGTATAAAACAGCCTTGTCACGAGGTGGAAGTACAGTCGACGGTGCATCCGATGCAGAGGAGGCCAGCGTAACAGGCGAGGTCATCCGTGTGTATAAAGAGCGGGCAGGTGATTTCACAATGGTGTCATTCCTGCTGGCGACCGGGGAAAACTTCATCGTCAGCACTGAAACGGTACCACTGGCCATCTATATGGAGGCAGGGGATACGGTGGATGTGACATATTTGGCGACGGGCGAGCAGTTCCTGCCGGTCAAGGATGTAACGATTACAGGATTACCAGCCAAATGATAGGAAAAGTTGCCTCGAAAGTGAGTGATTGTCTCGCTTTCGGGGTTTTTTAATATGGGGGCCATGAGAGAAAAGGCATGATTCACGTCAAAATGATCAGGTATTGAAAGCATGGGTGGCAGGGTCACGCTGTCCGCGGCTGTTGCCCATTCGCAAGTTTTTCCTCCTAAATGAATCAGATGAAGGGCTGGCTAGCGGTTCGATTCAATATAGTCCATCATTTTTTGCAGGCGCTTTTCCACATGCTCTTGTTTATAGGGCTTTAAATCAAAGAAACGCTGCTCTTGCTCGGCAAGCATGGCCCGTTCCTTTTTAAAATGGTCGGCCGGTTCTCCATTGAAAATGTAGGTAAGATGGAAAATCTGCAGCAATGCGACTTCAGGGCTCTCCAAGTTCGCAACGAATTTCAGATTCCAGACGGAAGTGTAGGAAATGTATTGGTGGATATATTCGGTGGCAAATCGGTATTTCTCCAGATCGATCTGTGGCATGATTGCTTGATGGACCTTTGACAAAGCGATGTTGACATCGGCAACGGAGAGATAGTATTTCCGTACATTCCGCATGTGCTGCTTTTCAAGGGACTTTGCCTCGTGCTTATTTGTGTGCATACAAAAGGTCCTTTCTTACATTGTTTTTGTTGCTACTATTTTATCAAAATATAGGGATGGATTTCAGCAAGGAAAAGGCGAAATCTACAGGACTTCGGTCTTGTTGATTTCGCTCTCGTTATAGATTTTTATTGTGTTTTTGCTATTTCCAAGTGAAGCCTTTTGTTTCAAGGAACTCCTTCATGAATGGACGTTTCTGGTCAATCAGGTAGTCGGCCATCTGCTTTGTCCAGTTTGCCATTTTCTGATTGGCGGAACGGCTGGCGTAGTACGCTTCCATCATCGCATCGTATTCACCAAGTAATTCCTCATATTTTTCCGTATCATAGCCGTTTTCGTGCAGCACTGCGGCTACAGGAAGGCGTGGCTTCGTCTCATTGCGTTTCGTCGGCTTGCCGATCGTCAAGGCGAACAATGGGAATACATATTCCGGCAGGTCGAACAGCTCACTGATTTCCTGCGGGTTGTTGCGGGCCCCTCCGATGTAGCAGATGCCATAGCCCTCGGATTCCGCAGCCACGACAAAGTTCTGTGCGAACAGGGAGACATCGACTACGCCGACAAGCAGGTTTTCGGCGGAATCAACGACGATGTCGACACCATTTTTTCTGCCTGCTTCCTGCAGACGTTTGAAATCTACGCAGAATAGGAAAGAGGCGCCCGCTGTCTTGAATTGAAATTCATTTTTTGATAATTCGCCGAGTTTCCGCTTCTTCTCTTCATCCGTCACCCAGATGACGCTATATGCCTGTACAAAGTGGGAACTTGCCGCCATCTGTGCCGTTTCAATCAGGTCGACCACTGTTTCACGCGGGATTTCTTCCCCTGTATATTTACGGACGGATGAGTGGCTTCGTAAAAGTTCTTTTGTCGAATTCAATTATTTTTCCTCCTTCTATAAAAAAGATAGGCCTACAGGAAACGCCTGTAAGCCTATCATATAATATTCTTTTATAGTAGGCCAATCCATTTCCAATACGTCGCACTAAATAGCAGGACGAGCAGGTAGCCGAGGATGGTGAGTGGAATCCCGGACTTCAAGAAGTCCTTTGTCGTAAAGGCACCGGTTCCGTAGGCCAGCATATTCTGCGGTGCGCTGATCGGCAGCAGGAACCCGAAGCTGATGACGAACTGCTGGATGAGGACGAAGCCGATCTGGTCCACTTCGAGTGTAAGCGTCGTCGCCAGTGCAATGAACACCGGAATAAGCGCCGATGCAAGGCTGGTCGCACTCGCAAACCCTAGGTGGATGAGAATGTTAAAGGCCGTGAGTAGCGCGATTGTAGCCAGTATCGGCATGGAGTCAAGCCCCAAGGAGCCGAATACAGCATCCGACAGCCATTGGGCGCCTTCTGTATTAAGCAAAATCGTTCCGAGCGAAATTCCGACGGCAAAGACGATAATCGTACCCCAAGGGATTAATTTTTCGACTTCCGCCCATGTATATACCCCAACCTTCGGGGACAGCAGGATGGCAATTGCCACGATTGTCACCGTCGTCGTATCGAATGGATGAAGCATGCCCTCTGTCGCCCATAAAAGCAATAGTGCCACAGAAATGATGATCAGACGGATTTCCGTCCCTTTTAACGGTCCTAATTCCGCGAGTTGTTTCTTGATTACTTCTTTCCCGCCTTCAATCGTGTCCGTCTCCGGCTTGATCAGTGCCGTCATAATGAAGAACAGCGCGATTGACATGATGATGGAGAACGGGGCGGCGTACAAGAACCATGAGCCCCAGGAAACGTCTACGCCGAATTGTTCCTGGATGAAGCCGAGCGCTACCATGTTCTGCGCGGCACCTGTTTTAATACCGATATTCCAAATGGAAACGGCTTGGACGGCCGTAATGACGAGCAGGGCTGCCAACCGGCTGTCTTTTGGCAGGCCGAATGCCGCCACCATACCGAGTAAAATAGGGACGACCGCTCCGGCACGGGCCGTTGCGCTGGGAACGAAGAATGCCAGGATGATGGAGACAAGGATCGCTCCAGCGACGATTGCCTTCGTCTTTGTTCCTACAATTGAAAGAATCCAAAGCGCAAGCCGTTTATGCAGATTTGTCGCCTGCATGGCCACGGCTAAGAATAAAGCGGCGGCTACAAGAGCGACGGCAGAGTTGCTGAACCCGCCGAGCGCAAGCTTCAGTGCCCCTGATGTGCCGAGCATCGTGTCAGGGTCTTCGATGGAAGGAGCAAGCCCAAGTAATAGTGCCACCAATGAAATAATCATTGCAGAGCTCACTGGGTATGAAACGGCTTCCGTTACCCATAAGATGACGGCAAATGCCAAAATGGCAAGCCCCCGCTGACCGGCTACCGGTAAATCTCCGTTATTGGGAAGTAGTGTGATGATGATTAAAGTGGCAAAAGCAAGTGTAATCCAAAGTGGTTTAAGATTGCGTTTTTGAGTCTCCTGTATCTGTGCTGCCATACGTATCCCTCCTACTATTCTCGGTGATAGGTGCTGCAGAAATGCTAAAAGCTATATTAGTAATAAAGATTTCCACCCTTTCCTATACATGAAACTTATTAGGAAAACATTTATGTAATTGAATGGCCCTCTTGGTGTTATCACCTTTATAACATTTCCAACTATTTGAGTGTTTGAAAGCGCTTATAAAGAGCTTTTTCATCCGCAAAAAGCAATATTCAAATCATGAACGAGAAAGTAATTTCAGAAAATTTTAAATTAATAGTTGACTAATCGGATTAAACTGTTTTATACTGTGAAGCAATAGATGGAACATGAATCACATACTCTTATCAAGAGAAGCGGAGGGACAGGCCCTATGATGCTCGGCAACCAGTAACTGTTTACTAAGGTGCTAATTCCTGCAGATTCGAATCGGGATCTGAAAGATAAGGGGAGGAAAACTTGCTCATTCGCAGCCCTCTTCTTATTTGAGAAGAGGGCTTTTTGGTGCTCATCTGCATCTGAAGCACTCATCCAAATAGAGTGCGGGGAGTTTTCCATATCCTCCTCGACCGATTGTCCATCGAACATTTAAGGGAGGAAGATGATCATGTCACAAAAACCAGAAACATTATTATTGCATGGCGGCCAAAAGCCAGACCCTGTAACCGGAGCGATTGCCGTACCGATTTACCGCACGACGGCGTATGCGTTCAAGGATACGGCACATGCGCAGCGCCTCTTTGCCCTTGAGGAGCCGGGCAATATTTATTCTCGAATCATGAATCCGACGGTCGGCGCCTTTGAAGAGCGCATTGCACTGGTGGAAAAGGGAACGGCTGCAGTAGGACTGGCATCTGGCGCCGCGGCGATTGCATTTTCAATTCTGAATATTGCCGGGACAGGTGACGAAATCGTATCAGCTGGCTCTCTTTACGGGGGGACATACAATTTATTCGCCACTACATTGCCGAAATACGGCATCACAACGACGTTTGTCGATGAGCGCGACCCTGAAAATTTCCGCCATGCGATTACAGATAAAACAAAGGCACTCTATGCAGAGACAGTCGGCAACCCAAGCCTGAACATCCTTGATATCGAAGCGGTAGCGGCAATCGCCCATGAACACGGGCTTCCGCTGATCATCGACAATACCTTCCCGTCTCCATACGGGGCCAACCCAATCGATTTCGGGGCGGATGTAGTCGTGCACTCGGCGACGAAGTGGATTGGCGGCCATGGGACGACAATCGGCGGGGTAGTCGTAGATGCAGGGAAATTCGACTGGACGCAGGGCCGCTTCCCGGGGTTCACTGAGCCGGATGCGAGCTATCACGGCATCCGTTACGGGGTGGATGCGCCTAATGCAGCGTTTGCTACAAAGCTGCGTGTGCAGCTGCTGCGTGATTTCGGACCGACTTTATCAGCGGATTCTGCATTCAATTTCATCCAAGGGCTGGAGACGCTCCATCTGCGTGTAGCCCGCCATAATGAAAATGCATTGAAGGTCGGCGAATATTTAAAGAACCACCCATTTGTGGACTATGTGAACTACCCGGGCTTCGAAGAATTCGCTTCTCATGAGCTGGCGAACAAGTACTTGAAAAACGGCTACGGCTCCATTCTCTCATTTGAGATCAAGGGCGGCCGCGATGCAGGGCGTGAATTGATCGACAACGTAGAGCTGTTCTCCCATGTGGCGAATGTAGGGGATGCACGTTCGTTGATCATCCATCCGGCTTCTACAACGCATCAGCAGCTGTCGGCTGAAGAGCTGAAAATCGCCGGTGTATCCGAAGGGCTCATCCGCCTGTCGATCGGATTGGAAAATATAGAAGACATTATCGCTGATTTAGAGCAGGCGCTGGCAAAAGTACAAGAACAAGTGTCTGCCAACGTGTAATTGACCGCCTCATTTGGCAAAAAAAAGAGCGGGGGCTCCGTGTCATTTCACAGAGAGCCGCCGCTTTTTATAAACAGCAAATTAAATACCTAGTAAATTTATATGTTTTATTGACAATAGCTGTTGCACTCTGTAATATTAAACTAACATCAAAACCAACCTGTAAACTAGGGTAAGTGTTTTGTACCTTCGCCCTAGTAATAAATCATACATGATTATTGATAAAAGGAGTGTTGAAAATGGGTAATGTTTACAGTGCACAGCATGTGGCAGCATATTTCATCTATGAATTGAACGAAGTCGATGCATTTATAAACCAAATTTCCCTCCAGCATTTATTGGGACAAATTGATTCA
>JBJEFP010000023.1:0-2761 GCA_051874195.1 Lysinibacillus sp. | reverse complement strand
GGAGCTGAAGGCGGTGGCGGTCAAATCGGGTGATTTCCAGTGGTACCGCGAGCTGGCGGAACAGCTGCAATAAGGGCTGATTATAAACAAAACGACTAGAGTGCAATGGCTCTAGTCGTTTTTTATATAGTTACCGTTAGCTGACAAGCATTCTACAATTTGAAGCGGCTCATTGCTTTCTTGCACGACCCTCCCCTTCGTTTTTGGAGGAGATAGAAGAACCGCTGGATGCTAAAGAACCAAGACGAAAGATGTTGACGGCGACAATACTGATAATTTTCCGTTTAATTGATGTCATAATTCTCCTTGTTGTGATGTACTTTACCTATTCTAGCACTAGGTATTTAGAAGTAAAGGGAAATTTGACATTTTTCTGAAAAATCAGCCTGACGTTTTTTTGAAACTTTTGTCGCCCAAGGACGTATGGTAAAGTAAGGGTAAGCCCTTTTAGGAGAACGGAGGAAAGAACGATGTCAGAAATGAAAAATCCATTATTCGATGATTTAGATGAAAAACGTACTTCGGTAGATGAGCCGGTCCATGAGGTGGCGCAGGTCCAGCCGCATCAGCTCGTATCCGAGGAGGAGATGTCGCAGATACGCAAGCGCCAGCTGCAGCTGAGAACGGAGCCGCGCGTCGTTCAGCTTGCGGAAAAAATCGATGTCAAAAACCAGGTGGCCGTGCTGGAATTCGGTAAAGAGACGGCAAAGGGCATTTCAACATTCTCGGACCGCATGCTTTCGACGCTCAAGACGAGCAATTTAGAGAAATCCAGCGTCCTACTGAATAATCTCAACAAAATCATGGACCGCTTCGATCCGAAAGAGTTTATGGAAGAGGAGAAGAAGGGCGGCTTCCTGAAGCGTCTGTTCAAGCGCGGCCAGGAGCAGCTGGAGCGCATCCTTGCCAAGTACGACAGCATGAGCAAGGAAGTGGATGCAGTCCACCGTGAAATCCAGAAATATGAAGTGGAAATGAAGCGCAATACGATCGAGCTTGAGCAGATGTATGATGAGAACCTGAGCTATTTCCAAAGCTTGAGCGAGCATGTCGCAGCAATCGATGTCAGACTGGAGAAGCTGCACAACGAGCTTCCGCTATTGGAGGCGAAAGGAAATCAGGGCGACCAGGAAGCGTTGATGGAGCTTGATACACTTCGCCGCAGCATGGAGCTGCTCGAACAGCGTAAATATGATTTGGAAATGGCACAGCAGGTGTCGTTCCAGTCAGCACCGCAAATCCGCCTCATGCAGCAGGGGAACAACCACCTGATCGGCAAAATCAATTCAGCCTTCATCACGACAATCCCGATTTTCAAGCAGGGACTGGTCCACGCTGTAACGTTGCAGCGCCAGAAGCTTGTATCGGATTCCATGGCTGAATTGGATAAGCGTACGAATGAAATGCTTGTCCGCAATGCGGAAAACATCCGCCAGAACTCAGTGAACATCGCACGCCAGTCAGGTGCACCGAGCATTTCGATTGAAACGATGGAGACGACATGGCAGACGATCATGAAGGGCATCGAGGAAACGAAGGAAATCCAGGCAGAAACGATCCGCAACCGCGAGGAAGGCCGCAGACGAATTGAAAAGCTGCAGCTGGAATATGAAAAATTAAAAAACATGTAAGCATCATCCCAGTGGTCGTACTGCCGCTGGGATTTTTTTATTTGCAACTTCACTCTTTTTAAAATATACTAAGTTTATCGGAATTAAAGGTATTTAAAATAATGAGGTGACCAACGTTGACATATGTAAAAGAGAAAGTGAAGCAGTACTTGGCCGATTGCAATCGGCTGCCGTCCTTAACGACGATGACTGCGCAACAGGCACGGCAGATGCGCGCAAAGTTCCCATTGCCCGATGCCCGGCCTGGAAAGGTAGCTTCGATTGAGAACAAGATGGTGCGGGCACGCGACGGATACAAGATCCCGGTACGCATCTACACACCTGCCGGGGAGGGGCCGTTTCCGGTCATCATCTATTATCATGGGGGCGGCTGGGTGCTGAATGACTTGAATACATGCCATGTCAGCTGCTCGCTTCTTTCTGAAAAGGCCGGGGCAATCGTCGTTTCGGTGGAATACCGGCTGGCGCCTGAAAATAAGTTTCCGATTCCGCTGTTTGATGCGTATGATGCATTTCTAGCGGTCAAGGAAGGGGAGGCGGTGAGGTCCAATGGCCGCATATCCGTTGCGGGGGACAGTGCCGGGGGAAATCTCGCGACCGCTGTCACGCAGCTTGCGAGGGAAGACGGTCTTGCGATTGATGCGCAGATCCTGCTGTATCCGGTGACGGACTTATCCTATGAGAGCACATCCTACAAGGAATACGAGGAAGGATACGGACTCGACCGGGATGTCATGAAGTGGTTCGGCGACTACTACATCCGCTCACGGGAGGACGTGAAGAATCCGCTGCTTGCGCCACTGCATGCGGAGCTGGCTGGGCTGCCGAGGGCGTTCATCCTGGTGGCGGAGAATGATGTGCTGCGCGATGAGGGGCTTGCCTATGCCAAAAAGCTGGAGCAGTCGGGTGTACCGGTCACGCAGTCGATCGCGTCCGGCCTCATCCACAGCTATTTTACGAAGAATGATGTGTTCCAGGAGGAAATCCTCGAGACGATCGACGAAATTGTGGCGTTTTTGCATGAACGGTAAATCAACGCGCGTGGAAGAACGTGTATAAACAATGTTCCAACAAAAAAACGATAAACGTTGATACAATGCTTATCGTTTTTTGTGTGTTAAAACTTTTAT
>JBJEFP010000022.1:0-2784 GCA_051874195.1 Lysinibacillus sp. | reverse complement strand
TGATGGTGTTCTTCATGCTTCATTTCACAAAGGAGGTCGTGACTCTCGCATGCAACCTCTGTCTCTATTTGAATCGTGACGTGGTGAATCCCTTGATGGAGCAGCTTGTGCTTGATTTTATCGAGCAGCGCCGAGCTTTCGGCTACCGTCATCGAATCCGCCACGACGACATGCGCATTCATCGCTATATAGTCGCTCGTAATCGACCAGACGTGGATTTCATGCAAATTAATGACCTCAGGCAGGCTTTCGATTTCTGACCGTACCGCCAGCAAATCAACAGAAGCAGGGGTGCCCTCCATCAATACATGGACAGCTGAACGGGTGATGCCAATGCCGCTGCGCAGTACGAGCAGGGCGACAATGACACTTGCCAAAGGATCCGCCCATTGCCAGTCGAAGAAGATGATGAGCAGCGCTGCAATGATGGCGCCGATTGAGCCGAGCATGTCACTGATAACGTGCGAAAAGGCACCGCGCATATTGAGGTTTTCTTCTGTATCGCTGCTTTTAAACATATAGACGGCGACGATGATGTTCACTACTAGACCGATGCCGCTGATGACCAGCATGCCCGTGGAGGCCACTTCCGGCGGACTCTGGAAGCGGTTAATCGCCTCATAGAAAATATAAAGGGCAATAAGGACGAGTGTCGCCCCATTGAACAAGGCGGCCAGAATTTCAAATCGTTTATAGCCGAATGTCTTTGCATGCGAAGTCGCCTTTTCCGCCAGCTTGAAGGCGATGAGCGCGATGGCAAGGGACAGTGCATCGCTCAGCATATGGCCCGCATCCGATAACAGGGCGAGGCTGTTTGTCAGCAACCCTCCGATGACCTCGACGATCATGAAGGATGCGATGATTAAAAACGAAACGAATAGGACTTTTTTATTCGATGTATGGACGTGGGAATGATCATGTCCATGATGGTCGTGATTGCTCATTTGATTTTCCTCCTTACGTATGTTTGGCGTGCTCGATTGCCTGCTTCAACAGTCCCATGACATGGGCGTCATCGGATGTATAGTAAAGGGTCGTGCCCTCACGGCGGAACTTGACGAGGCGCAGGTTTTTCAGGAAGCGGAGCTGATGCGACACTGCCGACTGCGTCAAATCAAGCGCTTCTGCAATCTCATTGACCGAATGCTCATGCTCGCAAAGAAAATGCAGAATGCGGATACGCGTCGGATCGCTTAACGCCTTAAATGTCTGGGCGGTGATGAATAATGTTTCTTCATCCAGTCCGTGTGTCTGGCAGTTGCACGGTTGTTCGTTCATGGAATCCCCTCCAATGTTTAATATGAATATATGAGTATGTGTTCATATATAGTGTATGCTTGTTGAAAAGATATTGCAACTGCAAAATGAGAAATAATGAAAAAGCATCTTCAAAAGGGTTATACCCGAATATTGAAGATGCTACTATTAATGAATATGGAAGGGGAGAAGGTCAAGCACCTGGTGAAGCCCGATGTAAAGCAGGATGCCATAGAAGAAGTAAATCGATACACTCCGGTCCTTGATGGCCCTGACTGCCGGAAGAAGGTCGATTGTCACGATATAGAGGAACATCCCGGCGGTAAGGGACAGGGCGATGGGAAGGATGACCGGCTTGGCGTCGAAAAATTGTGAGGCTGCCATCGTAGCCGCTGCACCTGCAATCGTTGACAGACCGAGCAGCCAGGAGGCGTTTACGGCCTTCCTTCTGTTCCTTGTTTTGGCATAGATGATGGAGGAAAGCGTCAAGCCGTCTGGAACTTTATGCAGCAGGACGGCGAACAGGACGACGAGTCCAACAGCCTTGTCCACATGAAAGCCCATCACAATCGATACCCCATCCAAAAAAGTGTGCAGCAGCATGCCAAACAGTATGACCCTTGTCCGCTGGCTCGTCACAGAATGATTATGTGAGGAAAACAGCTGTTGAATGAGGAAAAATAGTCCAAATCCGAGAATGATAAAGATTGGACTGCTTTCATGCAGCTCAATGGCTTCCGGCATGATCGCCATGATGGCGATGGCAAAAAGGAGCCCGGCGCTCAACGCCATGAGTGCATAGGAATCTCGCTCCGACCATGTACGCTTCATCAGGATCAGCAGGCCGCCCGCCACATTGGCCGCTGCGGCAAGTAAAACATAAAGAAGAATATCCATATATAGCTCCTAAACATGATTGATGGGTTGACTACCTGCAATAAAGATATGCCAGGGGACTGAAGAGCATGAATAGAGGGGGTGAAGTCGATTCGCGAGTAAATCGTCTGGAATCGCCAGTATTACGGTGAAATTCGCGAGTAAATCACTCAAAACCGCCAGTAAACCCGGTTCAAAATCTGGAAAAGACCGCTCATTGTACATAGAAGGATGTCTATTATAAAATAAGGGCATATGTTTCTAGAGAAAAGTGAGTGTTTAATGTGGAAGCAAAAAAAGTGGAGATTCCATGCAGTAAATGCGGTGAGCTAATGGAAATTGATTTTAATAAGGCACAGTTCTCCTCACAGCTGACGATTATAAACGGCAAAAAACAGGAGAGCCGCACGTATTTCGAAAAGTGCCCAAACTGCGGGCACATCAATACAGCGATGAGTACTGACAAAAAAGAGTGGGGAAAACGGAAGGGACCGAACGTGAAGGCGCTCATGTTTTCAGGCTTTTTCTCGTGTTTCGTCATGATTACCCTGTTCGTTCTGTTCATTTACTTTGCATTCAAAGGGCTGGGTATCGTCGTCGATTGGCTATTTTAATAGGTGGAGCAGGTGAGGGCATATTTTTGTGCCCTCA
>JBJEFP010000021.1:0-2827 GCA_051874195.1 Lysinibacillus sp. | reverse complement strand
GGCTACGCGCCTCCTGGTCCGCCTGCTGCTCCAATTCATACTCCGATTGCTGCCCGAATGCGTCGTCTAAGGGCTGTCCGGTAGCCGCCATGTTTTCTGCATAAATGATAGTGGCGCCGTGATAAAGCGCGTCGCTCAATTGCAGCCGTTCTTCTTCTGATAAATCAAGCTGATGCAGGGCTTCCGTCACCGCATCTTCCCCTGAGAAGAAAGCCTTGAACTTGTCGAACCAGTTCCCGGCTTCATGTGTGTTGAAATCGGAATCCCTTTGGAATTCTTCATAACCATCTAAGTCTTTGGAGAAAATATGGATTTCATGATCGGGAAAGCCTGCCGCCCTAAGCATATCCAGTTTATAGGAAAACTCTTCGTGACTGTGTGCTATTTCAATTCGACGATCTTTTTCCATCCTTTTCACTCCTTGATATCATGATACTGAATCTTTTCCCTTCTTTTTTATATGGAAACACGGTGGGGCATATGTAATGCAACTGTAAAGAAGCGGAAATGCGAATAGGAACGGGGTGCTGCGGAGGGACGAAAATGAGGTGAGAAGTTGCAAGAATTTTTACTTGAAATGAAGCAGATTGATGTGGCGATTCATCATTTTTTAACAGACTATGGCTACCTTGTTTATATACTCTTGTTCCTGTTGATCTATTGCAAGACCGCCTTTATTGTCCTGACGTTCCTCCCGGGGGATGCGACTGTGTTTGTAAGCGGCGCGCTTGTGGCGTTAGGTGAGCTGAATGGATGGGTACTGCTGGTACTTTTATTTATGGCGACGGTCCTGGGAGATGTGCAGAATTATTTTCTCGGACGTGTAGGCCACAAAATGACGAACCGGTGGTGGATCATTTCAAAAGAGATGATGCGATCGGCCAATGAGTTCTTCCGGAAGCATGGCGAAAAGGCGATTTTGTTTTCCCGCTTTATTCCCCTCATGAGGACGATGATTCCATTTGTGACGGGCTACACCGGCTATTCCTTCCGGGCATTCTTGACCTACAACAGTTTCGGCGGGATGCTGTGGGTTACGCTATGGCTCAGTGCAGGGCTGCTCCTTGGACAAATTCCCATCGTCGAGCAGAATATGGCCATCTCCATCCCGGTTATTTCGTGCATTCCCTTCATTCCGCCTGCCGTTTGGTATTTCATGAGGAGGAGACGAAAGAAAAAGAGGATTGGCGGTCTGTAGCTCCGCCAATCCTTTTGGCATATAGGTACTACACCTGAATAAGAGACTGATTGATTACTACCCCGATACTGATGGCAATCAGGATTCCAAGGCAAGATGCAATGATGTACGTCGGTTTCAACATAACAATCCGCTCCTTTCATGATTAGCCCTATTATAAGGGGTTTAGAAAAATATGGATGTGAGAAAAATCACAATAAGGACGAAAAATGCGCAAAAATTTGCTATTCTATGGGTAAAATTTAAATGATTCGCTGAAATCATCTGAATAATGTGGCATTCCATGTTATATTGATTGAAAATTTCGTCTTTACAAGGAGATTATACAAGATGTTAACTTTCTCTGTTCCCCCGCTAGACCAAGAAAAAATGGCTGAAGCGAGGGAGTATATCGATTCATTGACAAAACCGCCCGGGAGTCTCGGCAGGCTGGAGGAATTGGCCATCCATCTTGCAGGCATGACGGGTGAAATCAAGCCCGATATCAAGCCCGCTTCCCTCGTATTCAGCGCAGACCATGGAATTGTGGAAGAAAATATCTCCGCTTCTCCGCAGGAAGTCACCTACGAAATGGCCATGAATATGGTGCAGGGAGGAGCGGGCATCAGTGTGTTCAGCCGCATGATCGGCGCACCATTGAAGGTATACGACCTCGGCATCATGCGTCCGGTCCCCCACGATCAGGTCATTAATAAAAAAGTCCGTGAAAAAGGGACGGCCAACTTTTTGAAGGGACGGGCCATGACGGAAGAAGAGGCATGGCAGGGAGTGGAGGTCGGCTATGAGGCTGCCAAGCAGGCGATTGAAGAGGGGGCAGGCTGCATCATCATCGGCGAGCTTGGCATCGGGAATACGACGGCAAGCAGTGCCATTCTAGCGGCCATTCTTGAAATTGATCCGGAGACAGTGGTGGGGCGCGGCTCTGGCATCAATGATGAGCAGCTGGTCCGGAAAATGGATGTCTGTCGGGAGGCAATTGCATTGCACAGGCCCCAAAAGGACAATGCAATCGACCTCTTATCCAAAATGGGCGGCCTGGATATTGCAGGGATGACAGGTGCCATGATCGGGGCTGCCGAAATGCGCAAGCCGATTTTGCTGGACGGCTTCATCTGTACCGTTTCAGCCTGTCTGGCGGAGCTGCTTGCACCGGGAAGCGTGGATTATATGATTTTATCCCACAGTTCCGTGGAGCCTGGACACAAGATTGCTGCTGATTATTTGCGCAAGAAGCCGATTGTGCAGCTGGACCTGCGTCTTGGTGAAGGGACGGGGGCTGCAATCTCTTATCCGATCATCCAGGCGGCCAATGTGATGGTGAAGGACATGGCGACATTCAGCGGTGCACAGGTTTCACAGAAATAAGCATCGGTTATCGAACAGATGAATAGGGGTTTTCAAAAGCACGTGGCGGCACCGGAAATGGTGAACGCCACGTGCTTTTTTTATGTGTGTAAAATTTTTGTAGAAACCGATTGAACATAAGTTTGACACATTTCAGGTGTAAAGTATGGATTGTAAGTGAGACATCGACTGGTGTGACAGAAAAAACGATGAAGGAGGAGAAAGGATGCCCATCCATACATCATTTAATCCGAATGGTAGAAAAGAAATGAAATTCGGCATTAC
>JBJEFP010000020.1:0-2869 GCA_051874195.1 Lysinibacillus sp. | reverse complement strand
CAGTAGCATTAATCATTTTAGACGGCTTTGCCTTCCGTGATGAAGTAAAAGGCAACGCGGTAGCGCAAGCATATAAACCAAATTTTGACCGGTATTGGAATACCTATCCCCATGCAACATTGGTGGCATGCGGGGAGGCGGTTGGTCTTCCGGAAGGTCAAATGGGCAATTCGGAAGTAGGGCACATGAACATCGGTGCAGGCCGGATTGTATATCAAAGTTTAACGAGAATTAACAAGTCCATCCGCGAGGGTGATTTCTATCGCAACGAGAAATTCCTTGCCGCAGTGGAGCATGCAAAGGCACATGATTCAAAACTTCACCTGATGGGGCTTCTTTCAGATGGTGGAGTACATAGCCATTACGAGCACCTCTTTGCCTTGCTGAAGCTTGCACAGGCAAACGGCATTAAGGAAGTATACGTACACGGCTTCCTCGATGGCCGTGATGTAGGACCGGAGACGGCGCTTAGCTTTATTGAGGAAACGGAAAAGCAGATGAAGGACATCGGTGTCGGGAAGTTCGCATCCATTTCTGGACGCTATTACGCGCTGGACCGCGACCGCCGCTGGGAGCGTGTGCAGCTGACGTACAACGCGCTTGTCGACGGGGTCGGCCAGACGGCGGCTACGGCTGCGGCAGGTGTGCAGTCCAGCTATGCGCGTGGCGTAGTGGATGAGTTCGTCGTTCCATTCGTCATTACGGAGGAAGGGAAGCCAGTCGCAACGATCGATACGAACGATGCCGTCATATTCTTCAACTTCCGTCCGGACCGTGCGAGCCAGCTGTCTGCTGTCTTTACAAACGATGCGGTGACGGGTGTGAAGCTTTCGAAAAAGCATCCGACGAACTTGAATTTTGTGACATTCACCCACTACAGCGAGGATGTAAATGCCGCTGTAGCATTTGAAAACGACAACCTGGTCAATACTTTGGGAGAAGTTATTGCAGCAAATGGTTTAACACAGCTGCGAATTGCCGAGACTGAGAAATATCCACACGTCACATTCTTCATGAGTGGCCGACGCGAGGAGACATTCCCTGGTGAGGAACGCATCTTGATCGCTTCCCCGAAGGTCGCGACGTATGACCTGAAGCCGGAGATGAGCGCCTACGAGGTGACGGACGCACTGCTTGCCGCCATTGAGGCAGACAAGTTCGATGCCATCATCCTGAACTTTGCCAACCCGGATATGGTCGGACATAGCGGCATGCTGCAGCCGACGATCAAGGCAATCGAAGCAGTGGACGAATGCCTAGGGAAAGTGGTGGACGCCATCCATGCAAAAGGCGGATCGGCCATCATTACGGCCGATCACGGCAACTCGGATGAAGTCGTGACATTAGAAGGGGAGCCAATGACGGCCCACACGACAAACCCGGTTCCAGTCATTGTGACAAAGCCTGGCGCCGTACTTGCAGAAGACGGCATTCTAGCCGACTTGGCGCCAACGATGCTGACTCTTTTAGGTCTGGCACAGCCTGCTGAAATGACAGGAAAATCTTTAGTTGTTAGTTCCGAGGACAATGTTGGACTCGTTTGAACAAATAAAAGCTTCCGGTAGGTTCTGCCGAGGCAAAATTGATAATAGAGGAGAATGAAAATTATGCCATTTATTACACAAGTATACGCTCGTGAAGTATTAGACTCTCGCGGTAACCCGACAGTAGAGGTTGAAGTATTTACAGAATCAGGTGCATTCGGCCGTGCCATCGTGCCATCAGGTGCATCAACAGGTGAATACGAAGCGGTAGAATTACGCGACGGCGACAAATCACGCTACCTAGGCAAAGGCGTGTTGAAAGCAGTAGAAAACGTCAACACAATTATCGCTGAAGAGTTAGAGGGCAACTATTCTGTTCTTGACCAAGTCGTAATCGACAAAGCGTTGATCGAGCTTGACGGAACAGAAAACAAAGGGAAATTAGGCGCAAACGCTATCCTTGGCGTGTCAATGGCCGTAGCTCACGCAGCAGCAGACTACTTGGATGTACCTTTATATCAATACCTTGGTGGTTTCAACTCTAAACAATTGCCAGTACCAATGATGAACATCCTAAATGGTGGTGCGCATGCGGATAACAACGTGGACATCCAAGAATTCATGGTAATGCCTGTAGGCGCGGAAAGCTTCAAGCACGCACTACGCATGGGTGCTGAAATCTTCCACAACCTAAAAGCGGTATTAAAAGCAAAAGGCCTAAACACAGCAGTAGGTGACGAAGGCGGTTTCGCACCAAACCTTGGTTCAAACGAAGAAGCCATCACAGTCATCCTTGAAGCAATCGAAAAAGCTGGCTACAAAGCAGGCGAAGAAGTACGCATCGCACTTGACGTAGCTTCATCTGAGCTTTACAACAAGGAAACAGGCAAATACCACCTGGACGGAGAAGGTGTTGTGAAAACATCTGAAGAAATGGTTGACTGGTACGAGGAATTGACTTCTAAATACCCAATCATCTCAATCGAGGACGGCTTGGACGAAAACGACTGGGCAGGCCACAAATTGCTGACTGACCGTATCGGCCACCGTGTACAATTAGTAGGGGACGACCTATTCGTAACAAACACAGCGAAATTATCACGCGGTATCGAAGAAGGCGTTGCGAACTCTATCCTGATCAAAGTAAACCAAATCGGTACGCTGACAGAAACTTTCGAAGCGATCGAAATGGCGAAACGTGCTGGCTACACAGCTGTTATCTCCCACCGTTCTGGTGAATCAGAAGACAACACAATCGCCGACATCGCAGTAGCGACAAACGCTGGCCAAATCAAAACAGGTGCACCATCACGTACGGACCGCGTTGCGAAGTACAACCAATTACTACGCATCGAAGACCAATTAGGTGCAACTTCTCAATACCT
>JBJEFP010000019.1:0-2880 GCA_051874195.1 Lysinibacillus sp. | reverse complement strand
TTAATAGACAACCCACGTCTTATAATAGACAATCTTCTATCGATAATAGACAATCCAGTTAGTGTAACGCCCATCAGCAGAGAAAACCAGGCTACTCGACCTCATATTCCATCTCGATTGTCCGCTCCATTATGTCTAGTACGGCCCCTAGTTCCTTTGCCCACTTCATTTTTTGAGCATCGGAGCTTGTATATGTCCGTAATGCTTCCTGATAGCGTTCCAAGGAGTGCCGAGTTAGCGCTTCCTTTACGATATCTCGGTTGATGTCGGATAGGAAAGCCTTATACGTATAACCGAGGAACGTAGGGAAGTTAATGCTTTTGGTGAAAATATATTCCCCCTGTTTATTCGTTGTCACCTGTAAGGATAACTGAACTGTATCGAACGGCAGCTCGGGCTGTGGATCCATTGGTTGCATCGTTTTGCTAGGAATCTGTCTTGCCAGCTTGACCATCTCCTCTTCAGTAAAACCTGCAAACTGTTGATATGCCTTTACTGATTCTCCGAATGCTTCTTCATCCAACCCGATTCCTTTATCAAACAAAACGTCTTGGAGCATTTCTGCTTCCTTGTTCAATAGTAAGAAATAGTCAATATACTCCTCCTCTGTAATTTGCAAATCTGCAAACATCTTTTCGTAATACGCCTTCAATTTGTCTTCCTTCATTTCATTATGAAGAGCCAGTTTTACACGCTCCCTCACCGTATTGCGCTGCTTTTCATCCCATTGGGTATCATGGCGCGCCATATGATAGAAAAGGGCGTGTTGAGCAATCGTTTCACTTAATGCGTGATATTCAAGACCCTCCACTGGCAAGAAGCGCCAATCACGATAAAACAGCTCATATTTCTTAATTTCAACTGTTCGCTCATCAAACATGCGGAATTCTATAGGTTCGGCTGATTGCTGAGTCTCTTCGGTCTTCACTACCGAAGTTGTCAATATGATGGTACCAACTGTGAAGAGAAACAAGGCAGCAACCGTCAATAACGGTTTGATAAACGGTTTTTTAGGTTTTTTCTGCTGCTTGTATATCGTTTCCTGATAAATCCGGGACTTCACCTGTGCCGTTTCTTTTCCCCAATTCCCCAAAGAATCATTAAGCTTGTTGTTCATAGCTTGTTTCTCCTTCCTCGAGCAGGATGCCCTTTAATAACCGGCGTGCCTTTTGCAGCCGCGTTTTTACCGTGCCAATCGGAATATGTAAAATGGCGGCAATCTCGGCCGTCCCTTGTTCATCAAAGTAATGCAAAATCACAACTTCCCGATATTTCAACGGCAGCTTTAAGACATGCTCCGCCAAATCAGAGCCTGCCGAAGGAGGATTGTCGGCCTTCTCGTTATGTATGAAAACATCGACTACCTGCACTTTTCGATAGTGCCAGCTTCGGAAGTAGTCCCGGCAGCGGTTCACGGTCATTTGTACGAGATAGCCCTTTGGATTTTCCAGTGGCAGCTGCTCCCCATAATTCTGGTATAGCTTGACAAAAACCTCCTGCACGATATCCTCAGCCAATTGCTTGTCCTTCACATATAAATAGCTCATCTTCAATAAGTACGTCGTATATTGTTCTACGGCATCCACAAAGTTCATGTTCATCCCCCTCTACATATAAAACGGAGCTCAAGCGTATTCGGATTTAAAAATATCCATAATTTGTATCGTAACATAAAGGAAGCGGCAGCAGGAGATTGCTATTTTGTGGTCCGGAAAATCTCTGCTTTTATAAATTGAATAATTGTTTTATTTTTCCGGGATAATTTTTGAAACCTAACTTAAACTACTTGTGTCTAAGTTTTTTGAAATACCATTGGAAAAGGAGCACATATCAATGAAAAAGCTACAAATGTTTCTTATTAGTACAGTAATAGGGGCACTGCTGCTGGCGGGCTGTTCGGGAGGTACATCAGACCAAGCGGCACCGGAGCTGACAGCAAACGAAATGGTTGATGAGATGCTGGCGGAGGTCGAGCAGCCGGCGATGGTGGAATTAACAACCGACCAAGTGAAGGAAGTATACAATATCGACCCGGAAAAGCTTGAGGAATATGCAATCAGAATACCGATGATGAATGTAAAGACAAATGAAATTGCTATTTTGAAATTAAAAAATGAAGCCGATGTACCGGAAGTGGAAGCAGCGCTGAAGCAACGGGCTGAAAATGTGCAGAAACAGTTTGAAACATACCTTCAAGACCAATATGAGAATGCAAAGAACTATCAGCTTGTTACGAAAGGCAACTATGTATTGTTTGTCATTTCAGACCAGGCGGATGAGCTTGTAAGAGTGTACGACACTTTCTTTACACAGCAATAAAGCAATGGTTTTCAGCAGTCTACTCTTTCTATTCCTATTCCTGCCGGCTGTAGTAACGCTTTACTATTGTTCGCCGCGGCGGATGCGAAATTTACTCTTATTTTTAACGAGCCTTCTCTTCTATGCCTGGGGAGAACCGGTCTACATTGTCATCATGCTCGTGTCGACCCTTTCGGATTACTTTCTCGGGCTGTTGCTGGATAAGCCCCACGTAAGCGCCGTTAAACGGAAATGCGTGGTGGCACTATCCATTGTCATCAACCTGGCACTGTTGTCCTATTTTAAATATGCCGATTTTCTGATCCGGAACATAAATGAATTGCTCGGTACGGATATTCCGCTGACGGAACTTCCGCTGCCTATTGGGATATCCTTTTATACGTTCCAGTCGATGTCCTACATACTCGATGTCTATAGGGGGACTGCAAGGGCGCAGCGGAACTGGATTGACTTCGGGGCGTATGTGGCACTGTTTCCGCAGCTGGTGGCAGGTCCCATTGTGAAATACAATACGATCGCCGAGCAGCTGCTCCATCGGTCGGAAAGTATCGAGCTGTTCGC
>JBJEFP010000018.1:1644-24452 GCA_051874195.1 Lysinibacillus sp. | reverse complement strand
GTGCATCTGCCGCTACGCTTTCGATGCAGAGCAAAGCTTCCAGCGGGACAAGCGACAGAGGAACAAAGGCTAAAATCGTCACATCGTGTGACAACGCCTTTATGACCGACATCCTGTCGGCCTGAGGAGGCTTGGCCTCTCCGCCTAGCTCAGGTGCAGTCTGTTCAGTGCTCCTTTCGCTACGCTTTCGTCGCAAATAAATTTGCTGTTCTTGAAGGAGCATTTCCGCCTCCTACTCGAATCGGCTCATTAGAAACGATTTCGCCATCGTAAATTCCTGTTAAATAGTTCGTATAGATAAGTAGAATACTCACTTATATTTAGGAATATCTTCGTTTATTGTTATTTTCAATATTCCACAAATTATAAATCTCCTATAAAAAAAGGCATCCTACCTCTGTAGGATGCCTTTGGATTTTAACATAGTTAATGTTTAATTACGAAGAATTAAAGTTTAATTACGTTAGCAGCTTGTGGTCCGCGGTTGCCATCTACAACTTCGAACTCAACTTTTTGACCTTCGTCAAGTGTTTTGAAACCTTCGCCTTGGATAGCAGAGAAGTGTACGAATACATCGTTTTCGCCTTCTACTTCGATGAATCCGAAGCCTTTTTCTGAGTTAAACCATTTTACTGTACCTTGTTTCATTTAAGAAAACCTCCAAAAAATAAAGTTAACAATATGGAATTTCTTTACCGTATTAAAAAAATTCACATATTACGAAGAGTACCGTCAATTTTACCGATCACTCTTTGTAATATGTGAATCTGTACCCGGCCAAGCAATTTTAATTGTTACCTTTAGTATACCATCTATTTACACCATGTCAAACAATTTTTCAGGCTTTTATAAAATTTTCTTTTATTTCTGTGAATTGCATTAGTCAGTGGTAGCTGGAACCAATGTATCGAGAATAATTCCATGGAAAATCTGGACATCTTCATCGCATCCTTCACAGAATTCACATTCTTCCTCATTCCAGAAGGCGATGAATCTGCCTTTTCTCATTTCTTCAAATTTGAATTTTTCACGGAACGATGCCAGCAGTTGTTTCAGCGCTTCTTCATATTCCTCTTTCGTTTCATATAGGTTAGTCGAAACAATTTGCGATTCCCACCCTTCGAATAGCCACCATGGTTCGAAATCCGCCTTCATGTAGATAATCTTATACATCATCGACAACCCTTTCCTTTCTATACTATTGTATTGTAAGCACTAGACGTGAATATGTCTATTAATAGGGGTTTTTATGGTAAAATATTCAACAAATTCAATGAATGAGAATCACCTTCGTAACATGGGGGGATTTCCTTTCCGACCGGACGCTTCCCGGGGCACGGCGCCAATCGTGGAAGTTTTACAGTCATCAACGCTGGATTATATTTTTCGGAATGGAAAGCATCAAATCTGTTCTTATGCCTATACAAAATTCCCCTCATGATTTGATACGTATAGCTCCGTATCTTTAAGCAAATGGACACCATAGAACTGGTGCAGTTTTTAGATGAAACCGAATGGCAACGATCTAATCAATGCCAAAAGCCATTTGAAGGAAATTGGTCAGGCTCCCGAAAAAGCAATCAACCGGATGAACGACCTCGTGGAATCCTTGTATCCGGAGCATAATATAACAGCCGAGCGGCAGGAAGGACCTTCTTTGCCCTCTTCATAAGGAGGAAGAAACATGCCAAAACGTGTAAAAATCATTTTTTTCGGCGATGTAAAAGGAACTGGCCATCGCTTCTTTATCAAGCAAAAAGCGATTGAACTCGGTTTAAAAGGGTACTGCGTATTAAACGGTCCGAGCCGGCTGGAAGTCGAGGTGGAGGGCAGCACAAAAGCGGTCGATGAATTCATCCATTTCGTCCAAAAAGGAGTCAGTCTGCAGGCTGAGTCGAACGAGTTTACCCTGGAAATTTTTAAGGAACTAAAAGGCTATACTGCTATGGAGTCGGATATTGTTTAATGTCCAATTTTTTTGTGTGATAAAATAAGAGTACGAAACTTTTATCCAGTTCATTCGTATTTATTAGTAAAGTTTTCGAATGGAGGTGCAAAATATGCTAGGTGCCATGAATTCTATTACAAGACATGCCATCAATTTTCTGATCGGCTTCACTGCATTTACTGTTTCCGTCGTTAATCTAGATATGGTATTGGCAGGATTTGCCCTGTTTTTTGGTAGTTATTACGTCAGTAATAAAGTGATTTACAATATACAGAAGGCAAAGCGCAGCAAGGAACTGGGTATCACGAAGGCGGATTACAATCATATAGAGGCTCAGCTGAAGCAGGCACAAAACCAAGTCAACCAGCTCGCACAGCACCGTGTCCGTTCCATCAGATCATTCAAATTGCTGAATGAGATGAGCAAGGTGTCACGCCGGATCATCAACATCGTCACGAACGACCCTCATAAATTCTACGCAGTCGAGGATTTCTTCTATTCGCATCTGCCGTCCGCTGTCGAGCTTGCGGATAAATACACACTGCTGACAAAACAGCAGGTGAAGGGCAATGACATCCACCTTGCACTGGAGGATACTCGGAAGACATTGAAGGTGTTGCATGAGACGTTTGAGGACGACTTGCGATTGGCATTACAATCGGATATCGATCATTTACGAATCGAGCTCGATTTTGCAAAGCTTGAGAACGAAAAGCGACGTGATCGGCTGAGTGGCGGTGATGAGTGATGACTGAAAATCCATTTGATGCATTCGCCTCGCCGAGTAGCCAATCAGCGGAAGCGGCCAAATGTGAATATGAGACGCAACTGCAAAACCACTCGGCGACTCCCCTCTTTTCATCCCTCAGCCAACCCGAACAAAAGCGGGCGCTGAAGTTGGCAAAGGATTTAAATGTAAGAAAGTATGAAGAAGTGATTGCTTTCGGGTCAACGGCTCAACAGGCATTGAAAAAGTTTTCCTCCAAACTTCTGTTGCACGTGCAGCGAAAGGATACATCAAAAGTCGGAGAGATTCTTTTTCAACTGATGGATCTGCTTGATAAGATCGACCCCGATGCCCTCATCGAAAAGAAGTCCGGCCTGTTGGGGAAATGGTTCAGCAAACAAACTGGCTCAGTCCAACAGACGATGTCGCAGTACAATCGGCTGAGCAAGCATATCGATCGGCTGAACATCCAGCTTGCCCATGCACAGCAGGGGCTTCTTTCGGATTTTTCAATGCTAGAGGAGCTCTATCAATTGAACGAGGAATATTTCCGTGAAATCAATGTATATATTGCAGCCGGTGAAATCAAACGGCAGGAAATGCAGGATGTCATACTGCCGTCCTTTCAGCACAAAGTCAGTACAAGTGATGATCCGATGATACGGCAGGAGCTGCAAGATATTCATATGTCGCTCGAATGGCTTGACCGCCGCATATATGACCTTGAAATTTCGCGGGAAATTGCCATCCAGGCCGCCCCGCAGATTCGGATGATTCAGAAGACGCACCAGCTACTGATTGATAAAATCCAGGAATCCATCATGTCAACGATTCCACTTTGGCAATCACAGATTTCCATGCTACTTAGCATCGGCCACCAGCGCCGTGCAAGCCAGGCCCAGGAACGTCTCACGAAGGCAACGGACGAGCTGATGCGTAAAAAAGCCCAGCTGGCATCCTCTTCAAAGGAAAGACGGGCGCATAAAAGGGAAAACATTTCCCATGAGGATATCAACCACTTCAAGCAAACTCAGCTGAAGCTGCTTCAGGAAATTGAAGAGACATTGCGCATGCAGGCAATCGCCGATGAAAAAAGAAAGCAGACCGAATCCACCCTTGTGTGATTTTGGCTGGGAACCCTTACATTCGTCCCCGTTAAAAGGCGGTTTAGCAGGACCATGAGCGAATGATTGGACATGGCCTTTAACAGTTTGTTCCTTAGGGAGCAACATGACGTTGTCTACAAAGAAAGCTGCCCAGAAAGCCAAAACTTTCTGGGCAGCTCTGTTTTTCTTGATTCATGTCGGATTAGAAGCATTGCCCATACATCGGACGCAAAGGGAGCGGTTCCGCTTTTTTCAGAAGCCACCAACCTTGTTTACTCGAAGTATTCCTTATAATAGCCGCCGACATTTCCTGTGTTGTCGATGACGAAGATGAATTCTTCCGTTTCATTTTTCACTTCGTATTCTTTACCGACTGTTAATACATTCGAAACCAAATACTTGGAAGCATTTGTATGCACACATTTCACTGTACGAATCGTCGGTGCGTCTTTCCATTTTAAATGTAACATTACCATACCTCACTTTTTGTAAAGCACTGCGCTCTACTATTTAGTCTTTATTTTATACGATTTCATACTAGTTGTGTACTAAATTGTGCAAATCTGCAAAAATTGCGTATCCTCCCTGTGATTGCACCATCAATCATGATACACTATGGCGAGAGGTGATTTTATGGCATTCGGTAGTCTTCCTTCATGGTTCTTTGCCATCGCATTTGCTTTTGCTATCATATTTATTATCGTTTCGGAATGGAATTCCAGAAGATGAAGAGAATCGACAAGGCCATCGCCTGTCGATTTTTTGTATCATTCATTTGAGCGTACGTTTTAAAAATTCCTTTGTCCGTTCATGCTGCGGATTTACAAGCACCTGATCCGGATGCCCCTCTTCCACGATGACGCCCTTATCCATGAATACCACCCGGTCAGCAACTTCCCGAGCGAACTCCATTTCATGCGTGACAATAAGCATTGTATTCCCCTCGGCAGCAAGCATACGCATGACCTTCAATACCTCACCGACCATTTCCGGGTCCAGAGCCGAAGTCGGTTCATCGAACAGCATCACATCCGGTTCCATCGCCAGTGCCCTTGCAATGGCGACACGTTGCTTCTGACCACCTGACAACTGGCGCGGCTTTGCATTCTGATATTTATCCATGCCGACGACCTGTAAATATTTCAACGCCTTTTCCGTCGCTTCCTGCTTGGATCGCTTCAGCACCTTTTGCTGGCCGACGATGCAATTCCTCATTACATCCAGGTTATTAAACAAATTGAACTGCTGGAATACCATCCCGAGATGCGTACGATATTTTTCTATGTCATGGGCATCATTCAAGATGTTTTCTCCCTTATAGATGATTTCTCCACCACTCGGTTTCTCCAGCAGATTGATGCATCGGAGCAGGGTTGATTTTCCGGAACCGGAAGAGCCAATCAGACAGACCACCTCCCCCTTCCGTACCGAAAAGTTGACATCCTTCAACACTTCATGATGCCCGAATGACTTACTTAGATGTTTAATATCAATTACTGTTTCCATAGCTGACGCTCCTTATATAGACGGCTTTTGTTCAACGGCCGAATCTACCATTTTGTATGAATCGGGACCATCCATCCTACGCTCCACCCAACGAAGGATGCGTGTCGCCGTGAATGTCAGGATGATATAAATGACCGTGGCAATGAAGAAGCTTTCTGCAAATTTGAAGTTCGCCCCTGCAACCGATTTTGTCTGGAAGAACAGCTCCGTTACACTGATGACGCTCAGCACGGCTGTATCCTTGATGTTCATAACCAATTGGTTTCCTGTGGCAGGCAGAATGTTGCGTGCGACCTGCGGAAGGACGACATGGACCATCGTCTGGAAATGGTTCATGCCGATAGCCTGTGCCGCCTCATATTGCCCCTTGTCGATCGATACAATCCCTCCGCGCACGATTTCCGCCATATAGGCCCCCGTATTCAGCCCAACTACTACCAATGCCGCTACGAAGCGATCCATTTCAATGCCGTATGCGTATAACCCATAGAATACAACCATCGCCTGTACAATCATCGGAGAACCTCGGAAGATTTCCACATAGACGGACAGCAGGAAATTGAAAATCTTTAAAACCACACTTTTAATAGAACGCTTGTGTACCGGAATCGTGTGCATAATGCCGATGAAAAATCCAATCAGTGCTCCAATAACCGTACTAATAATAGCGATTGCAAGTGTTATGTATGTGCCACGTAAAAACATCGGCCAGTTGTTTTGTAATATTGAGAAGATGGTCTCTAAGCTCATAAAATCCTCCTAACAGCTCTCTAGCTGCCTTCTTAAAAAATTGAAAACTAGCCGCATATACTGCGGCTAGATGGAATTACTGTGCTGCCGGCTGGTTGGCGATGGCATCCTCCATTAGTTGCTGGCGCTCCTCCTCGGAGATTTCCGCCAGAATTTCATTCATTTGATCAGCTTTTTTGTCCCCTTTGCGGATCCCGATTGCAACTGCAGTATCCGCCGGTTCTGTTTTGAAGCCCTTTTCAAGTACTACATATGCAAAGTTGTCATTTGCAGCAGCCGCAGAAATGGCCTCCGGACGCTCCGCCACATAGCCGTCGATTGCACCTGTTTCAATTGCCACTCGCATCGCCGCAAAATTGTCCATCGCGACCTGCTTATCCACTCCTGAAATCTGGTCAATTACCTTATAGTTGGTCGTATTCAATTGCGCTGTAATTTTAGCTCCCTTGAAGTCTTCCAATGTTTTGGCATTTTCATAGCCGCCGCCCTTTTTCACAACGATGACAAAATCAGACGTGTAATAGTTTTCCGTGAAATCAATTGCCTCTTTGCGTTCATCTGTAGGGCTCATTCCCGCGATGATGGCATCCACTACACCGGATTGCAGGGCAGGCAGCAGTCCGTCCCATTCCGTTTTGACAACGACCAGCTCCTTGCCAAGACCTTCAGCGATTTTCTTCGCAACCTCTACATCATAGCCCCCTGCGTATTCTGCAGAACCCTCGATTTTTACTGCACCGTTTGAATCGTCCTTCTGTGTCCAGTTGAACGGCGCGTAGTTAGCTTCCATTCCGACCTTCAATACGTTGCTGTCAGAATCCTTGCCGCCTTCGGAAGCCGTACCTCCATCATCCGAGCCGCATGCAGCTAGAACAATTGCCGTCATCATGGCGGCCATCAATAGTGCTAATTTTTTTCTCATGAACCTCTCTCCCTGTCAGAAAATTAAGTATTTTCGGTATATAAAAAAACGACCTGCAGAACTGAAGGTCGCGTTTGTTATATAGCCCATTGCCTCTAGTTCCCCTTTGAGATAGCACAACTTGCATAATCGGGAAAGATGATGCAAGACAGTTCTGCAGTTGTTCACTGCAGCCCCAGTATACGTAAGCGAGTCTTATGTATACTTCGGCGATATTTCCTTCTTCTTCATCTCGACGCCTGCTCGCAGCTCCATGAAAAACTAATAAATATCGCACCTCTACCTCACGAGTTGTGAGGCTTTTTTATTGAATTGGTGTACCTAAAATACTACAACAATCTGAAATGTCTGTCAATACGTAGTTTAGTAGAAATATACAAAAATACCTATGTTGATTGAATACAATCGTCCCTGTTCCTTTCGGCATCTGGATTTATTCCGTTCCAGGCAGCGCTTTTTGCAGACTTGCACTGCATACACGATTTATCATTATTTCCACAATCTATAAAACCCACCTGTATATACAGGTGGGTTACGTTAATCCAATATGCCCTTACCGTATTTGCAGCTGCATTCATCCCTTCCTCTAAAGGTGTGAGACACTTGCAGAACAAATCAAATTAAGAGTTCAATAACAAGTCTTCTGGGTTCTCGATCAATTCTTTCACTGTTTTCAGGAAGCCGACAGAATCTTTACCATCGATGATACGGTGGTCATAAGAAAGAGCCACATACATCATTGGACGGATTTGCACTTCGCCATTAACAGCTACTGGACGGTTGACGATTGAGTGCATGCCAAGGATACCTGCTTGTGTACCATTCATGATTGGCGTAGACATCAATGAACCGAATACACCGCCGTTAGTGATTGTGAATGATCCGCCAGCCATGTCGTTCAAGCCTAATTTTTTGTCACGCGCTTTGCCAGCTAATTCAGCAATGTTTTTCTCGATTTCTGCGAAGTTTTTGCTGTTTGCATCACGTACAACCGGTACTACCAAACCTTCTTCAGTTGATACCGCAATACCGATATCGAAGAAGTTGTTCAAGTGAATTTCGTCACCAGAGATTTGAGCGTTTACATATGGGTATTTCTTAAGCGCTGCTACAACCGCTTTTGTGAAGAATGACATGAAGCCTAGCTTGATATCGTTCGCTTTTACGAACTCCTCTTGCTTGCGTTTACGTAATGCCATGATGTTTGTCATGTCGATTTCGTTGAAAGTAGTCAGCATTGCAGTAGATTGTTTAACTTCTAATAAACGTTTTGCGATAGTTTGACGACGGCGAGACATTTTCTCGATTGTTACACGACCAGAGTCTGCTGCTGGAGCGAATACTAATGGACCGCCTGTTGCTGCTACAGGAGCTGCTGGTGCTGCCACTGGTGCAGTGCCGTGAGCCGCTACGTCTTGTACGCGAACACGACCTTGTGGATCTACAGGAGAAATTGCCGCTAGATCAATTCCTTTTTCACGAGCTAGTTTACGAGCTGCTGGAGATGCAACTACACGCTCACCTGAAGTTTCTTCTACTACTGGTGCTGCCGGTGCAGGAGCTGCTGCTTTTGGAGCTTCTTGTGCAGGAGCTGGTGCCGCTTCTTGCGCTGGTGCTGCTGGTGCAGGAGCTGCGCCTTCGCCCGCTTCTACTACTGCGATTACTTGACCTACTAGTACAGTGTCACCCTCTTCAGCAAGAATTTGCGTTAGAACGCCTGCTTCTTCTGAGATGATTTCAGCGTTTACTTTATCAGTCTCTAATTCTACGATAAACTCGCCTTTTTCTACGTGGTCTCCCACTTTTTTCACCCACTGGGCGATTGTACCTTCTGTAATCGATTCTGCTAGTTCAGGGACTTTAATCTCAGCCACTTTAATATCCTCCTTTGGTTACCCGTTTCCTTTATTATAAGGGAGATGGGCGGGCTACTCATAACGAGGAGCCCTAATTTTCATTAAATTGTCATCGGAAATTTCCGATTAGTTCAATAGTTTTCTATTTGGCTACCGCTTCTGCAACCAATGCCGCCTGAGCCGCTTTATGTGCATCGCCGTCGCCCTCGGAAGTCGAGCTCATTGCCGGACGTCCTACATAGCGAACTTTTTTACCTTCAGATAGTTCATATAAATGCTCAAGCATGTAGTTCCAAGCGCCTTGGTTCTTCGGCTCTTCTTGTACCCACACGATTTCCTTCGCATTCGGGAAGCGTGCAATGATTTCTTTCACTTGCTCCGCTGGGAATGGATAAAGCTGTTCTACACGAACGATATGCAGGTGATCGAAGCCTTCACCGTCTTTTACGCGGTCTGCAAGGTCGATCATCACTTTACCAGTTCCAAGAACAATTTTCTCAACCGCTTCTGGTGTTTTACCAGTTGTCGGCTGTTCGATTACTTCTTGGAATCCGCCATTAGCCAATTGCTCAGCCGAAGCTGCTGCAAGTGGGTGACGAAGAAGACTCTTCGGTGATACAACCACCAACGGGCGCATACCTTCTGAACCTAACATGCTAGCTTGGCGGCGCAGTAAGTGGTAATAGTTGCCTGCGTTTGAACAGTTTGCTACGAACCAGTTGTTCTCAGCTGATAACTGCAGGAAACGCTCCATACGGCTTGAAGAGTGCTCTGGGCCTTGACCTTCATAACCATGAGGCAACAGCATGACTAGGCCTGATTTTTGGCCCCATTTCGCACGTGCTGCTGAAATGAAGTTATCGAACATAACTTGTGCCATGTTTGCGAAGTCACCGAACTGCGCTTCCCAAATCGATAGCACATTTGGATTTTCAAGGTTGTAACCATATTCAAAGCCTACAACACCCGCTTCTGTCAGTGGAGAGTTGTGTACAGTGAATGATGCGTTGGCACCAGAAATGTGGTGTAATGGTGTGAATAGAGCACCGTTGTTTTTGTCATGCAGCACTAAATGGCGCTGTGAGAATGTACCACGTTGAGCATCCTGGCCTGTAAAGCGAACTGGGTGACCATCTTGGACGATTGTAGCAAATGCCAATGTTTCCGCATGCCCCCAATCGATTTTTTCGCTTGCAAATGCTTCACGGCGTTTTTCAAGAATCTTCGCCAGTTTGTTTTGCGGCTGGAAGCCTTCCTCAAACTGTAGCAATTCTTCATTGATTTTTTCCAAGCGCTCGATACCGACAGACGTATCAATTTTAGGGAAAGATACTTTCACTTCTTCCGGCATTTCTATATGGTTATGTTCATCCTTCTCTGCCATTTCCTTCACATGGTCATAGGCCGCCTGCATTTCAGCATAAACTTTCGCATCAAGAGCCTTTACCTCATCCATTGATACTAGACCAGCCTCAGCCAGTTTTGTACCGTAGATTACACGGATTGGATCATGCTTCGATACCAATTTATACGTATCCGGGTTCGTTACAGTCGGATCATCCGTCTCGTTATGACCATAACGGCGGTATCCAATCAAGTCAATTAAAATGTCCTTGCCGAATTTTTGACGATATGCTGCAGCAAAACGTCCTACCTGTGCTACTGCTTCCGGTTCGTCAGCATTCACATGAATGACTGGTACCTCATAACCTTTCGCAGGGTCAGAAGAGTATACAGAAGAACGAGAATCAAAATGCTCTGTTGTAAAACCAATCATGTTATTTGCAATGATGTGGATTGTACCGCCAGTAGTGAAGCCTTCCGTTTTCGCAAAGTTCAATGTTTCTGTTACAATCCCTTGACCTGGGAATGCCGCATCCCCGTGAATCAAAATCCCTAGGGCTTTATTTGGGTTGAATTCCACAGCACCCGCTTTTGTTGTATCATCCTGTGCAGCGCGTGTCGTACCTAATACAACTGGCGCAGCAACTTCCAAGTGGGACGGGTTGTAGGCAAGCTTCACGTTCATGCCTGATTCACGTGTATAGGAAGCACCCATGTGGTATTTCACATCGCCAGTCCAGCCTTTTGTAATTTCAAGACGGCCGTCTTCCGGGAAGAATAAATCGTTGGAAACGTGCGCAAAATCAGAGAACATCATGTCATATGGTTTGTTTAGAATGTGAGTCAACACATTTAATCGGCCACGGTGAGCCATTCCGATACGGACATTTTCAAGATTTTCCTTCTCTACTACCTTGATAATTTCATCTAATAGGATGATTTGCGTATCTAAGCCTTCGCCGGAGAAACGTTTTTGCCCTACAAATGTCTTATGAATGAATTTTTCAAAATTCTCCACTCGAGTAAGACGCTCAAGCAGCGCTTTTTTCTCGTCATTTGTTAAAGTAGCCTTGAAAGCACCTGATTCAATCTGTGACTGAATCCAAGCACGTTCTTCTTCATTTGATACTTGATTGTATTCAAAGGCAATTTTATCCGTGTAAACAGCTTTTAGGAAGTCAATCGCTTCCTTGCCATTTTTCAAGCCAGCTGGCACTTCCTTGAAGAAAACAGTAGCCGGTATTTCAGCTAAATCTGCAGCCGATAAACCGAATGCGCTTTCATCAATACGCGAAGTGTCTAATTTTCGGTCTTTTAGTGGATAAAGATCTGCTGCCAAGTGACCTTGGGAACGTATTGCATCGGCAAGCTTCACCGCTGCCAACACTTTTCGGTAATCGCCTTGGGCCACGCCTGTTGTAGCAACAGCTGTGTCAACGCCTTCTACTTGTGGTGCACCATAAGCTTGGAATAGTGCGACTAACTCAGCATCTACTTCTTCAGGAGACTGCAGGTATAGGTCATATTGCTCTAAAACATAACCTAAGTTTGGTCCAGCAAACGCTGACCAAGGGGAACCTGCAGCGTATACATTGTTCGACATGAAAAATAACCTCCAAATTTTGCCTTTTGGCAGTTCCATTAGTAATTGTTAAATCTATATAATATTTTACCATTCTTCGCGCAAACTTCCTAAGAATAAAACACTTGGGCGAAAGAACGTTTTTTCCATATCAATCTTACTACTCCTCACAGAAAATACAACTCTTTTTAGCAAAATAAGCAATTTTTTTCGTGAACTAAAAAAAAACAAAATAATTTGGGTAAATTGCTACATTTTTATAGAAAGCTGCAATAAGAATACGGTTCCCTTTCGCATTTTACTGTAAACTTCAATTTCTCCCCCATATTTTTTGATGAGCATTTTCGTAATGCTGAGACCCAGTCCCGTGCTGCCTTCTACATGGACGCGTGCATCATCGACCCTGTAGAAGCGGTCAAATATATAGGGCAGGTGTTCCTTCTCTATGCCAATTCCATTATCTGAAATTTCAATAAAAACATTATGGCGGTCATAATGAATGTTTACATCGATGTGCGGGACGTTTTCATTGTAACGAATACTATTTTCAAATAGATTCCGAATAATTTGAGCTAGCGCTTCCTCGGAGATAGCCGCTTCCTTTTTCTGTCCTGTAACCCGGACGTCGAACTCTACTTGTTTATAGAGGAACTTTAACTCCTCCGACACTTGATGTACAATCTCCTCGACATCGGCGCTTGCCCCCTCTGCAACTGCTTCCTTCCTTGCTAGCTGCAGCAGCTCCTCCATCACCTTCTTCATCCGTTCAACTTCCTCAAGCGTCGTATCCAACGACTCCTCTAGCACTTCCGGATCATCTTTAGCCCATCTCTTCATCATGGAGATGTGGCCCTCAATCGATTGGATTGGCGTTCTAAGCTCATGAGAGGCATCCGAGACAAACTGCTGCTGCCGGCGGAACGACACTTCGAGCTCCTGCAGCATCGATTCATAGAGGCGTAGAAGATCACCTATTTCATCCTTTGCATCATAGGCGAAGTCCACTTTCGTTTCAAAACCCCGCTCCTTTACAGCCTGCATGGAATTACGTAGCTGGCGAAGAGGCCTGATCATTGCTGTTGAAGCATAGTAGCCGATCGCCGCTGCAAGCACTACAGCACCAATGCCCATAATGAGCATCGTTGTCAGTATATATCCCATCATCGACTGGAATGAAGACAATGGATGGACAAGCTGCAGCAGGTATGGCTGCGACCCAATTCGGACGAGACGGTGCATGACATACACATCCGTCCCCTCAAGCGTCGTCTCCTCGATCAGTGTCTCACCCGGAGACGAAAAGGACATATCTAGGTCGGCGGCCGGGGATGCATTATTAATCTGCAGGATTTGAGTGCCGTCCAATTCGTAGAGGCGTACTGTCTGATTCTGATTCAGTACGGCCTTCATCAGCCCTGTCTGGTTCTGGAGGTCCTGTATTGTAACGGCCATTCTTTGAGAAGAAAGAAAGCTCGTCATATCATCCACTGTACGGATGGCATTCTCCTCTTCATTTGCAAGCAGCCAGGCATGTAGCGCAATGAAAATAGTTACGCAGATTGCCGCATACGAAATAAATATCGCCAATCCCGTCGTCAACATCCATTTCGTCTTGAGCGACTGATTTTTTATGATATTTTTCAACTTCATTCCCGAATCACATATCCCACCCCACGTACAGTCTCGATATACGGCAGCTCTTCTGTCATAAGTTTCGCACGCAAATGTCTTATATAAACATCTACTACATTCGTTTCCACTTCTGTATCATAGCCCCACACCGTCTCCAGTATAAGCTCACGGGGGCACACTTTATTTTTCCGTTCGACCAAGAGCTTCAGCAAATCGTATTCCGTCTTCGTCAATTCAAGCCTGTGTCCCTCGAATATCACTTCATATGCAGTCGTGTCAATCATCAAATGACGGACGGACAGCTTTTCTCCGGCTTCCGTTTTTGGTTGGACTCGCCTGAAAATCGTGCGGATGCGCGCCAGCAGTTCCTCTATGGCAAACGGCTTGACGATATAATCATCCGCCCCAGCATCAAGTCCCGCCACCCTATCCATCACCGCGTCCCGGGCAGTCAGCAAAATGATGGGCACTTCCGATTCCCGCCTAATGCGCCTGCACAACTCGATGCCATTCAGGCCGGGAAGCATGACATCCAGCAGCAGGCAATCGTACGCTCCGCCCAGTGCTGTGGACAGCCCCTCCCGTCCGTCATGGCACACGGTAACATCGAACTGTTCATGCCGAAGCTCCAGTTCCAAAAAACGCGCAATATTTTTTTCATCTTCTACTATTAATATCTTCTTCACCAGATTTTCTTCCTTTTCAAGAGACGTTTTTCCGGCATCCCGGATAATCAACGTTCGATTCTTAAAGCAAAAGGCTGCCCGATAAGTTTTTCGCTTATTGGACAGCCCCTCCTTGTCTTTAAAATCCATCTGTAAATCAAGAAGCTGTTTTTTAAAAAGCAGCTCTGCCTTGTAAAATGCTTCCTCTGCCGAGCAATTCATCTTCCCTACAGCCAGACAATCGCATATAAGAAAGTGACGCATATTTTATAATACCCGCTTTGGTTGCAATGATATTCAGTCGCACAAATCTCCTGCAATCACGCGGAAGGTTCCGGTAATGATGCGGAGCCGGGACATCATCCGTTGCTTTTCCATTGCCCTATGGCATGAAATGGGCCGTTTGTTCGTTTACAAATTGTATACACTCATCATATTCTACTTGTTCGGTCGTAGGTTCACAATATTTCCACTCGAAAGTTTCTCCTTCAATACCTACTGTACAGGTAGCCATGATGGTAGCATTCCCAATGAGCAGCAGCTGATAATCGTCATCCACCTTCTTGGCCACACATTTCACAAAGCCGCCCGGGTTATAGACAGTTACCAGGTCTGATGAAACGATGCCATTCAAGCTGGCTACCAGTGCAGAAGCTGTCATGGCCGTGCCACATGCATTCGTAAAGCCGACACCCCGTTCATATGTGCGGACGTAAATGCTGTTGTCATCCATTGGATACACATAACTCACATTGACACCGTCTGTACAGTACTCATTTTCATGATTCAGGTAATGCGCCAGTAAAAATTGGTGCGATTGGTGCTTGATATAGTAGTCCCCTACAATCCCAATCAGATGAGGGTTCGGGACCGAAACTGCCGTAAATTGAATGGTAGGCGAAAATTCTTCCATCACTTCATGGATGATTTGATTCTTTTCTTTATATTGCATCGGCAGGGATTCGAGTTCGAATGATACCGGGGAAATCTCTACGGAATACGTCGGCAGCTCTTTAAATAGTGGCTGTTCTTTTTTCACTTTCAAATCCGCCTTCATCGTTTCAATGACCGCTTCACCTACATCGAGTTTTTCACATATGTATCTAGCAACACAGCGCAGTCCATTGCCGCACATCGAAGCCTCCGAGCCATCTGCATTGATGACGCGCATTTTCGCATCAGCATGCCCAGAAGGACATACAAGAAGAAGGCCGTCCGCTCCTCCTTCATTGTCCTGCTTACACAGCCAGCGAGTGAGCTTTACCCAATCGAATTCCTGCTCGTCTCGCGTATCATACAGGTAAAAGGTGTTTCCTGAGCCATGCACCTTCAATAATGTTTTTTCCATAAAAAAATATCGCCTCCACTAAGATATGTATTTATATTATCCTGTCCGTGAAGAACCTTCAATCATTGTTCTTGAATGTTTTCTTACAATTCAGAATTAACTATTAATCATCCAGAATTTTACGTTTTTTTCGAGCTATTTTATTGCATGAAACAACTTTTTTAATGTAGAATTAATTATCTACTCACGTTATTTCGATATTATGTTTTCATAGGCAAGATAGAGGGGAAACTAACGGTAATACGATAGTTTGACGTCTATTTCTTTTAGGTTGGAATCGAGTTCGAAATGAATGCCCGGGACTGGGTCTACTTTATCCTAAAAAGGAGGCGTTTCGCATGCTGAAACATCGAGATTTTTATGAAGCAACAGAGTTATACAATTTACTATCGCACCCTGCTGTATTTCCCTACGTTCGACAGAAGGCAACTTCTGCCGAAGAATACTTGTTTATGACAAAACAATTGATTGAAGAAGAACAACAAGGGAAGACCGTTTCCCGCACCATAACGGATGATTGGGGTCAGCCGATTGGAACAATAAGTATATTCGATGTGCAGGATGGCGCCGGGTTCCTTGGTACATGGATAGGTAAACCGTATCAGGGCAAAGGCTACAACCAGAAAGCGAAATACCTGTTCCTCTCCGAGTTATTCTACGAATATGACTTCCACACTGTCTTCCTACGCATCCGTCAAGAAAACGACCGCTCCAAAGCCGCTGCATTAAAGCTACCGTACGTTGTAGACGCCCATGAATCGCATCCTGCACTTTACGAAGAGATTAATGCCGGTGATACTCAATTTAACCTTTATAAAATTCCGAAAGACCTATTCTATCTGACAACCGCCCACGAACGTGCAGAAGAAGAAGAGCAGGCGATGTAATGAGAGAACCTCATTCGGAATTATGATATATATACCACGCTTTATCATCCACTGGGCGCGCAAAGGCATACCTGCTTGTGCGCCCATTCCCATACGCGCTCCACTGACAGCCTTTTCTCCAGCGCATCGGTCGAAACCACCGATGCCTCTTCTTTATATTATCCTATGCTTCCATTGCTAGAATGTCCTTTCAATTACATAGTGGCGACAAACAAAGAAGGAGCTGTCGGCATGTGTAAAAAGACAACACATGACAACAACTCCGGTCATTTTTCATATTGGGTAATGAGTGTAACCATTTCCTTTGGTGTTTTCGGACGTTCTGCATCCAGCATCTTGTCGATGATTTCTTCTTCGTCTCGGATAAGGGCTTCAATCGACTTCATAAATGTCGTTTTTGTCAGCATCTCCTCCTCCAATACATGGGCAAAGCCTTGCTTTTTGAACAGGTTCGCATTTAAAATCTGATCGCCCCTGCTTTTGGCAGCCGATAGCGGAATTAACAGCATCGGCTTGCGCAGGGCCAGAAATTCAAAAATCGAGTTGGACCCGGCACGGGATACGACCAGATTCGAAAGAAACAGCAAATCGGAAAGCTCATCGGTTACATATTCAAATTGGCAATATCCTTCAATATGCCCCAGCGACTCATCAATATTTCCCTTTCCACATAGATGCACAATGTTGAACATCGGCAGCAGTTCATTTAGGTTTTCGCGAAGGGCATTGTTCAGCACTACCGAACCTAGGCTGCCGCCCATTACAAGCAGCACCTTTTTCGTCGGCTCGAAGCCACACAGCTTGAGTCCTCTGTCCTTATTCCCTTCGAACAACTGCTGCCTGATGATGGAGCCTGTGCATGTTGCCTTATCATTCGGCAGATGCTGCATCGTTTCTTTAAATACGGTGAATACATGTGACGCAAAAGGCAAGGCAATCTTGTTGGCAAGCCCCGGCGTCACGTCCGACTCATGGACGACAACCGGCACATTGGCCATCTTTGCAGCAATGACTACGGGTACGGATACAAATCCTCCCTTTGAAAAAATGATTGTTGGCTTTACTTTTCTGATGATTGAAAATGCCTGTCCTACACCCGCCATTACGCGGAACGGATCTGTAAAATTCTTTACTGAGAAGTAACGGCGCAGTTTCCCACTCGCTATTTCATGGTAGGGTACTTGCGGAAAAGCATCGCCGATTAATTCCTTTTCGATACCGTCACGCGAGCCGATATAATGCACGTCATATCCCTGTTCAAGTAATTCAGGGATGATTGCCTGGTTCAGCGACACATGTCCCGCCGTACCCCCGCCCGTTAAAATGATTGATTTTTGCTTCACAAACATTCTCCTAACTTTCTATAAACCTTCCATCTTCCTCGATATAATTTTTAAAAGTATATGATTTTTTTCGGGTTTTTATACATTGCCGTTTCGACAGCAATCTACTGATAGATTCAATTGGAATTTGGGTAAATTAAATTTCTTTATTTTTAGACCCATAATGCTCATTTTAGCATAATTTCGCCCCATACAAAACAGGCGATTAAAAACAGACACCGCCTGCATACATATTTTGTCTTTACTGGATAACTCCAGTTCACCAAACAAAAGAGGAGGCCCCCGAAAAGTCTTTTGAGATGCCTCCTACCGAACAATACAGTAGTATTTTGATGTTACCACCGCAAAAGCAATGCCCCTTAATAAATACACATCAAAACAGAGCCGTCCAGAACTTTTTTACTTTCCAGCCCACTCCTACGAATCAGTCGACTCCAATCACTTTCAGACCTTGGATATTCTCGCCGATGATGACCAGCTTCGACGGCATATGCAGAAATTCCGGAAGCCACTGGACCATTCCGTATGCATATTGAAACAGCATAGGATTTTTTATACCCTCTATAGGGACGTACCCCTTCATTCTATAAACAGATTCCGGTAGGCTGCGCACCCAGTCCTCAAATTCCTCTTGTGTAAAGGGACGGTCGAACGTGACGAGCCGCGACCCAAGATTGAAGCTTTCGCCGATTCGGGCAGAAACGATATCACGCTTGTCCACTCGCGCAGTTGACTGCATGTTTAGCAATAGCTGCAGAGGCACCTTCCCGTTCGACGTCTGCAGGATGAACGCATTTGGATTGAAGCCCTGCAGCTCATAGACGACCTTCGCCTGTTCATCTTCCGCAAGCAAATCCATTTTATTGGCCAGCAACAGATGGGCATGGCGGATCTGCTCCATGAAAAGCGAGCGTGCCTGTGGAGACAGCGTCGTACGGTTCAGCCAGAGTTTGCTGTCGGCTACTGTCACGATTCCTTTGATATTGAGCTTTTCGGCAAAAAGCGGCGAATAGACAGCATCCAGTGCCTCTACAGGATGTGCAGCCCCCGTCGTCTCGATGATGAGGACATCAAAGTCTGCATCATGCAACAGCGACTGAATCTGTGCCTCCGTCTTTTCAGCACCGGAGCAGCAAATACAGCCTTCAAGCATCTCCTTCAGCGGGACGCCCTCCTCCACCGCCTGCGAATCGAAGTTCAGTTTCCCGAGTTCATTCATGATCACTGCAGGTTTCATCCCCTGTTCTTTCAATTGGCGGATGACATCTGTCAGCATCGACGTCTTTCCACTTCCCAAAAATCCGCTAAATAAATATACGTCCTTCATCCCTAACACTTCCTCACATATAAAAGGGGCTGTTCAGAAAGTAGGCGATTTCTGAACAGCTCCATTTCTCTTGATACTATCTATTAAGAAGTCCTGCTACTGTGGTGGTCGCAAAGGGGACGCCTCAAAATGCATTTCAAGCGTCCCCTTTTCTCCGTTATCCTTTGCCTATTCGGCCTGACCTGTCAATACTTCTTTTGCCTTCAGCAGCATCGGGTCATCTTTTTCGATTTTCTCACGCAATGCATCCATCAATGCATATGTCGTATCTCCAGCCAGTACACCTGTCTGGTCCAAGTTTTCTGCCTTTTGGAAAGCCTTCACAGCAGTTTCCGTATCGTTATCGAATATGCCATCCACTTTACCTGGTTTATATCCAAGCGCTTCTAGCATACCTTCAGCAGATTCGACCATTTTATCGTTCATACCACTTGCCAGCTCTTTCTCAGGATTGACATAAGTCAATGAAGCATAGCTTGGGTACTCCACTTTAATCGTCGGTGTTACACCTTTTTCATTAATCCAGTTTCCTTTCGGCGTCAGCCATTTGCCGGTAGTGAACTTCAAGTTCGCCCCGTCTTCCAAATGACTTACCTCCTGGACAGTTCCTTTACCAAACGAAGAGACGCCAATGACTTCAGCACCTCCCGATTCAAGTAAAGCGGCTGCCAGAATTTCAGAGGCCGATGCACTTCCTTCGTCTATCAGGATGGTAACGGGCTGCTCGAATTTCTTGCCGCCCTTTGCATAGAAGATTTCAGGTTCCCCATCGCGTCCCTGCATCTGCAGGATTGGCTTGCCTTCCTCAAGGAACAGGTTTGCAATATCGATGGCCGCTGTCAGGAAGCCACCCGGATTTTGACGGACATCCAATACGATACCCTTCATGCCCTGCGCATCAAATTCATTCATAATGGCCAAAAGCTCATGGTACGTTTCTTCACTGAAGGATGTAAGCTGGATATGGGCGATTTTGTCGTCTCCCATTTCACCGTAAACCGTTTCAATCGGAATATCATCACGGACAATCGTCATCTCCACCGGTTCTGTCTCTCCGCGCTGGACTGTCAACGTAACCGAAGTCCCTTTCTTGCCGCGAATCAGCAACACCGCTTCGGAAGCAGTCATTCCCTGGATGCTTTGCCCGTCTACCGTCAAGATGACATCCTGCGGCATCAGGCCGGCTTTTTCGGCAGGTGAATTCTTGATTGGTGACACGACGACGATATTGCCGTTGCGCTCCTGAATCTCAGCCCCGATTCCCTGGAAGCTAGAAGATAGGCTTTCATTGAAGTGGTCTGCCTCGTCCGTATTCATATAGTCTGTATACGGATCATCCAGTGCATCGAACATGCCATTGATTGCTCCTGAAATCACAACTTCCTCATCAATGTCTACGTAATAGTTATCTTTCAATTCATCAAAAGCTTCATATAATCGTGTAAATTCTTCCCGTTCAACCGGCACCTTGACTTCTACAACTTTCTTTTCCCCAAATGTCAGGGCAAAAATTGTCAATCCGGCCGTCAAAAGAATTGTAAGGAAGATCAGCATGATCAAAGCAAACGGCTTAATACGCAAAAACTTGCCTGCTGGCTTTACCGGCTGTTCACTTACTTCTTCCTCGCGTTTTTGTTCATCCATTCCATTCACCACTCTCTTACTTGCATTGCATGCTATCTAACATATTAACAGGTTGATTCCGCTTCGAAAAGAAAAGACATCAACTTTTTTTGAAAGTTCCTCTAAACGGTAGCATCATAACGACCTCTTATTATATATAAGCTCTAAATTTGTTAATCCTTGCAAAAACAACAATACAACGAATCGATTATTTTCCTTTTGAAATCAGAGCTGTATTCACATAGCCGCCATTTCTATTCATAAAAATGTTGTACTAGATTATATACCATACGCTCCGGCCTCTCCTTCTATACCAGCATACAAGAGTTTATAAGAGGCGATGCAGCACAGATTTCCGGTATCCAAAAACCTGTAATCTACAAGCCCCGAAAGTGCTATTGTACCGCTCCATCCAGCTCCTGTAAAGATTTAAAATGATTCATTTCCTACCTATTCTAATATGGCTTGTCAGCTATTACAGGAAATTTGACCCCCTCCTGATAAAATCCAAAAAAAAATCATGAAATTTAGAAATTTTTGATTGCACTCCGTTCAGCAATAGCAACTATCCAACTCCCGCGATTCTATTTGATAGCGCGGCTATGGCATTTTCCTGCTGAAATGTCATTTGGGATGCCGCACCCTCTGTTCCTTTGAGCTTAATTCGGATGTATCCTGTATACATGCAGTTCTAAGAAAATAAAAAGAGCAGGTGAACCATTTGAGACCCGATCATTACACCCGGTCCTTTCTAGTCCCCTGCTCTTAATTTAGAGATAATTAATACCTTCTAAACCCTTGATATTCCTACTCTTGAATCGCAGCCTCAAGCGCTACAATCATCATATCCTTGAAAGTCGTTTGGCGTTCTTCAGATGTTGTCACTTCACCTGTGATGATATGGTCGGAAACCGTTAGTACTGAAAGCGCTTGACGGCCGTATTTTGCAGCTAGTGTGTAAAGCGCTGCCGATTCCATTTCCACTGCCAATACGCCGTATTTCGCAAGCTTTTCGTTCTGTTCTTCGTCTGAATAGAACATGTCTGCAGTGAAGATATTCCCCACTTTCAGGTTCAAGCCTGCTTCTTTACCTGTATTATACGCTTTGTATAGAAGGTCGAAGTCAGCAGTCGGTGCAAAATCAATGCCCCCGCCCCAGATGACCTGGTTCATACGTGAATCTGTAGAAGCAGTTTGCGCCAGGATGACATCGCGCACTTTCACGTCTTTTTGGATTGCTCCGCAAGTACCGACACGGATCAGTTTTTGTACGCCGTATTCTTGCATAAGCTCCGTTGCATAGATGGAGATGGAAGGTACGCCCATACCTGTTCCTTGTACAGATACACGACGACCTTTGTATGTACCTGTATAGCCGAACATGTTACGCACTTCATTGTAGCATGTTACATCTTCCAAGAATGTTTCAGCGATGAACTTCGCACGAAGCGGGTCACCTGGAAGTAATACGATGTCAGCGATTTCGCCTTGTTTAGCAGCAATATGGATACTCATCAATAGTCCCTCTTTTCAATTTTATTCAGGTTAATAATACTTGGTTTTACTAATGGATGCAATTGTTAGACGTCTTTCCTCAAAAATATTACATTTTTAAAAAATTTCGCTTATTCTGTCCTATAAGTGATATTTTGTTGCATAAAGGTCCCAAAGCTCATCGAACACGAGCGTCGACATTTCCTCATGGGCCTGCATTTCGATGTACGCCGTCAGCTCGTCAAAGTCGGTTGCCGTTTTTGGGAATGCCGGGTCGAGGAACATCGCTTCTGCAAAGCGCCCCTTCTCGTCGTTAGCCCCCCTGTGGGATAATACATATTCGTAGAACGATTTCATCTGTCTCTCCTCGCTTTCCTTTTAATTGAACGTACGAATCAAGGTTTTGTCAAATATTAATTGCTGTTTTGTATATTCCATATACCCAAGTTGGTAAAAGAAAAAAAGTATGAGGAAATTCCATGCTCCGTCACATCGGGAAGGACGCCGCCGATTACACCGAGCACGTCTGGGATGATGATCGTTCCTGCATTAGTAAATCCCTGTTTTTAAATGAGGTTAGGAAAAATGAATAAGCCTGATATGAGATGGAAACCTCATGATAAATATCCAGCCATCGTCTTAAGGTTGGCTAGACAGTGACCATTCCATTATTGTAAAAAAGCGGCCCACTCCAAGGAATGAACCGCTCACAATCACTATTCTTTTTTCAGCAACCGGTTTGACAGCA
>JBJEFP010000018.1:0-1544 GCA_051874195.1 Lysinibacillus sp. | reverse complement strand
AAGGAATGAACCGCTCACAATCACTATTCTTTTTTCAGCAACCGGTTTGACAGCAATAGTCCGATTGCTCCGATGACAAGGAAAACGATGGCCCGGACAAGCAAATCAAGGGAAGACAGATCGATAAAGACCAGCTTTCCGATGGCAATGATCAGCAGCACAAATCCGGTTTTGAGCATACTCTCCATCTTTTGTTTCCGCCCGAGCATAATGAAGGCGGCAGCACATGCAAACAGCAGGCACGTTGCAAAGATGACATACACGAACTCCGGTATGAGGCCGATTTCTAAAATGAAATATGCCATATTCCACAGATTGACCAGCATGATCAGCCAGCCGACAATCAACAGTGGCTCGAATCTCGCATCCAAATGCTTCTCATACCGGCGATAAATCATCCCTTTGTAGTAAAGATCCAGGACAAGCGCACCCCACACAGCGATATAAATAAGATGCATAGCGGTTTGCACCAGCACCCCTTCATATATACTGATGGACATCCATACAATCAATGTACAGAAGCTCATCATGCCGAGCAGCAGGACTGGCAGGGCGATCCCCACAATCTTTTTGGGGGCCACCAGCGCGGCAGCACAGCTCAGCGCGACGAATGACAGCGTAAAGTATAATGTATAGCCTTCAGAAATATAGAATGTATCGAGTTTTGCGATGAATAGCACGAGTATCCAGTATGTCGCAACTCTCGTAATCTCGGTCCAATACACCTTTTCCAGCCAGACTGACAGGAAGGAAGCCGCCTTCCTCTTTTCGCTGTAATAGATTCCTGCAATGAAATACCCGATTGCCAATACATGCGTAAGCAGCTCGAGCGGTTCCTCCACCTGGAAGCCGACGAATATGATAAAGGTAGTGAGGGCCAACAGTGCCACATTCGTTATTTTCATGACCGGTGCCTCGATTCGAATGCCCAGCAGCATACCGATTGCTGCTGTTGTCAAGATGATCACCGTCCGCCACTCTCCATCCATCTCCCATGCAAGCAGGCCATTCACTGCACCTACAATGGCCACCGCCGCGAATATATCCGTCGCATTGCGGTCGCCCCGCCTTCTCATCCACAGGGCAAATGCTACGATAGCCACTGTCGATATGGCGAATAATATCGTCTTCCCCTCATCCGGCAGATAAAAGACATGAAGGAATGTAATACCTAGAACACCGTAGCTGTACAGCAGACCCTCCTGTATTCTCGGCCATTTCCCGTTCTTTCCTGTCAATATCCAGCCTATGAAGAACGTCACCACGATTGCCAGCCAGCCGTATGGATAAACCCATGATTCTCCGTCCCCCATTAGATAGAGAATCAGTGTGGATAGTCCGGCAAAAAGAGACGTAACATAAAGGGCAACCCTCTGTCCATGCGTTGCCAGAACGACCTGGATGGCGGCGAACAGCACGACGACGAATCCAATGACAATCAGGGGATTGAATTCCATATACTCAAGCAGGTACGGCAGCAGTAAAGAAGTGAACATCACGAAAATCGTCAGTCCCTCGCTGCCCTTCCAATAGCATAGCATGAT
>JBJEFP010000017.1:0-2930 GCA_051874195.1 Lysinibacillus sp. | reverse complement strand
GAGCACTGCCGTGTGACCGAGGAAACGGTCTTCCTTGTTGTATTACCGGTTTCACATAACTATCCGATGAGCTCGCCGGGTATCTTGGGTGTGCTATATGCAGGAGGCACGATCATCATGAGCCTTTCACCGAGTCCAGAGGTAGCATTCCCGCTCATCGAAAAGCACCGTGTGACAATGGTTCCGCTCGTCCCTCCCCTTGCCCTTCACTGGCTGGATGTGAAGCCGCATTGCAACGAGGATTTATCCAGCCTGGAGGTGCTATTGGTCGGCGGCTCCAAATTCAGTGCCGAGGCTGCCAAGCGCATCCGGCCGGTATTTGATTGTCAATTGCAGCAGGTGTTCGGCATGGCGGAAGGATTGGTGAACTACACAGGACTAGACGATCCCGACGAAATCGTCATCCACACGCAAGGTCGCCCTATGTCACCTTACGATGAGGTGAAGGTAGTGGACGAGGAGGATCGCGAAGTCCCTATCGGAGAAACAGGCCACCTACTGACGAGGGGCCCTTACACGATCCAAGGCTACTACAAGGCCCCCGAGCATAATGCAAAGGCCTTCACGAAGGACGGGTTCTACCGTACAGGTGATATCGTCCGTCTCACAAAGGACGGCTACCTTATCGTCGAAGGGCGGGATAAGGACCAAATTAATCGCGGAGGCGAGAAAATCGCAGCGGAAGAAGTCGAAAATCATCTTCTTGCCCATCCCGCCGTCCATGATGCAGCAATCGTCGCGATGCCTGACTACTATATGGGTGAAAAGAGCTGTGCCTTTGTCATCCTGCGCGGTGGCGATGCAACAAAACGCCAACTCAAGGCATTTTTACGTGAACGTGGCTTGGCCACATATAAAATTCCGGATGAAATCCTGTTTGTAGACAGCTTCCCGATGACCCATCTTGGAAAAGTGTCCAAAAAGGACTTGCGCCAATCGCTTGAACAACTGGTACAAACAAAATAGGCAGAATATTAAGATAAAAAGGATGATAACAATGACAATACAAACAGACTTTACAATCGAACAGCTCCGCAAACTAATCGAGCCTTATGTATCGGAACCAATGGATGAGATTTCAGATGACGACTATTTGTTAGATGCCGGCATCGACTCCATTACCATCATGTCTGTGGTGGAAGAACTTCGCCAGCAGGGAATTCTTGTCACATTCATCCAGATGGCTGATCATCCATCCATCAAGGCGTGGCACGGCCTTATTAAAGAACAGTTGGCCAAATAAGGAGGTTGAGTACACATGTCAGCATTATACTATCCCCTGACAGAAGCTGCTGCAGGCATCTGGTATGCCCATCATGCAACGGAAAGCCATCTATACAATACGGCCGAGTATCTGCACATCCATGGCCCGATTGAACAGGAAAAGCTCATACAGGCGGTGGATGCCACGATAAAAAGTGCGGTGGGCCTGCATATCCGCTGTATAGAGAAAGAGGATGTCCTCCTGCAGGAAATCCCTTCCTCTACCGCCTTCCACACAGAAAAAAGAGAGTGCTCCATGCAGGAAGCGTTCCTGCTCATGCAAAAAGATGCCGGGACATTTCTGGATTTAACAAAGGATGGCCTCGTACGTGCCATTCTGTTCTCCCCTTCTTCCGAGGAGCATCTTCTCTATTTACGTGTCCATCACCTGGTAAGCGATGGCTATAGTTTCCGTCTCTTATTCCAGCAGATCACCGAGCGCTACCAGGCGCTGCTAAGCGGAACATCTTTTGTGAAAAGTTTTGGCGACTATGTAGCCATGGTTGAGCAGGAAGGTCAGTATAAGCAATCCAAACAGGCAAAGGAAGATCAGGCTTACTGGCTTGCCAACATGCAGGGAGCTGAAGTCGTTTCCCTCAGCAAAACAAGAAGCAGCCTGATGAATGAAGCAATTTTGCATCGAACGCTCCTGCCTGGTGAGACGTGGAACAAGCTCCAGCAGCAGGCGAAGCTCCTGAAGGTCAATGTGCAGGAAATCATCAGCGCTGCAGTAGCCGTCTATACAAAGCGAATGACGCAGGCAAAGGAGGTCATCCTTGGCATCCCGATGATGAATCGCTTCGGCCACACAGCGATGTCTGTTCCATGTACACGTGTGAACATCCTGCCCCTGCATGCCGATTTCAGCACCGAGCATACCTTTCTGGATATTTGCAGACAGGTGAAGGGCCTCATGCACGAGATGAAAGATCACCAATATTACCGACAGGAGCAAATACGCCGGGATTTACGGCTGACGACCGATGACCTGCTCTACGGCCCTGAAGTCAATTTCATGCCCTTTTATGAAAGCTACATGCTTGGAGAGGCCCATGTAGAGAACCATAAAGTGGCGACAGGCCCCGTCGAGGATATCACCTTCAACTTCTATCGCACCACACACGGCATGCAGTTCGACCTGGCAGCAAATGCCACCAGGTACCAACCGACCGAGATAAAGGGACATGCAGAGCGCTTCCTGCAGCTTCTTACCCTATTGCTCGATTGCCCAGATGCCCCCCTCTTCTCTCTTCCACTGCTATTGGAGGAAGAATGGAAGATGATGCAGGCGCATCAGGGTGCCGATCGTCATTTGGCTGATGTTACGGTCTATGAACTCTTCCGCAAGCAAGTGGAGCAGTCACCCGATGCTACTGCCGTCACGATGAATGGCAATCGTGTTACTTATTTGGAGCTGGAAAGACTGGCCGGAATCATTGCCTATCAGCTGAAGGAGAACCATATCGGCCTGGAGGACTTCGTCGGCATCTGCATGGAGCGCTCCATCGAAATGGTCGCAGCGATGCTCGCCTGCTTCAAGGTAGGGGCCGCCTATATTCCGCTCGATCCCGCCTACCCTGAAGAGCGCCTGTGCTACATGATCGAGGATGCGAAGCCAAAAATCGTTCTCATCAACGGAAACATCTCTCTTTCTCAGGAGGAAGCAC
>JBJEFP010000016.1:0-2933 GCA_051874195.1 Lysinibacillus sp. | reverse complement strand
TGAAACTTTTCAAGGAATCGTTCGTATATAGTAAGGGGTGAAAAAATGAGAAATCTCTTTTTACTATTCATTACGTTAATCATAGCGGAAATGGCCGCAATCATTGTCGTAGGGAATTGGCTTGGCGTGTTCCCGACCTTGCTACTGATTGTGTCGACCAGTGCATTCGGCGTATACATGCTGAAAAAACGCGGAACACAATCAATGAAGGAAATTCAGCAGTCGGTTGCAGGTGGACAGGCCCCTGGTGTTGCACTGATGGAAGCATTCATGATGTTTGTCGGGGCTGTCCTGCTGGTGCTCCCTGGCTTTTTATCGGATATCCTCGGTCTGCTAATGCTTATACCTGTCACTCGTAGCCTGTTTAAGCCGCTGATGTTCATGTGGCTTCGCAGAAAAATGAAAGGCCGTCAGACAATTATCGTGCAAAGATAGACTTTTCCTTTAGCTTTATGGCAAGCAACAGCAAAAATGGGCTGAGCAGGATGCCGTAGAAACCGAATAATAGAACAGAGGCAGCGCTGATGAAAAATGTATGGATTGTCCGCACATGGAATGTGGAGGCCCATAGATAGGATTCGGTCAGCTGCCTTGTTGTTTGAATGAAGATATACAGGATGATGATGGCGATACATAGTATGACTTGCTCGGATATATAAAAATAGATGGCCATCGGAATCAGGACAAGGCCGATGCCGAAGAATGGGAGGCAGTCCGCCAGTGAGATGAAAAAGGCCTTTTGCCATGGGAAAGTAAAGCCGAGCAGCCAAAAGCCGAGTGCCAGCAGGATAAATGTCACCAGCAGGAGGCGGAGCTCTACATATAAAAATGTGGTGAATAAATTCATGGCACGCTTGAAGTAGTATTTCCATGTAGCACGGACGGAAGCGGGAGTATAGATGAAAAACCAATACCTGTCCCTTTTGCTTTCGAATAATGAGAAATAGAATGCCATGATGAAAATAATGACCTCGAACAAATAGCTAAACAGTTCCTTTGTAAGACTGATTCCCATCGATGCAATCTGGTCAACGGCTGATAAGGCTGCTTCCATTATGGACTGCAAGACGGGATGCGAAAAAATGTCGCTTGTTATAAGTTGCTGGATTTGAGGAAATACGACTATGAAGCTATCGATGATGAAATGGATAAATAAATAAGAAGCATAGAAAAATGATATGGTTGTTAAAAATACGACAATAACATACGGGATACGAAGTTTCTTATAAAAGAAAAGAAGGAACGGATGAAATAAAGTAGCAAAAAATATACCAAGCGTAATCGGAGAAATAATGATTATGAGCAATAAATATAAAAGAAGAAGCAGTATTTTTTTGGTACTTTCGTAGGAAAAATTAAACAAATTATTCATTTGTAAACGGTTCACCCCTATTTTATGCAAACTATATCTCGTTTTAATCTTCATATTCTCACTAAAGCGTTTTTTTCATATTCTGCGCGTTATTTTCTTAAATTCCACGCTTTTCATTCACAAAGACGTCAAAATTGATTATAATGATACATGTAAGCGATTTACTTATAGGTTCATTGAGCAGAACTATAGGTGCTTTTATCTTATTAAAAAAGAAAGCACTTACAAAACAACTACAATCATGAAGGAGCGATTTACTATGTCGACAACTAAAGGCTTAGAGGGCATCGTAGCAGCAGAGTCAAAAATCAGTTCGATTATCGATGACACACTTACATATGTAGGTTATAACATCGACGATTTAACAAACAACGCATCTTTTGAAGAAATCATCTACTTATTATGGCATACTCGCCTGCCAAAAGTGGACGAGCTGGCTGAGTTGAAACAACAACTTGCAGACAATATGGAAGTGCCTGCTGCTATCTACGATTTATTTAAATCTATGCCACTTAACACAGTTCATCCGATGAGTGCTTTACGTACAGCTGTATCAATGCTTGGCGTATTCGATGAAGAAGCTGATGTTATGGAATCAGAAGCAAACTATCGCAAAGCAATTCGTCTACAAGCGAAAATCGCTACTGTAGTAACTGCTTTCTCTCGCATTCGTAAAGGCTTAGAGCCAGTAGCGCCTAAACCAGAACTAGGCTATGCGGCTAACTTCTTATATATGTTATCTGGTGAAGAGCCAGAAGCAATCGCAATCGAAGCATTCGACAAAGCGTTAATTTTACACGCTGACCACGAATTAAACGCTTCTACATTCACGGCTCGTGTATGTGTAGCGACATTATCTGACTTGTACTCTGGCGTAACTGCTGCCATCGGTGCATTAAAAGGCCCATTACACGGTGGTGCTAACGAGCAAGTTATGAAAATGTTATCAGAAATAGGTTCACTCGATAACGTGGAATCTTACATCCAAGGTAAGCTTGATAATAAAGAGAAAATCATGGGATTCGGTCACCGCGTATACCGCAAAGGCGATCCACGTGCACCACACTTACGTGAAATGTCTCAAAAATTGACTGCTTTAACTGGTAAACCAGAATTATACGAAATGTCAGTGAAAATTCATGATATGATCGTAGAACAAAAGGGTCTTCCAGCGAACGTAGACTTCTTCTCAGCATCAGTTTATGATTCTCTAGGTATCGAACATGACTTATTTACACCAATCTTCGCAGTATCCCGTACTTCAGGTTGGGTGGCGCACATTCTTGAGCAATATGCTAATAACCGCTTAATCCGTCCACGTGCAGAATATGTTGGACCAGGAATGCAAAAATACATTCCAATCGACGAGCGTTAATTTAGAAAATATGCTAAACTAATCTAGGATTGTGTGTTTTTCACAGTCCTGGATTTTCGAATATTAGGAGGCAAACATTCATGACGAACAAAATTGTAGTAGAAAATGGCGTGTTAAACGTGCCAAACAACCCAGTAATCCCTTTCATCGAGGGTGACGGTATCGGTCCAGATATCTGGGCAGCAG
>JBJEFP010000015.1:0-24897 GCA_051874195.1 Lysinibacillus sp. | reverse complement strand
CTTGCTTCAGGTTGCGGCGGCATTGGCGGCGCTTCCGGAGCAATCGTCGGAGCCAGTTCCTCATCATTCTCTCCCAATAATGACTTTACTATTTTTTTACTAAAGTTTAAAGGTAATAATTGCATTAAATTGGAATCAATCAAATCTCCGATCCGTAATCTAAACGAAATCTTTACGAGCAAATCGTCTTCCGGAATATTATCTGTACCTTCATTCTGCGAAATATTCATCAAATCGATTGTCGGCGGGGAAATATCCACCTTCTGATTGAATACGGTCGACATCGATGTAGCAGCAGAACCCATCATCTGGTTCATGGCCTCCTGCACAGCGCTCAATTGGATTTCCCCCAGTTCCGGCTTTGGATTCAATCCATCACCACCAAGCATCAAATCTGCAATGATTGCGGCATCCGATTGCTTGATCACCAGCAAATTCATGCCGATTAACCCTACTGTATACTTCACCTGGATGGCCACATAAGGATGCGGAAACTCCTCCTCCAGCCTATTGCGGTTGATCATGCCGATGCTCGGTGTTGTAATATCCACTTTTTGGCCCAATAATGCTGATAACGCTGTCGCCGAGCTACCAAAGGAAATATTGCCCACTTCACCAAGGGCATCCTGCTCCATCGGGTTTAAATAATCCTCCACGGAAATCAATTCATCATATGCTTCATTTTTACTTGTCTCTGGTGGTAATTTGTCTTCCAATGTTTCGCCTCTTAACAGGGCTTCAATTTCCTCTTGGGAGAGCATTTCATCACTCATCGTCGTCTCCTCCTTCCAACGGGTCAATCACCTGGACAGCCATTTTTTTATTCAGCTTGCCTGGCTGCACAGTAAACTTCGGTAGTGTTCCTACCTTTAAAATAAGAGGATCTGCTATTTTTTGATCCAGCTCAATAACATCCCCTACATTCATCACTAGGAAATCCTCTATAGAAATTGAAGTAGTTCCTAATTCCGCCACTACCGGCAACGATGCCTGTTTTACCCGGCTCTCAAGCATTTGTACTTGCTCAGGTGACATCTCCTTCGTATTTGACTGCATCCAATAGCGCACGGATAAGTTCGGTACAATCGGTTCTAACACTACGTGCGGCAGACAAATATTAATCATGCCCGTCGTCTCGCCGATAATTGTGTTGAGTGAGATAACAACAACCGTCTCGTTCGGCGAAATCATTTGCAAGAACTGTGGATTTACTTCAAGTTCAATCAACATCGGGTCGATTTCCACGATATTTTCCCAAGCCTCGCGCAAGTTATCGAATGAACGCTCGAACAGATTCGTCATGATTTTCGTTTCAATTTCAGTCAAGTTATCGACGTTGCTATGACTCGTACCCATCCCGCCCATTAAGCGGTCCAACATTGAATAGGCAATATTTGGATTGATCTCCATTAAAATATTACCATCTAGCGGCGGTACTTCAAATACATTTATCAAAGTCATATTCGGAATCGACCGGACGAATTCCTCAAAGGGAATCTGGTCGACCGAAGCGACTGTAATTTGGACATAGGTTCTAAGCTGTGCGGAAAAGAATGTCGTCAGCAATCGTGCAAAATTTTCGTGAATCCGCGTCAAGCTCCGAATTTGATCTTTTGAGAAGCGCAGGGCCCGTTTGAAGTCATACAATTTGACCTTCTTGCCCTCATCTTCCTTTTTCATATCGTCCGCTGACATTTCACCTGTAGAAATAGCCGAAAGCAGCGCATCGATTTCGGATTGGGAAAGCACATCTCCTGCCATTAGCCCACCTCCTGTTTCAAGATGTTTCTTACTTTATTGGATGATGAAGGAGGTCATATATACTTGCTGTACTTCACCCGCTTGCATCAATTCATTTACCTGGGCCTTAATCGCCTTTTCAAATAAAATCTTTCCTTGTTTCCCCTGTAAATCCTCTTCTGTCATTTCTGACAGCTCCTGAATGATAATATTATTCACTTGGAATATACGCTGCGTTAATTCCTCGGCCGCCTTTTCACTATCCGTCTGAATCTTCAGCTGCATGCGCGCATAGTGACCGTCTTTCAGATTTGTCGTAATTTCCGGAATATCTACAGATGCCAAAACAATTTCTTCAATAGAAGCTTCCTTTGGTTCAGGCTCCTTATTCAGCTGCGTCAGCAGGACAAAGGCGATGACCCCTACTAAAGCAAGCGCCGCCAAAATAATGAGCATGACTGTCAACAATTTATTATTCTTCATCTTCATCACCTCTTAGATGGGGATTGGATAAAACCTGAATCTGCCGATAAAAACGTTTGATCCTTTCCCGAACCTCTTTTTCCGTTTCCCGCACAATAAATTTGCGCCCAGTCGTCAGCGTAATCGTCGTATCCGGAAACGCCTCGACCGTTTCTATGTATAAAGCATTCAGGGAGAATGCTTTGCCATTAAGGCGAGTGACTTCTATCATTGTAAGGGGCCGGACCTGCCTTGAGAGCCGGCCCGACCCTCCTTTGCAATGAATCTATCAATTCACTAATCTAGCGTTTCAAGTTGACAAGCTCCTGCAGAATTTCATCCGATGTCGTGATGATGCGGGATGTCGCCTGGAACCCGCGCTGAGCGACGATCATCTCCGTGAACTCCTCTGATAGGTCGACGTTGGACATTTCAAGGAAGCCGGATTGGATTGTACCGATGCCCGCTACAGTGGCAATTTGTCCATAAGGTGTCCCAGAGTTCGCTGTTGCTTGGAAATAATTACTCCCCTGCTTTTGAAGGCCTTCCCCATTCGGAAATTTCGCCATAATAATTTGACCTGCATATTGCAAATCTCCTTTATAGTCCACATAAGAGATTGTTCCATCTTGCCCAATGGTCATGCTTTGCGCAGTTGTTGGAATTTTGATTGGACCTATACCCTCTATTTCAGTTAAACTACCATTTTCATCAAAGAGGCTCTCTGTGCCTTCATTCTCTAACCGGTCCGCTTCTTCAAAACCTGTACCATCAATTGTGTCTCCATCAGCTGAAATGGATAATTCGCCAGCCGCATGACCTACTAGATAGTACCCATCTCCATTCACTAGATATCCATTTTTATCCATATAGAAGTTACCAGCACGCGTATATTTAGTGTTTGCCGGGTATCCTTCCCCTTCAATTACACCATCTTCTGGAGCTGCTGTAGATTCAGCTACCATAAAGAACCCTTCACCTTCAATTGCCAAGTCAAGTGTACGTCCTGTCGACTGTAATGCTCCCGTTCCATGTACGGTATCGATTGCAGCCAACTGAGCCCCTAATCCAACCTGTTTTACATTCACACCTCCCCGAGTAGCTGAAGCACCAGAAGCACCTGATTGTGTCTGTGAAACCAAGTCTTTAAAAATGGTACGCTCCTTTTTAAAACCATACGTGTTTACATTCGAAATATTATTCCCGATCACATCTAATTTTGTCTGGAAGTTTTTTAAACCTGAAATACCTGAGTACATTGAACGTAACATATTGTAGCGTTCTCCCTTCAATTTTGAGTATACCGCGTCAATCGGTCGGCGGTATGAGGCATCCTTTTCGGTCCTGCCTATATCACAATCGTTCCATCAATATTTGTAAAAAGTTGAGATTTTGCTTCTTGGCGGTCTAGTGCTGTAATGACCGTTGCATTTTTTGCACTGACGATCAGTGCTGCCTGGTCGAGCAAAACCAACGGCTGCTTCACACCCTTGTCCCGGGCTTCTAGCACCCTGTTTGTAACCTGTTGCCACTCTTCCTCTGAAATCTCAATATTCCGCTCCTGCATCCTTTCAGAAGCATGTCTGCTAATTTTTAATTCCTGCCGTGTCGCCTGCTGTAGATGATTCAAAAATGATGTTGATGCTGCTTCCTTGACCGGCTGCTTCGGTTTCAATGTAGGATGGAACGGAACATGCTGAATAGTTATTTTATTCACCATTCATTCCCCCCCTTTATTTGCCTGCTATCAGTTCGAATTGGTCCTTCGTCAACCGTGAACCGTTATTTAAAATGTATTCGATGCCCCCGTTGTTGGTAGTAATTGCTTCTATCATGGCTTGGATCGCCCCTTCGTCCGATTGATAGGAAACTGTTTGTCCAATCAATTGGCTTGCCTGTGCAAATGGATTCTCCGCCGCTGGAGTCGTGGGACCCGCTTCCTTAGCGCCAAGAATCGACGAAATATTGCCGGTTTTGATTTCCTTGCCGCCATCCAGTACGAACAATGGCTCACCGTCCTTGAATTTCACTTCAACAACCGTACCCGTGCCTTCATTCACAATCGGTTTTCCGTCCTTACCTAACTTGTCCGTCACTTCATGCCATTTCACTTCTTTACCCACAAAGGATGTATAGGACATCAATTGTGTTTGTTTTTGAGAGTCAAGCAGTGACTCCATTGCTTTTGTCATGTTCTGCATCTGCTCCAGTGAAGAGAACTGCGCCATTTGAGAAATAAATTCCTTGTCGTCCATTGGGCTTGTCGGATCCTGATTTTGCAGCTGGGTAATGAGAATCTTTAGGAATGCATCCTTGCCCATCATGCTGTTGTTAGCCTCTGTCGTATATTTATATTTTGATGTGTTTAAATAATAATCGTTTGTAATGCCTCTAGTGTCTGTTGCCATCTCTACACCTCCTCATTAAAAAATTCTTCTGCCAAAAATTCTTCAAATGACTGTTGCTCCTCATCATCGTTCTTCTCTTCCTGTTCGTCTTGTTGCTGGCGGAAGAAGCCGTTAAAGAAGCCCTGTTCTTTGCTGCGCTCCGCATCCTGCAGTGCCTGTGCCACATCAATGCGCTCCATTTGGATGTTTTGGGCTGCAAAGGCCGTTTTCAACTGATGAAGATTTGAATCCAGCAGTTCTTTACCAGAAGCCGTCGTAGCCAGCAGGCGGGCCTGCATCATGCCGTCTTTTTGCATGACTTCAATCCGGATTTGTCCGAGGTTCTCTGGGAACAGTTTCAGCACCAGGCGCATTGTCCCTTGGCTATTTGATAGCTGGCTGCGATTGATCAAATTTTGAATCTCTTTTGCCAATGCCTCCGATTGTGCTGATCGTTCGGCCGGAAGTGTGATTGTCATCGTCTTTGGCGTTACAGGTGTATTTTGCTGCTGTTGGCCTTGGACTTGGGTTGTGTCTACTTCCTGCTTCACTTGCGTCTGGCTTGATGTCACCTGCTGTACTACTTGCTGGAAGAGCACGGGTTTAGCCGTTTCCTGCTGTACTGGCTGAAGCTGTATTACAAGTGATTGCAGGGCGTTTTTCGTTTCTGTTAATTGGAACTCCTGCTGATAGGCTGTATCTGTCTTCATCCCTACCATTTGGGCCAATTTCAGAAATTCCGCCACCTTGGCCGCCTCTTTTGGCGTCACCTGGGTGCTTTCCCCTTTCAGAATCGATGTCACCTGTGCGAGCAGTGTTGGTGCCTGCTCAAGCATGGCCCATGCATCATCAAGCGGAGCTTCTTGTCCAAGCAGTTGCTGCATGATGGATTCCAGCTGCTCTGGGGTCACCCCCAACATCGCCGTCAGATTTTCGAGAGTCATCATTTCCTCCATCGGCATCATCTGGCCTTCCAGGTTGATGAAGAGCATGCTCTCATCATAATCAATTCCGAGTAGGTCCAATACATCCTTCAGCATAGGTGCCTCTGCCATTTCGACCACTTCCTCCGCCACTTTCTGAACAGGTTGTACCTGTGCAGCTTCTGCTTCCGTTTGGGTTGTGGCAGCTTGCGACGTTGCCACCGTATCATGCAACATCTTGTCGAAGGAGCTCGGTGCCTTTGCACTGTCTGAAGAAGACCGGGCAGGTTTTGCCGCCTCCATTCTGGGCTGTGCCATCTGTAATAATGCGATATCCATTTGTCATTTCACCTCCTTTTACTGCTTCGATAGCAGTTCTGTATAGCGGGCTGCGTCTGCCGGGCTCATCTTTTCAAAAATGGCAGTCAGTGTATCGGATTTCATGCTCGACATGATGCGCAGCGCCTCCGCATCATTCATTTCTGTCAGGATCGGTGCCGCCTTCTTTGCAGACATGCCTTCAAACGTTTTTAAAATTTCTTGAAATTCTAGTCGCGTTTCTTCCTGGGCACGTTTCAACTGCTCGATCTCCTGCAACAGGCGTGCCTGCTCGGCCTCGAGCTGCTCATTCGTTTCTGCTGCCGAATCGATTTCTTCCTGCAGCTGGGTGATCTCCGCCTCCTTCTCCTGGATTTCAGCCTGCAATGTGACGACCTTGTCCTCATTCAGCGAAGTATTTTCCACTGCCTCGTCTTCTGAAGAAAGGAAAGGAACCTTCTCTTTCATTCCGTCGACCATTTCGAATACATTTGTATTTGTAAACGTAGCGATGATTAAAAAAACCGCCAATGTAAATACAAGGGGAATCAGAAACCAGAAAAACAGCTTTTGGAAAAAACCCGGATTGTCCCGTTCTTCTTCCATCCCCTCTATTTTTTCGACGTCTTTCTTCACCATGACCTCACCTAATTCCCCTCTTGTTGTACGCGAGGGAAGAAATTTCGTCCAACAGAATCGTTTCTAGACGATTTTGCTCCTCTTTGTAGGCTTCGAAATCTCTTTCTCTCATTTTTTCAAATTTACGTACTTCCAAGTTTTTTTCTACTAGCTTTTGTTCATGCCAATTCATCTTTGCGCGTGCTTGCATCACTTTTTGCTGGACATCGTCAATGGTCTTCTCCATGCTATCGATAAAACGAGCGTAATGACTGATTTCATCGATTGAGGATCCTGTCATGAGGCGTTCCTGCTGAAAGGCGATGAGATCTTCCTTCTTCTTCAGCATTTCATAGAGCCTTGTTGCGACTTCTTCGAAGGAACGGACGGATTCCTTATAAGCGATTTCAGTTTCGTTTTTTTCCTGTTCCCGGACGTTTAGAATGTTTTCAAAGCGGTAAATATACTGCATTGTTAATTAGAACCACCATTCGATAATGAGATAATTTCATTGACTGTCTGCTCCAGTGATACTTTATCCATAAACCCTTGCTTCAAAAAGTTCGTGATTAACGGCTCATACTGAATCGCCTCGTCTATTTCCCTTGAAGTCCCTCGTTTATAGGCACCGATATTAATCAGGTCCTCGGACTTTGAATACGTATAATACAGCTCACGTAGCCGCGATGCCGCTGCGACATGTGCCGGCTCTGTAATATGGTTCATCAGACGGCTGACGCTCTTCAGGACGTTGATGGCGGGATACTGTCCTTTATTGGCCAATGTACGGTCCAGTACAATATGCCCGTCCAGGATTCCCCTTACGGCATCGGCAATCGGTTCATTCATATCGTCCCCGTCTACGAGCACGGTGTAGAACGCAGTGATAGTCCCATGCAGATTTGTCCCTGTCCGCTCAAGGAGTGTCGGCAGAATGGCAAAGACGGAAGGGGTATATCCGCGCGTTGCAGGCGGCTCCCCGACAGCCAGGCCGATTTCCCGCTGTGCCATGGCCACCCGTGTCACGGAGTCCATCATCAGCATGACGTTCATTCCTCTATCCCTGAAATATTCAGCAATGGCCGTGGCCGTAAACGCAGCCTTTATACGCATGAGGGCCGGCTGGTCACTTGTAGCTGCCACGACAATCGAGCGGCTCAGACCTTCTGGGCCAAGATCACGCTCGATGAATTCCCGCACCTCGCGTCCGCGCTCACCTACAAGGGCGATGACATTCAGGTCGGCCTTCGTATTCCGGGCGATCATGCCAAGCAGCGTACTCTTACCTACCCCTGAGCCGGCAAATATGCCGACACGCTGGCCGCTGCCGACCGTCAGCATCCCATCGATCGCCTTCACGCCTACTTCCAGCCGTTCTGTAATCGGGGGACGCGTCATCGGATTCGGTGGCTCTTTTTCTGTAGGAACAGATACGAGGCCCCGTGGCAGGGAATAACCGTCATACGGTTCTCCCATTGAATCGAGCACCTTACCAATCAGCTCCGGCCCTACTTTGACATCGAGCGGCTTACCTGTTCCTTCTACTAAACAACCGATTGAAATTTCCCGTAGTGAAGAATACGGCATTAGGACCACAATTTCGTCCTTGAAGCCTACTACTTCTGCCAAAATAATCTGATGGCCGTTCGTCGGCGAATTGACATGAATTTTACATACATCCCCTATGGAACTATCTGGCCCTTGAGATTCTATCATCAATCCGACTACACGCACAACTTTTCCAAACTTTTTAATGGTTGGTATATTTGGAATTTGTTCGATTAATTGGGCCGCTCGCATGCGATCATTCCTTACTGTCTAAAATTTCCCGAAGCTTAAGTCGAAGTTCGTGTAATTGTGTATCGACGGAGACGACGATACGTCCGTGGCTTGTCTCGATATAGCTTTCCGCGCTTGCCAGATCTTCATTGACAAAAATGAGGAAAGGCACGTCAGGCGGGAACATTTCGGCCAGCTCTTCTCTGTTTTTCGAAACGACAGCATGATACTCAGGAGATACATAGATTTTAATCTCCTTCATCTCCCGCGCTTCCTTCAGCGCTCTCTTCACAATGGAAACGAAAGCCGCCTCATCTCGTTCGAGCACTGTATTTAGAATGCGTTCTGCCGATGTCATGCCCAGCTCCAGGATGACCGACTCCTGGGACTCCAGGTATTTCTCCGCATTGGCCTGCGCATTGGCCATCGTTTCATTGGCCATAGAGAGAGCCTGCTGCATATCGGCGTTGGCTTTTTGGACGCCCTCTTCATAGCCTTGCGCAAAGCCTTCTTCATATGCCTGTTGCTGCAGGGCGAGCTTTTCTTCCTCCCACGCCTGCTTCAGCTCCTCAATGGTCTGTAGCTGTTGCTGACGAAACTGGTCGAACTGCTGCTTTTCCAGGTCAAGCTGCTGTCTTGCTTCTGCCAGCAGCCTGTCACGCTCTGCAATGACTTCCTCCCGTGTGATGTCTGACTTTCTTTCCATTTGTTCTAGCTCATCTGCCGAGTTCGGCTGGAAAAACTGGAACGGCTGGATTGTGATTTCTTTGTCGTCTGTCTGTTTTGCCTGTGTTCTCCGGATGATTCTAGACAATGACGTCATCTCCTCCACCACGTGCAATGATAATTTCACCGGCATCCTCTAATCGACGGATGACCGCTACGATACGCGACTGCGCCTCTTCAACATCTCGCAGACGGACAGGTCCCATAATTTCCATCTCTTCACGGAACGTTTCCGCCATTCGCTGCGACATGTTGCGGAAAATGATTTCCTTTACTTCCTCGCTGGAAACCTTCATGGAGAGAAGCAGGTCTTCGTTTTCGCAATCCCGGATGACGCGCTGAATCGAACGGTTGTCCAGCGTCACAATATCCTCGAATACAAACATGCGCTTCTTGATTTCTTCCGCAAGCTCTGGATCCTGGATTTCGAGGGCATCCAGAATTGTTTTCTCTGTCTGACGGTCCACTCCATTCAGCACTTCCACGACTGCATCGACCCCGCCCGTTTCCGTATAATCCTGCGTCACTGTCGAGGACAGTTTACGCTCCAGTACAGATTCGATTTCACTGATGACTTCCGGTGAAGTCGAATCCATCACCGCAATACGCTTGGCGATGTCCGCCTGCACCTCCTGCGGCAGAGAGGACAGAATAACTCCCGCCTGTCCCGGCTCCAGGTAGGATAGAATCAACGCAATCGTCTGTGGATGCTCATTTTGTATGAAGTTGAAAATTTGAGAAGGATCTGCCTTACGGGCAAAGTCGAATGGACGCACCTGCAGGGAAGACGTCAGACGGTTCAAGATTGCCTGCGCCTGATCTGCACCAAGCGCCTTTTCCAAAACTGTCTTCGCATACCCGATGCCGCCCTGTGTGATGTAATCCTGTGCGAGAGCGATATTATGAAATTCTTCTATTATATTTTCCTTCATATTCGACTCTACTTTTTTCACGCTTGAAATCTCGAGTGTTAAACGCTCGATTTCTTCTTCGCTTAAATGCTTATAGACAGAAGCCGAAACTTCTGGCCCCAGAGAAATCAACAACAAAGCAGCCTTCTGCTTTCCTGATAACTCTTTGTCTTTCTTGGACACAGCCGAACCTCCCATTAATCTTCAGCAATCCAGCTACGCAGCAGCTTGGCGAAATCTTCCGGCTTCTCCTTCGCCATCTTTTCAAGCTGCTTGCGGCGTACAGTCGCTTCAGTCTCTTTTTCCTCTGCAATATCTTCTACTTCTATCAACTCCTGCTGCTGTTCAATGATGCTTAGCTCTTCTTCTTCAAGCTTGCGTTTTCTAGAACGGAGGATGAAGAATACGAGCAGGCCGATTGCCGTCAGCAGAATGCCGCCCACCACCCATAACCACCATGGGATGACAGCTTCCGGCTCGGTTTCAATTTCCGCCTTGCCATAGAAAGGCTGGACAGAAACGACGACTTTATCACTTATTTCTTCCTCGGTTAAATCACCGGCAGCCTCCTTATTTAGTGTCGTACGGACGATTGTCGATAGAATCCGCTCAATATCCTCCTGCACAGCTCCATCTAATGACGCAGGATCGTCAGCAACAGGGGGCTCCACCATAACCTGAATGCCCAAATCACGGATTTTATAAGGGCTTTCCTGGATTTCCCGGCGGATGCGGTTCACATCATTATTGACCGTCTCCTCCACCCGTTCGTAATCGCCATCTCCCGTAGTTCCTTCCTGATAGTCTGTAAAGTTATCAGTGACGTTCCCAGCTTCGGGTACGCCCTCAGCTGCTGCACCATTTCCTGTATACGTCTCCGTAATGCGCTGTGCACTGATGGCAATTCCCTCAACATTGTCTTCGTCAACCGGCTGTACTAGATTCTCTTCCCGATTTTCCTGTTTAAAATCAATATCCGTCGTCACCGATACAACAACTTTGTCCTGCCCGATCATCGTGCCCAGCATATCCTGGACTTGACGCTGGATGTCGCGCTCCACCGTTTTCTTGACAGCCATCTGACCTTCAGCTGTTGCTGCTGAGCCGCCATTATTTTGAGCGCTGTTCAGATCATAGTACTCCGCATATTGATTTGAAATTTCGATATTTTCCGTGCTTAGATTCGGAATACTTTTCGAAACCAGGTTGTACAATGTCTGAATCTGCTCATTGGTAAACTTATGTCCCGGCTCTGTATTCAAAATAATGGCCGCGCTCGATTCAGATGTTGGATCCGGTATGAAAATCCCTTCTTCCGGCATCGAAATCATGACCTTCGCATCTTTGACACCCTCGATCTGTTTAATCAGGTTCGCAAGCTCCGTTTGTGTAGCCGCCAATTTAATCACATCGAACTCATTATCGGTCATGCCGAAGCCGGCATTCTCCGTAAAGAATGAGTTGCTGATTGCACCCGTTTCCGGATATCCCTGGGAAGCGAGCGAAACTTTTAATCGATCTACTTGTTCTTCCGGCACTAAAATGGTCGTGCCCCCGTTTTCCAGTTCATACGTCGTCCCTTGGGCAGTCAGCACATCCGCAATCCGTCCCGCTTCAGTGGTGGATAGGCCGCTAAATAACGGTGCCATCGTCGTCCTCGTGGAGAAGTATGTAAGTGTACCCGCCAGTGCAATGATGGCTATGAGCATGCCAACCATCGCACCTTTTTGGTTCCTTGTCCGACTTGTCCAAAACCTTGTCGAATCCGTTTTTACTTTTGATAATCGTTCATTCATTATGAATCCTCCGGTTATAGTGAATGCTTCAACAATTTACGATTCGCTTTCACCTTTGGATTATATAGACATTCTCATAATCTCTTGGTAGGCTTCTATCACCTTGTTACGAACTTCCATTGTTGCATTTAGCGTAATGCTTGCTTTTTGAGAAGCAATCATCACTTCGTGTAATTCAACATCGCCGCCATTGATTAGCCTTTGCGTCATCGTATCCGATTGAATCTGTTGCGTGTTCACATTCGAAATCGCATCCTTCAGCGTATTCGCGAATGTTTGCTGTGCTTCATACGATGTAGCGGGCGTTGAAATCTTTGCTACTTCATTCACCATGAGTGGTGTCATCATCGATACAGAATTAATTGCCATCGTCTATCCTCCTAAATCTTATCCTTTGCCGATTTCCAGTGCTTTTGTAAGCATCGCCTTATTTGCATTAAACATTGTCACATTCGCCTCGTACGAGCGTGAAGCGGAAATCAGGTCGACCATTTCTGTCAGCAGCTCCACATTAGAGGTCTGCACATACCCTTCTCCATTTGCATCAGGGTGGGTCGGGTCATAGACAAGCTTGAACGGTGTTTCTGTATTCTCTTTAATTTCCTTCACCTTCACTCCGCTGCCAACCGCCTCTTTAGATGATTTTCCCATTGCCACATTAAGAAAGCTGCCGAACCGGCCCTCTTGCTGTTCGGATAGTACAACGGACTTCTTGCGGTAAGGCTCCCACTCGCCGTTCACCTGACGTGCGCGCGTCGTATCGACATTTGCGATATTGGAAGAAATGACATCCATGCGAAGCCGCTGTGTCGTTAGTGCAGAGGCGGTCGTGTTCATGCTATGGAAGATCGTCATAGTCATCTACCTCCTTTTATGACATTATTCAGTGTACTCAATTTTCCGCTGACACGATCAATGAGGGCATTGTAATATATTTGGTTCTCCGCTAAGCTCGCCTGCTCGGCATCCATATTTACCCCATTGCCATTTGGACGGGCTCTAAAATTATTATGACTGTATATCCCCGGTGTCGACTGTCCGACTTCAAAGTCAAAGTGCCTTGCATCCGTTCTGTAAGATGCTAGCGGCTCTTTTTGGACTTTTTCAAATATTTGCTTGAAGCTTACCTCTTTCGCCTTATAGTTCGGCGTGTCCACGTTTGCTATATTCTGCGCAATAGCTTTATTTTTTAAAGTTGCATAAGAGAGCCCTTTTTCCAAACTGCTGATTGTCCCGCCAAACAAGTCCAAATTTTCTACCCCCATAATTGTTAATAAAATGTTTTTAAATGAAATTTTATACATTACATACAATAATACAATTGTAATGAAGATACCTCCCAGTGTCCATTGACTTTCGACACTTTTTAGTAGGACATAAAACCCATTTTTCAACACACTTTTTATAAAATCGACAAACACCCATGTAATTATAGAAATAGTCAGACTGTTAGTAAATTCCTATCTCCGTAATAATAAACAATACTTATGACTCAACAAAAGTGGACGCCAAATCATGGCTTCCTCTCTATTATCCTTCCCACTCCATGTTTCAAGCGCATAAGAAAGGCGCGGAAAAAAGCCTCCATTGACTTTATTCCACGCCTAAAACATACTAAAACATTGCTTATTTCATCTTAATTTCAGCTAACGCTGCCAGGAACTTGTCATTCAATACTTTAATATAAGTACCTTTCATTCCCAACGAACGTGATTCGATTACACCTGCCGATTCAAGCTTGCGCAAAGCGTTCACGATGACTGAGCGAGTGATTCCTACACGGTCGGCAATTTTCGAGGCAACCAGTAGGCCTTCATTCCCATCCAGTTCTTCAAAGATATGCTCAATTGCCTCTAGCTCCGAATACGACAATGAGTTGATGGCCATTTGAACAACCGCTTTTGAACGAGCTTCCTCTTCGATCTCTTCCGCTTTTTCACGCAGGATTTCCATTCCTACCACCGTCGCGCCGTACTCGGCAAGGATTAAATCATCATCCTCGAACTGGCCGTTGATACGGGCCAGGATTAATGTCCCCAGACGTTCACCGCCGCCGATAATCGGGACGATAGTTGTCAAACCTGAAGCGAATAAATCCTTATTCTCAACAGGGAACGCAGTGTAGTCGCTCTCGATGTCGATATTCGGAGAAGTTTCTGTAATATTGAACAGGTTTTGTGTATAGGCTTCTGGGAATTGACGCTCTTCGAACATCTTCTTCATACGGTCATTTTCGATTTGCTGGTGGATAGATATTCCCAGCAATTTCCCTTTACGACTAACGATGAAAACGTTGCTGTCGATAATATCTCCCAATGTATCAGCCATTTCTTTAAAGTTCACCGGCTTACCCGCTGAAGCCTGTAGCATGGCGTTAATCTTACGCGTCTTTGTTAATAAATTCATTACTATTTCCTCCTACTTTAACTTAACAGTTAATTCACTAAATATTCTAAAGGTTTTTACAATTCAAATAAACTAATTTGACTTTATTATAAGATAAATTGTGACAAATCTTTGTTTTTTACTATATTATTGAGCTTTTGGTCTACATAGCTCGGTGTAATGTCAATATGGGCAGGTGCAATTTCCGATGCTTCGTAAGATAGTTCTTCAAGCAGACGTTCCAAAATTGTATGCAGTCTGCGTGCCCCGATATTATCCGTCTCCTGATTCACTTCGGTTGCAATCTCTGCAATTCGTTCAATCGCTTCATCGGTGAAGTGGATTGTAACCCCTTCTGTCTCCAGCAGCGCCTTGTATTGTAAAATCAGTGATTGATCCGGCTCTTGAAGAATACGGACAAAATCATCTTTTGTCAACTTTTCCAGCTCCACACGAATCGGGAAGCGCCCTTGGAGCTCTGGAATCAAATCGCTCGGCTTCGATACGTGGAATGCCCCAGCAGCGATGAACAGCATATAGTCCGTTTTGACCGGTCCGTATTTTGTCGTCACAGTGGATCCTTCTACAATCGGTAAAATATCGCGTTGGACGCCTTCGCGAGAGACTTCAGCGGATGAAGAGCCTTTGCTGGCGATTTTATCGATTTCATCAATAAAAATGATTCCAGCCTGCTCGGCGCGCGTGATGGCCTCCTGTGCAAGTTCATCCGCATCAATCAGCTTGTTCGCCTCTTCAAGTGTCAGCAGGCGACGGGCATCCTTCACCTTCACCTTACGCTTCTTTGTTTTCTTCGGCATAAGGCTTGACAGCATTTCCTGCATGCCCGCGTTCTGCTCCATACCCGGCATCATGTCGAACATGGACGGCGCCTGTTCCGTCACCTCTACGGTCACCCACTGCTCCTCTAGCTTGCCTGCCTTCAGGTCCTCAGCTACCTGCATGCGGCGTGAACGTACTTCCGCTTCGTCCTGCTGCGACGTCTGCGGCTGTTCCTCCTGCTGTCCTCCGAAAAGCATCGCAAATGGATTTTGCGGCATCTTCGATTTGAACTTTGAAGGGACGAGAAGTTTTACCAGCGCATCATTCGCCATTTTTTCAGCCTGCTCCTGTACAGCCTCCGTCATTTCTTCCTTAACCAGACGGCGTGACGCCTCCACCAGGTCGCGCACCATCGATTCCACATCACGGCCTACATAGCCCACTTCCGTGAATTTCGTCGCCTCCACCTTAATGAAAGGTGCATTCGTCAGCTTGGCGATGCGGCGCGCAATTTCTGTTTTTCCGACTCCTGTAGGACCGATCATCAGGATATTTTTCGGAATGACTTCCGTTTTCATCTCATCCGGCAGCAACGAACGGCGATAGCGGTTGCGGAGTGCGACAGCCACAGCTCGCTTAGCTTCATTTTGACCGACTATATGACGATTTAAACTTTCCGTAATTTGTCTTGGCGTTAAATTTGCATTTTTCATTATAGCGCCTCCACGATAATATTATGGTTTGTAAACACACAAATATCAGCTGCGGTCTTCAGCGCAGCCTCAGCAATTTCTTTTGCAGTTAGATGTTCCCCTGCATGAGTCTTCAGTGCGCGCCCTGCAGAAAGTGCATAATTGCCGCCTGATCCGATTGCCAGGATCCCATCATCCGGCTCGATTACTTCCCCTGTTCCCGACACGAGCAACAGCGTGTTCTTATCCATGACGAGCAGCATTGCCTCCAATTGGCGGAGCATCTTGTCGCCTCGCCACTGCTTCGCAACTTCGACAGCAGCGCGCATCAGGTTGCCATTGTATTCATTAAGCTTCGCCTCGAACATTTCAAACAGCGTAAAGGCATCTGCTACAGAACCGGCGAATCCAGCCAGCACATTGCCATTAAACAGACGTCTGACCTTTCTAGCCGTATGCTTCATGACGACAGCATTCCCCAAAGTCACCTGACCATCGCCAGCCATTGCCCAACCTCCATTATGATGGATGGCAAAAATCGTTGTTGCATGAATTTGTCCCATTTTTCTTCCTCCTTCAATTAGGCTCTCGGATGAGTATTCATATAAGTATTGCGAAGATGCTCCTTCGTGACATGTGTATACACCTGGGTGGAAGCAAGGTGTGCATGCCCCAATAACTCCTGCACCGTGCGCAGATCGGCTCCGTTGTTCAATAAATGCGTAGCAAACGTGTGACGCAGCATATGCGGATAGATTTTCGAATGAAGGGAAGCCTTCTCCGTCATCTCCTGTAAAATATGACGTACACCACGTGCGGTAAGTTCACTGCCTCGCATGTTCACAAATAGATATTGATGGTCCTTGTCCTTCATCAGCTTCGGCCTTACCTCATTGATATAGCGTTGCAACGCTTCATGGGCATACTGGCCGAACGGTACGATTCTTTCCTTTCGCCCTTTCCCCATCACACGCAGAATGGAGTAGGCAAAATCGATTTGATTCATTTCAATCGATACACATTCACTGACACGGATTCCCGTCGCATACAACAGTTCCAGTATCGCCATATTGCGGATTGATTTTGCATCGGTGCCGCTAGAAGCCGCAAATAGCTGCTGGAGTTCCTCCTCATAAAAAAAGCTCGGAAGCCTTTCCTCTTTTTTTGGGTGATATAGCGAGCGGAATGGGGCATCATCTAACTCACCTTCACGGTTTAAGTAGCGGAAAAACGACCTGATGGATGAAATCTTTCTTGAAATTGATGTTCTTGCCATATGTTCTTCATAGAGCTTGGTTACGTACAGCCTTGCATGGAGGTATTCGACATCTGTTAAACAATATACGCCTTCCTGTTCAAGAAAATGTAAAAACTGCCTAACGTCCGATTCATACTCCCGCACTGTATGTACTGAAAAGTTCTTTTCCAGCTGTACATATTTAATGAAATGCGCTAACGCTTCTGTCGGATTGTTCATCATCGCACTGCCTCCAAAACAATTGTTTGGTAGTACTTGAATGGGTCGTATCAGTCATATAGCCCAAAAAACATATAACCTGACACTATACCCATCCATCAAAATGTGCAAGGGAAATATACGTATCCTACTATTTATTTCTTTTCCTCGTTCACAATTTGATAGTTCTTGCTTCAATTAAAACAATTTCGCTCACGGACAACAGAAAAAGCCTCTCAAATTATAACAACTTCAAGAGACTTTTTGCAATTATATCGTTTGCGAATTCACAAAATTCCGAATTTTTTCCAATGCGCGGTCAGCGTGGCGTTCTGCACGCTCCACCTTCGATTTGATTCTCTCTCCCAAATCTGGGAATAAACCAAAGTTTACATTCATCGGCTGGAAGTTTTTCGAGTCCGCCTCCGTAATATAGCGCGCCATTGAACCAAGCGCCGTTTCATGCGGGAAGCGCAACAGCTCCTCACCTTTTGCCAGGCGTGCCGCGTTGATGCCTGCAACCAATCCACTGCCTGCCGACTCCACATAGCCCTCCACGCCCGTCATTTGACCGGCAAAGAACAGGTTTGGATTTGAACGTAGCTGATATGTGCTGTTCAATACGCGTGGCGAGTTGATGAATGTGTTGCGGTGCATGACGCCATAACGGACGATTTCCAGGTTTTCGAGTCCTGGAATCATCGAGAAGACACGTTTTTGCTCCGGCCATTTCAAATGTGTCTGGAAACCAACAATGTTGTAAAGTGTTCCCGCCGCATCATCCTGGCGTAGCTGGACAACTGCATACGGACGCTTGCCTGTCTTCGGATCTTCCAATCCGACCGGCTTCATCGGTCCGAATCGCATCGTCTTCTCTCCACGAGCCGCCATTACTTCAATCGGCATGCAGCCTTCAAAGTACTTTTCTTTTTCGAACTCCTTCAGCGGTGCGCATTCTGCCGTAATCAACGCTTCGCGGAACGCATCGAACTCTTCCTTCGTCATCGGACAGTTCAAGTATGCGGCTTCTCCTTTATTGTAGCGTGATTTCAAATATACCTTATCCATGTCGATGCTATCCTTTTCAAGAATCGGGGCAGCAGCATCATAGAAGTACAGATATTCTTCGCCAGTCAGTTCTTTAATTTTGTTCGCTAGTGCTTCTGATGTCAGCGGACCTGTAGCAATGACTGTAATCCCTTCAGGAATCTCCGTCACTTCTTCATTAATCACTTCCACAAGCGGGTGGTTTTTCACCGCTTCCGTCACGTAGCCCGCAAATTCATGACGGTCCACGGCCAGTGCTCCACCGGCAGGTACCGAACACTTATCTGCAGCTTTCATGATTACCGAATCCAAAATACGCATTTCCTCTTTGATGACGCCTACTGCATTCGTCAGGTTGTTGGCACGAAGAGAGTTGGAGCAAACAAGCTCCGCAAATTTATCTGTATGGTGGGCAGGCGTCTGCTTTACCGGGCGCATTTCGTAAAGGCGCACCTTTACACCGCGCTTTGCGATTTGCCATGCCGCCTCGCTTCCCGCAAGGCCTGCGCCGATTACGTTTACAATTTGTTCTGTCATTTCTTTACCTCTTTATTCTGATGGTGCCTCCTCGTAGTCACATTCGCTGTTCGTACATTGGATTTGCACACCTTTTTTCAATTTTTTCTCTACTAATAATGCACTACATTTCGGACAAGGTCTACTAATTGGCTTATCCCATGAAACAAATTCACATTCAGGGTAATTGTTGCATCCATAGAAGATACGCTTCGTCTTGCTTTTCCGCTCCACGATTTCGCCTTCCTTACAGGATGGGCACTTCACGCCGATCGGTTTGACGATTGCCTTTGTATTGCGGCAGTCCGGGAAGTTCGAGCATGCCATGAACTTGCCGTAACGTCCAAGTTTAAATACCATTGGCGAACCACAGTTTTCGCAATCCTCTCCTGCCGGTTCGTCCTTGATTTCGATTTTTTCCATTTCCTCTTCCGCATGCCGCAAGTGGGGCTCGAAATCCTTGTAGAAGGCATCGATGACTTCCACCCATTTCGTCACACCTTCCTCGACACCATCAAGATCATGCTCCATTTTTGCTGTGAATTCGATATTGATGATTTCCGGGAAGAATTCCAGCATCGCCTGATGGACAATCTCACCAAGCTCCGTTGGCACAAAGCGTTTTGCATCGAGCTGTACATAGCCACGCTTCTGAATCGTATCGAGCGTCGGCGCATACGTAGAAGGGCGACCTATGCCCAATTCTTCAAGCGTCTTGACTAGGCGCGCCTCCGAATAGCGTGGCGGCGGCTGAGTGAAGTGTTGCTTCGGTTCGATGTTCAGCGTTTTCACCTTGTCTCCGACTTCCATTTCCGGAAGGAGCTTCGTCGTTTCTTCCTTCTGGTCGTCCGTTCCTTCAATATACAGCTTCATGAAGCCAGGAAACTTCACTTGAGAGCCGTTTGCGCGGAACTGGACGTCATTGTTCTTCAAATCGACCGTTACGGTGTCTAAGATAGCGGGCGACATCTGGCTAGCAATGAATCGGTCCCAAATCAGGCGATACAAGCGAAGCTGGTCGCGGCTGAGCACCGCCTTTAGTTCCTCCGGTGTACGCATGGCACTTGTAGGACGGATTGCTTCATGGGCATCCTGTGCATTTGTCTGCTTCTTCGCCTGCTTCGCTTCTCCTACTACATACTCTTTGCCGTATTTCCCTTCAATATAGCTGACGGCCTCTGCCTTCGCTGTATCCGAAATACGTGTTGAGTCTGTACGCATATAGGTGATTAAACCGACTGTTCCTTCTTTTTTCCCGATGTCGATCCCTTCATATAGCTGTTGTGCAAGCATCATGGTCTTTTTCGCACGGAAATTCAGCTTCCGTGCCGCCTCCTGTTGGAGAGACGATGTCGTAAAGGCAGGTGCGGCATTGCGCTTCCGCTCTCTTTTCACAACATTCATCACTTCGAACGAATCCCCTTTCAGTTGGGAGACCACGGCCTTCATTTCAGCTTCGTTCGCCAGCTTCAACTTTTCTCCGCCTGTACCATAGAATAGGGCATCGAATTGTTTTTTTCCCTTTTCGAACATTCCTTCAATCGTCCAGTATTCTTCCGGTATGAAGCTTTTAATTTCATTCTCGCGATCAATGATCAATCGAAGCGCTACTGATTGGACACGTCCCGCCGAAAGGCCCTTCTTCACCTTTTTCCATAGAATAGGACTGATGTTGTATCCTACAAGGCGGTCCAGGATGCGCCGTGCTTGTTGGGCATCCACCAGATCCATATCAATCGGGCGGGGATGCTTGAAGCTTTCGAGGATTGCATCCTTGGTAATTTCATTAAATACGACGCGGCAATCCGACTCGATATCTATGTTCAACGCATTGGCAAGATGCCATGCAATCGCTTCCCCTTCGCGGTCGGGGTCGGATGCTAGATAGATTTTTTTCGCTTTTTTTGCCGCCGTTTTCAAATCCTGCAGCACAGGGCCTTTTCCACGAATCGTTATATATTTAGGCTGGTAGTTATTTTCCGTATCAATGCCCGTCTGGCTGCGGGGTAAATCCCGCACATGGCCGATGGACGCTTTTACTTTATATTTTTTCCCTAAATAACGTTCGATTGTTTTCGCCTTCGCAGGTGATTCCACTATTACTAAATAATCTGCCATTATTCTTTCCCCCTTATAGAGGTTACTCGTTGTTTTTACAAAGCAATTCCTGTTGCAAAATGTATAACAGATTTGCATAGAATGCAACTTTTTTTCAATTTTTCATTCGAAACATTTGTAATTCCTGGATAATTTGGTACCCGTTCCATATAGGAATGGCACCTTCTTTAATCAAATTATTCGTGCCGCTCGACTGGTCTGAAGTGATAGGTCCAGGCACGGCAAAAACATCCTTCCCCTGTTCGAGTGCAAGCTCGGTGGTGATGATGGTACCGCTGCGCATCGCTGCCTCCGTCACAACCAATGCATCCGATAACGCGCTGATGATTCGGTTGCGCATCGGGAAATGGTGCTTTCTCGGACCAACATGTGGCGGATATTCTGTTAATAATAGCTGATGTTGCGCCATATATCCAGCAAGCCCCTCGTTGGATTTCGGATACACCGTTTGCAAGCCATGCCCTAGGACGGCGATGGTATGTCCGCCGTAATGAATGGCGGATCGGTGTGCAAGTGTATCGGCTCCTTTTGCCAATCCGCTGACAATGACGTAGCCTGCTTCTATCAGCGGTGGCATGAGCTGTTTAAAGGCTTCGACAGAATATTGTGTAGCCTGTCTTGACCCGATGCAGGCGATTTTCTTCTCCAATGACAGCAGCTCTTGCATCCCTTTCGTATATAACACGACAGGTGCATCGATAAGCTGCAATAATCCTTTTGGGTAGTCTGTACTTGTATAGGCAATCGGTTCGATGTTGAGCGAGGCATAATATCCCGATAAATCCTTCTCTAGCAGCGAGGAATAGGTGCTTTTCAATGCCAGCGCCTTTGTCGTCTCGATATTCAGTATATGCGCCAAATCTAAGGCTGATAGCCATTTCAATTCATCTATTGAACGGACTTTTTGTAATAATAGATGCAGTTTGTTCAATGTGAGTGGATAAGTATAATGAAGTGCTAATAAGTGCTGTATGTCTGTCATTTTATCGCTCCTTTATAATAGAAGAAAAATGACTGTACAACAAAAGATGTAGCACGAACCCCCATCCGTGCTACATCTCCATTTTAATGCGTTTTACATTTTTCGTATAGACCTTTTTCCTTGATGACCTTGATTAGCGTCTCACCGATAACAGAAGGTGTTGGCGCCACTTCAATGCCAGCTTCGTTCATAGCCTTGATTTTGTCGGCAGCTGTTCCTTTACCGCCTGAAATAATGGCACCCGCATGACCCATGCGCTTGCCTGGAGGTGCTGTTTGTCCACCGATGAATCCTACAACAGGCTTCGTCATGTTCGCCTTGATCCATTCAGCAGCTTCCTCCTCGGCTGTACCACCGATTTCTCCGATCATAACCACTGCATATGTTTCTGGGTCTTCATTGAACGCCTTTAGGACGTCGATGAAGTTTGTACCGTTTACAGGGTCACCACCGATTCCCACAGCAGTCGTCTGACCGATGCCAGCCTGAGTTAGTTGGTGCACGGCTTCATAAGTCAATGTACCAGAACGCGAAACGACCCCAATGTGCCCTTTCGTGTGGATATAACCAGGCATGATACCGATTTTGCATTCGTCCGCTGTGATGACGCCAGGGCAGTTCGGACCTACAAGGCGTGTCTTTTTGCCTTCCATGTAACGTTTTACTTTCACCATATCCAACACTGGGATATGTTCTGTGATACAGATTGCCATATCAAGCTCAGCATCCACTGCTTCCATGATTGCATCCGCCGCAAATGGAGCCGATACGTAGATAACAGAAACGTTTGCGCCTGTTGCGTTCACTGCTTCCCGCACAGTATTGAATACCGGTACTCCTTCTACTTCCATTCCACCTTTACCAGGTGTTACCCCAGCAACGATTTTTGTACCATATTCTAGCATTTGCTTTGTATGGAAAAGAGCCGTCTCACCTGTAATACCTTGAACGATTACTTTCGTATCTTTATTAATATACACACTCATTGATATCCCCGCCTTCCTTAGCTTACAAGTCCTACGATTTTTTGAGCGCCGTCTGCCATTGAATCCGCTGCTACGATGTTCAGCCCTGATTCATTCAACAATTGTTTACCTAGATCAACGTTTGTCCCTTCAAGGCGCACGACAAGAGGTACTTTCAGACCGATTTCTTTTGCAGCTGCGATGACACCTTCAGCGATGATGTCGCATTTCATGATGCCGCCGAAAATGTTGACGAAAATGCCTTTTACTTTCGAATCTGACAAAATGATTTTGAATGCTTCTGTTACTTTTTCAGCTGTTGCACCGCCCCCAACATCCAGGAAGTTCGCCGGTGACCCGCCGTAGTAGCTGATCGTATCCATTGTCGCCATCGCTAACCCTGCACCATTTACCATGCAGCCGATGTTGCCGTCAAGAGAAATGTAGCTAAGGTCATATTTTGACGCTTCGATTTCTTTCGGATCTTCTTCGTCGAAGTCACGTAGCTCGACAATATCTTTGTGACGATATAGTGCATTGCCGTCGAAGTTGAACTTCGCATCTAACGCCACTACTTCATCATCGCCTGTAACAACAAGCGGGTTGATTTCCACAATGGATGCGTCTTTTTCTACAAACGCATCATATAGGCCCAACATTAATTTTGCAGCTTTGTTCACTAGCTTTGCAGGGATATTCATGTTGAACGCCATGCGACGTGCTTGGAAAGGAAGAAGACCTGTAACAGGATCTACAACTTCCTTGAAGATTTTCTCCGGATTTTTCTCCGCTACTTCTTCTATATCCATACCGCCTTCTTCAGAACCCATCAACGTAACTCGTGAAGTCGCGCGGTCTAGTACGAAACTTAAGTAATACTCCTTTTTAATATCTGATCCTTCTTCTATGTAAAGACGTTTCACTTCTTTACCTTCAGGACCAGTTTGGTGTGTTACCAAGATTTTTCCAAGTAGCTCTTTAGCATAAGAGCGTACTTCATCAAGGTTTTTTGCAATCTTGACACCACCGGCTTTACCGCGGCCTCCTGCATGGATTTGAGCTTTTACAACTGTAACGTTGCTGCCTAGCTCTTTGGCAACTTTCACAGCTTCATCCGGGGAAAAAGCAACCTTCCCGTTCGGTACTGCTACGCCGTAGCTTCTCAAGATTTCTTTCCCTTGATATTCATGGATATTCATAATACAGCCTCCCATCAGACAATTGGAAATAATTTTTGAACATTCTCTATTTTATATAAACATTCAGATAATGTCTATCCTTGTCTTTCATGTAATTTTTTCATGCGTTTCATCCGCATTATTCTATGTTTTTCGAAAATTATACGAAAAAGCTGTATAAGCGTAACACTTACACAGCTATTTCCGAGGCCTTAACTCCCCATGCTTTTTATCCAAATGGTAAATAAAAGCAAATACTTCTGCTACTGCCTGGTAGAGCTCCTCTGGTATGGATGTGTTCAAATCCAGCTGCCCCAACAGTTCGACGAGGTTTTGGTCCTCATGGATCGGCACATCATGGCGTGTCGCCTGCTCTAGAATATTTTCGGCAATTTTCCCCTTCCCCTTCGCTACAACAGTCGGGCCGCTAGGAGAAAGGGGATTATAAGATAACGCAATCGCCTCTTTTGGTATAAATTTCTTGTCGCTCATACGCGAATATCCACTCCCTTCCCCTGTTTAGAGACTGTTTTTGAATTTTTTGTGGCTTTTTGCGACGGGCTTTTTTCGAACTGTTTGACAAAGAGGCCGGAAAGCTGATACTCCTTTTCGCCGAGCCCTGCCCTCAGTGACTGTTCAAGCGACTTTACCAACCTACCTAGCTCGTGGTCTTCATTGAAGATTGTAACGGTAACGATGCGGTTCTGCACCTGCATATCGATGACCGTCTCACGTAAGGATGTCATGTTCAAATAGAACAACACCCGCGCAAAATTCGCATCGATTTTGCCGTCTTTACCCATCCGACCATTCCATTGCAGAGTTGCGTCCATCTGCCTGCCGAAGAATTCGAGGGGCACCTGCATGACGAGCTGGTGCTGATGGCCATTTTCTCCCGATAGCAGTTGCATGCCGTTCAGCCTCGCCATGAGTACTTCTGCCGATTCACGTAAAGGTGGAGAAATTTGCTCATCCTGAAGAAGGGCCAGCAGCTGCGGTTTAATCGACTGGGCAAGTGCCTGCACATCTCCCGCCTTGCTGTTTAAGGCAGCCTCATAGCTAATGCCTAGCCCCTTCAGCACCGTCTTCACCGCCTGCTCCACCGCCTTGCCGTCGAT
>JBJEFP010000014.1:22053-25016 GCA_051874195.1 Lysinibacillus sp. | reverse complement strand
GCCATCAGGCAATAATCCGCCAATCCGCCTGCATCGACAGCCGCCTCTATATCAGATGCATGATCATCCAGCGAATAGCCGCTCTGAGGCGCCTCGCTTTTCCCGCGACCTCGAAGACTGATAGCCACTCGCTTCCGAGGATAAAATGCATCCAGCATCTCAAGCGCCTGTTCAGCATCATTCAATGCACCCGGTATGTACAATAATGGCATCAACCGCTCATCATGGTCACCGCTTACAAAATAATTGATTTTCACATTTCCAGCATACGCCCATCGATTAATCTAATCCATCAGGTTGCCCTAGTTGAAAATTTAACACTTACACAACCAATCAGCCGCACCTTTTTTTATGAATGGATGATAGCAAAATTCCCTTATTTCCCCTTCACTCCACTTCCCCATCTTCAGTAGCATACGTTCTATATAATCTTCCGTTTTTTGTTTCATAACCGCAAGAATTTCAATGAATGGGAACGGTTGAAGTCCAAGCCGCCCGATCATATGTGGATGCCGCCATATCTGAATGCACATATGAATCTAATAAAATATGACGTTTTAATAGTGAAAACACGCAATTATACGCACCAAAAAACTCATTTAAATGATTGAACAGAACATATACATTGTTAGGTGCAGATGATTTGCCATGCTCCGTATCCCTTTGTAGGCCTACAGAAATCCATTAGTCAATAAATTATACACTCACGTCAGAAACCCAAAAATCGCAATCCGTTGAATTTGATATACAACTTAAATATAAATAAGTGCCATAAGGGTACAGGTGTTCTATTTTTCGCTTATCTAGAATTAAGTTGTATATGAATTTCCCCAAACGAGCTGCAAACGGGTTGAAAATGACCTCCGTCTGTTTTCTATTGAAGAACGAGAGCTACGGTCACCAATGGTAATACACGATTATTTTCAGCCTGATCAGCAATCGGAACCGCAGATAATCTCTTGTGGAATGTGGCCATAGTGTTTCTCTTTTCCGCAATACAATAAAGACAATCGTGTTAAAAACACCATATAATTTCATTCTTTACTTTCTAAAATGATCTCCTCTTCATTCTCATTCCAGCTGATTGTGAAAACTGGTTTATCCTTTTTTAGTCAAAGTTCCTTGAAATATTGCAGAATTAGAGCTTGTATACAGTCCGTTTCCGTCTAATTCAACGATACTTTGTCTCCGTTTATCAAGTTAGTGGATATACAAACATCCCCCAAATCAATGAATGTCACGTGAAGGTCTCTATTGAAACAATGAAATATCCTCCCGATTCTTTCACCCGGGAGGATACAAGCTCATCATATTCTCTTTAATAAATCCTGATTCAATTCCTGGACGCTCCGCTTTCCGCACAAGGCTAACGTTAAATCGAAATCAGCAATCAAATTCCTCAGTACTTGCTTTACCCCATCTTCTCCCGCCAGTGCTAGTCCATACATATATGGGCGCCCGATAAGGACTGCTTTCGCGCCTAGCGACAAAGCTTTTACAATATCAGAGCCTCTCCTGATTCCACTGTCCATCAAAACGGGAATCCGTCCGTCTACAGCCTCTACGATGTCTGGTAATGCGTCGATTGCAGTGATTGCCCCATCGACCTGACGACCGCCGTGATTGCTGACGATGATGCCGTCCATTCCGTGTTCTACCGCAAGCTTCGCATCATCAGGATGTAGAATTCCTTTTAGCAGGATTGGCAGCGAGGTTTGCTTCCTGATAAACTCAAGATCCTCCCATGTTAAAGATGGATTACCGAAAATAGAGGCCCAGAGCATGATTGCTGAACGCATATCCTCTTGCGGTGGACAAGCAAGCCTCGAACAGAATACAGGGTCTTCTAGGTAATTGCCGATTCCCTGCGCCTCTAAAAATGGCAGGTACGCATGTTCAATATCCTTTTCACGCCAAGCCATCATCGGGGTATCCAGCGTAATGACGATTGCATCATACCCCGCCGCTTCCGCTCTTTTCACCATGCTTGCGGCGATTTCATGGTCTCCGCTCCAATATAATTGGTACCAGCGGGGAGAATCCCCCATCGTATCCGCCATTTTTTCAAGGCTGTATGTGGAAGCTGTACTGGCGACCAAAGGCACATCCATAGCCGCAGCAGCCCGCGCAGTTGCCAGTTCACCGTCCGGATGGACAATGGACTGTACGCCCACTGGTGCCAGAAGCAACGGATAGCTCAGCTTTTTCCCGAAAAGCTCGATACTCAAATCTCTTGAAGATGTATCACATAGCATCCGTGGGACGATCTGCCACTGATCGAAGGCTCTATTATTCTGTGTTGCCGTGACCTCCGCACCAGCTGAAGCCGCTACGTAATAATACGGCTTCTCATCCAAAAGTTCCTTCGCCTTTGCCTCCAGCTCCTCATAGGAAACGGGAATGATATTCTTTTCCATGTGCTGATATACTTTAAACTGTACTTGATTTCCAAAACTCATCAAACTCCCCCTTTCATGATAAAGCACCTAGCTTTATGCACACCTCTCATTTTGATATATGCAAATCTACTAAACATATATTCCATAAGAGAGAAAAAACACGCTCTTATAGGCTACTATAGGTTCATTAGCTGTTTCATCATTTTCCTGCGGGTATAGCGGTAAAAGAGATATTGAATCATGCAGTATATACCTGTCAGTATAAAGAAGTACCTTAAAAGCTGTGGATTCGCCAGCAGACCGCCGATATCCCGTCCCATGGATACGAGATACAGCAAAGCCACAACCGCCCCTATGAACGTAGGCAGGAAGAACAGCATCCTCATTTCCGACGAGACGAGGCGCTTCACTTCTTTTTGCATGATGCCGATTTGCTGCAGCTTCTTATATTTCGCCTGTTCTTTTTCGAGATCAGCAAACAGGTTGAGGTACATCAACACAAACGATCCGACAAAGAAAAGGACGCTTAAAAACGCCGTCACAAAGAACAGGATGCCATTCTCC
>JBJEFP010000014.1:18150-21953 GCA_051874195.1 Lysinibacillus sp. | reverse complement strand
TTCCTTCTGGTTGAATGTAAGCAGCTCCCCGGTCTTTGTTTTGAACGTGAATTCCGTAAGATTTACCAAGTCCCCTGCATATGCCTCTTCTTCGTTTATGAAATAAATGAATTCATTTTCCGTAAGTGTTTCCTGCCGGCCTGTTATCGCATTGAAGGCGTCAATTGAGATGACGGAATAAGCCCGCTCCCAGCCGCTATAATCTTCTTCGACATATTCATGGATTGGGATGGTCAGCCGCTCCTGCACATCGAAATCATTCACCAGTGCTTTCAGTTCGCTTGCCGGCAGCTTATTTGGGGTCTCCGTCTCCATATAGCCAATGTCATACGGGTGGAATGCAATCACCCGCTCCCTTTCATATCCGGCCGTGAAAAGAAGAATCGTCCCATACAGCAACGTCACCATGACCATGACCGCTACAAGCGTCCCAATGGTCGACAGACGCTTCATTTTATATTCAGCACTTGATAGCAGCAGGACATGTCGATAATAGAATGACGGCATGCCCTTTACCATCCGGGTGAACATGACGGTAAAGTTCGCGATGCATAGATAGAGCCCGATAAAGGAGAAGAATGCCCACAGATACAAAAGCTCCTGTACGTCGGATTGCGGACTATAGGTGATATACAGGCCGCCAATGGAGAATACAAGAAGACAGACACCCGCTATTCCAAAGTACGGGCTCTTCATGTTGACAGTTTCGGCCATCTTTTCACTTTTCATATTTTGCGTATGCTGCAGCTGCATCAGGCTGTAAAGCGAAATGCCGACACTGAGCCAATAAATGAAAAGATAGATGACGACTGGATACATGATCATGACCCATGTCAGTTGATAAGCTACCTGGTCAAGACCCACCGCATTCATCAGCAACAGAAAAAAGAATCTTGAAAAGACCATGCCGCCAATCAGCCCAGAAATAACTGCAAGACCGGAAATCATCACGCTTTCTATAATGACCAGCTTTCGTATATCCCGTGGTGACAGCCCGATGGATGCGAGCAGCCCGAATTCACTTTTCCGTTGCTTCATGAAAATATCGTGCGCATATTGGATGAAAAAGACGGTGAAGACGATGAGGGCGACACCCGGAACGGCTAAAATGTACTTCAGCGATTGGATTTCCTTTACGGCGATTACCTGTTCATTGAAATACACGGTCGCAAACATGAAAAAGAACATGACCGTAAAACTATTGCATAGAAAGTACGTCATATATTTACGGTGACTCCCTCTGGCCATCTTCCACACGATGGATTTAAAGGTCATGGATTTTCCCTCCCACCACGCGGAGATTATCCATGATTTGATGGAGGAATTCTTTCTGCGACCCCTTCCTGACAATGAATGAATGCAGCAGTCCGTCCTTTATAAAGATGACTTTGTCGCAATAGCTGGCGGCAAAAACGTCATGCGTGACGAGCAGGACGGTCGTCTGTAGATTCGTCACAATCCTTTGGAAGCATTCCATGATGGTGGCTGATGTTTTGGAGTCCAGGTTTCCCGTCGGCTCGTCTGCAAACACGATGCTCGGTTCGTTTACCAAAGCCCTGCCTACAGCCGTCCGCTGCCCTTGCCCTCCCGAAATCTGGTACGGATACCTTTCTAAAATATCGTCGATTTCAAACAGCGTGGCCAGCTGTCCTATCTTCTCTTCCATCCTATCAACGGACTGCTTCTCCAATATCATGGGGAGCAGGATATTCTCTTTCACCGTCAAGCTATCAATCAGCTGGAACGACTGAAAGACAAAGCCGATTTCCCGTCTGCGGAATACCGCCAAGTCCTCACTATCCATCTGACCGAACTCGATTCCATTGATTTTTGCGGTGCCTGACGTCGGCACATCAATGCCGCTCAGCATGTTCAGCAACGTGGTTTTGCCGCTGCCGGAAGGGCCCATGATGGCGACGAATTCTCCTTTTTGTACAGAGAAGCTCACCCCATTCAAAGCTGTCGTCGATATGGTTCCATCCCCATATACTTTTACGATGTTTTCTACTTCTAGCATCGTTTCGATCCTCTCCTTTCCAAAATTAGCTACATCCATCATACAGCGCAGAAATGCAGAAACGAATTGGATATACTAAAAAAACCTTACATTTTCGTAAGGTTTTAGTATCTATTTGCTTTTTGAAATACCAATATGACTGTTGTGCCCTTCTCCACTTCTGATGCAATCGAGATTGAATGACCAAGCCGGTCGGCAATCCGTTTGCACATATACAAACCGATTCCTGAAGAACTGGCGGTTTTGCGTCCATTTTCCCCAGTAAAAAAGGCATTGAAAACATAATCAAGGTCATAAGAAGGAATGCCTATGCCTTCATCTCGAATCGATAGACGAAACGATTTTTCCTGCTGTTCGATGATGAAGGACAGCTGCTTCCCTCCTTCTTTCAGACTTGAATACTTCATGGCATTCGAAACGACCTGCGAAAGCAGCGACCTGCACCATTTCCGGTCCGTCGCAATGACTACCTCTTCAAACGGGCAATCGATTACAGGATAAATGCCGTGATGGATGAATTCCCTTTTCCGTTCATTGATGATGTCACGGATGAGCTGGACGAGGTCCGTCGCCCGCACGTCCATATCATTTTCAAACGACTCCATGCGTGTCATCGTCAGGGCCTGGTCGATGGCGGCGAGCATCCTGCCGGTTTCGACATCGATTCTTTCCCATGTAGGATCCTTCTTCTTATCATTGCTGACCAATAACGTAATGACGGAAAGGGGTGCCTTTAAATAATGCATAAAATGCGACAGGAAATAAAGGTTGCTGTCGTTCTGTTCCTTTAGACAATGATATTGCCTGATGGATTCCTCTTTTTGCTTCGCTAACAGCTCGACCATAAGCGCCTGTTCATAGGTATGGGTATTCATTTTGCTATTCATGTTCATTTTTGCTTGATATAGCGCTCGATTGAAAGAATAATACTTGAACCAGTCAATCAGCAAGTATAGAGAGAGGATGAACAGGCTGAATAGCAGCGGATAGAGCACTTCCGTTACAGACGGTTCGATTAAATGGAAGAAGGTGATCAAGGATGCAACATTGAGGAGGTAAAAGCTGATCAGCAGTAGCCGGTCCTTTATGAAACGGTTTAATAATGTCTTTTTCATATCAGCTTTCCGGAATGCAGGATATAGCCTACTCCCCGCCTGCTTTGCAGTGCGCCCTCTACGTGAATCGTCTGTAATATCCGTTTGAGCTTGGACATGTTCACCGTTAAAGTATTATCCTCGATGAATACATGGTCATCCCAAACCTCCTCGATCAACGCTTCCCTCGTCACGACCTCGTCCGCATGAAGCATCAGCTTTTTCAACAGCTTATGCTCATTTTTGCTAAGCGGCATCGATTTGTTTTTATACGATAGCTGCATTGCGTCCGTGTGTAAGACCAACTCTCCCACTTTCATGAAGGCGCGTTCCTTTTCTGCATACTCGCCATATACCCTCCGCATTTTCGCCCTCACCTTCATCAACAAATGATCGACCGTAAAAGGCTTCGTAATATAATCATCCGCCCCCAGCTCGACCGCGCGCATCTGCTCCAGATGTTCCGTGCGGGCTGAAATCATGATGATGGGAACAGTGGATTTCTGGCGTATCGCCTGGCACAGGTAATAGCCATCGAAATAGGGCAGGTTGATATCCAATAATATAAGGTCTGGTTGAACCTCTGAGAACTCCTGCACGATATTCATGAAATTCACAGGTTCGATCACCTTGTATGTATATCGTTCCAGGCACTCCTTGATGGATGTGCTTAACTGTAGATCATCTTCTAC
>JBJEFP010000014.1:13530-18050 GCA_051874195.1 Lysinibacillus sp. | reverse complement strand
TAACTGTAGATCATCTTCTACTAGCATGATGGTATACATGGTCCGCTCCCCCTTTACTTGATATATCGCACGACACACGATGCTTTATTTTACCATATAAGAAAGGTGATGGTTTACCATGTGCCATACTGATGGCTTTAGTTGCAATCTGGTCCACCGTGTCCACCATAACGCCGTCTTCTCACTTCAGCCAGCACCTGCCGAGTGGAATTGATTAAGGATTCAGCAGCTTTTTCCTTTCTAATCTCCAAAGCCTTTTCAAGCAGTTCCTCCGCCTCATCCAGTTCATTCAGCTCAAAATAGCATTTGGCCTGATGCTGGTAGAGGAAATCCACGTACTCGGTGAATTGACCTCTATGCAGAATGTTTCCGGCTTGTTCGAACAGTTGCAGTGCCAGGTCATGCTGTTTGTTATATTTATACGCTTCCCCCATTCGGATAAGAGTGATCATCTTCTTTTTGTCATCGTCAGTGACAGTCACCAGGCATTGCCGGAATACTTCAATCGCCTTTCCCGGCTGATTAATGATCCGGTAGCAATAACCGAGGACGCTCAGCAGAAAATACGGTTCTTCTCCACCGTCCTTCGAAGCTTCTTCAAGTTCAGCAATATACATCTCTACCGCTTCGGGTTTTTTCGTCTGTTCCCGGTAATGATTAGCCTCATCAAAATAAATCGCATCCTGTATTTCCTCGAATTTTCTCTTGAGGTTTTCTAATCCCATGACCTTCTTCTCCTTTCTTTTTACACATATAAAGAATGAACTACTGCATAAATTTCTAAATGATTGTACAATGAATAAAGTCGAGCAAAAGATTTATCACCGGGACATTAGCGTCTTAATAATGGGTAAGGAGTTAAAAGCTATGAAATTTAACGAATGGTTGAACAAAGAGATACCGGATATCGCCAATTCTTTGAATGAAATCAATAAAGAATACGTGGATATTGAAAATTCCATCGGTTTATTGGGGAAAGACACAATCTATAAGATTCTTCACAACTTCCAAGAGGTTTTATTCCCAGGCATGTATAGCGCTAAGCCGATTGATGAAATGAGAATAAATGTAGAGACCGGCAATCGTCTGCGTACTGCCGCTTTGGATTTAGGTGATATCATCGAAAAAGTATTAATCTATAATCGTGACGCTGCTGGAGAGCCTGTATGTGTAAAGACATGCCGGGAAAAGGCAGACGAGGTCGTCATGAAGCTGATCAATCAGCTGCCGACAATCCGCAAGGTAATCCAGACAGATATCCAGGCTGCCTACAATGGCGATCCGGCCGCCATTTCGACAGAGGAAATTCTGTTAAGCTATCCATCTATCACCGCCGTATGCATTCACCGTATCGCGCATGAGCTCTATAACCTGGATGTGAAGATCGTCCCGCGCATCATGTCCGAGTATGCCCATCAATTAACGGGAATTGATATCCACCCGGGTGCGTCCATTGGGGAATCATTCTTCATCGACCACGGAACAGGCGTCGTCATTGGGGAAACATGTACAATCGGCAACAATGTGAAAATCTATCAGGGCGTTACACTCGGTGCCTTAAGCTTCCCGCTTGATGAAGACGGCAATCCGATCAAGGGAATCAAACGCCACCCTGATATCGAAGACAACGTCGTCATCTATGCAGGGGCAACGATTTTGGGCGGGGAAACGAAAATCGGCCATGATTCGATTCTAGGCAGTAATATTTGGCTTACACATTCCGTCCCTCCTTATTCAAGAGTATACAATGCGCAGCCATCGCCAAGGATCAGCAATAGCCAAATCAAAAACATCGAGTATGAAATCTAAATAGTGAGGCGTATTCCATAGAGGGATATGCCTTTTTCTATGTTCGAAGCAATTCATCATAAAAAGCCCGGGATTTCTCCCGGACCGGCTTTACACATTTTCCTTCGACAGCAATGTCCCTGCCTTTTCAATCGCCTCCTCCATCTGTTCCTGCAACTCTGCGGCAATCTCAGCCACCGTCTGACGCTCCGTTACATTACCGACGCCCTGTCCGGCCGACCAGATATCCTTCCACGCCCTTGCATCGGTCATGACGGAAAAGTCCAGCTTCCCTTTCGACTGCAAGCTTTTCGGGTCGAGCCCGTTCTTTATGATGGATGGTATCAGATAGTTGGCATGCACCCCGCTGAATGCATCCGTATAGATGATATCCTCGATTCCGCTACCGATGACCATATCCTTGAAATCATCCGTCGTATTGCCTTCTGCAGCCGTCAGGAAGCGCGTACCAATATAGGCATAGTCCGCCCCCATCAAACGCGCTGCAACGATGTCCGCACCTGTAGAGATGGCCCCAGCAAGGCAGATGGTGCCGTCGAAGAATGCACGGACCTCGGAAATGAAGGCAAACGGATTCAATGTACCGCCGTGCCCCCCTGCACCGGCCGTAACAAGAATGAGCCCATCCACACCGGCCATGGCCGCCTTCTTCGCATGCTTGACATAGATGACATCCGAGAACACCTTCCCGCCGTACGCATGGACAGCCTCCACGACAGGCGCCGGGTTGCCAAGCGATGTAATGACAATCGGCGGCTGGTATTCCTTGATCAGGTTGAAGTCTTCCTCATAGCGTGCGTTTTCCCGCTCATGGCAGATGAAGTTGACCGCCCAGGGCTCCGTCGGCAATGCTCCCTTGATCTCCTGCAGCCACTTGGCGCACTCGCTGGCAGGGCGCGCATTCAGCAACGGAAATGACCCAATCATCCCCGCCCTTGAAGATTCAATGACCATTTTCGGTGTAGAAATCAAAAACATCGGCGCTACAATCACCGGTAATTCCATACATTCTCCCCCTATCCTTTTCCATTGGATATCCCATCGACCTCTTAAAATATCCAACTATTACATACCATGATAGATGAATGGATATTCATTTGTAAAGTTCATACGAGAAAAATAGTGAAATTTACAGCTATTTCATCACATGAGAGAAGGGAAATATATCTTCCCCTTGAATGAGAGATACAAATTTTGCTACATGGATTGAACAACACTACAAGCCACTCCCGTTACAATTCCAACGGCGGTTATACAGGAACCGACAGATATAGACATCCATAATTTTCTAAACCAGAACCAAATATATACTTAATTTCCGCTATGAAAAAGGTGTCAAGAAATTTATTTTTAAATTATTTTCTACTGTAGAATTTACTGTAAAGTCGTTTGTTATATAACATAGTGGTCAAACCTTCCAAATATCTAAGGAAGATATTATTTTAGGTTGACGAAACATAAATTTCTGACTTATGTATTTTATTTCGTCTTTAAAGTTATATTTTTATAAATAATTATTACTAATATATTAAATCAAACAATTCATCCCCTCTGTTCCACACGTTAATTTCCTACTTAAAGCTTGATAATTCTAGCTGAAAAATATTGTCTGAATTATATAACCAACTCAATGATTCTGAAAATTTAGTATTGCATTATAAAGATTTCTCTCCTAAAATAAATTCTTGTAACGGATTCAGGGAGAAATAAACCGTTTAAAACAGAATAATAATTCATAAGGGGGAATACCTATGGCAAGAACAAATAATTCGCAGAAGTCGGGCCACAATCAGATCGACTACGCCCGCATTGATCAAATGGAGTCTTTTAACCAATTCGTCAAGAAGAAGAACAAGTTCTTATTTGGCGTAGCAGCAGCTTTTTTAACGTTTTATATCTTTTTACCAATCCTGGCATTCACGACTGTATTACAACAGAAATGGATTGGTAATATCACCGGCGTTTGGATCTATTCGGCCGCGCTATTTATCATGACGGTCACACTGGCTGTCATCTATTCAAAGATGGCGCCAAAATTCGATCGACAGGCGGCAGCTGTATTGGCTGAGTACAAAAAGGACGGTGGACAACGATGAATATGGTTTCGGCAGGCTTCTTTTTAGGAATTGTAGGGCTGACGCTGATTGTCACGTACATAGCAGCTAAACGTACATCCAGCGCAAGTGACTTTTACACTGCAGGTGGCGGACTTAAAGGCTGGCAGAATGGATTCGCCATCGCGGGTGACTACCTATCCGCAGCGGCATTCCTCGGTGTGTCCGGAGCCATTGCATTAAGTGGCTTCGACGGTTTCTTCTTCTCGGTCGGTTATGTAGTGGCCAATCTTGTACTGCTTTACATTATCGCGGAACCAATGCGAAACTTGGGGAAATATACGCTGGCGGACATGTTGACGGCGCGTTTCAACGAAAAGCGCGTGCGCGGGGTCGCAGCAACAGGAACAATCATCATCGTCATCCTTTATATGATTGCACAGCTCGTCGGTGCGGGTGCACTCATTAAATTGCTTTTCGGCATCGAGTACTGGATGGCCGTATTGATTGTCGGTGTCATGATGACGACGTACGTACTGTTTGGCGGTATGACGGCCACTTCATGGGTGCAAATCATCAAGGCGGGCCTATTATTGTTCGGTACTACCCTGCTGGCATTCCTTGTACTGCAGAAGTTCAATTTCAACATCATGAACA
>JBJEFP010000014.1:0-13430 GCA_051874195.1 Lysinibacillus sp. | reverse complement strand
ACTACCCTGCTGGCATTCCTTGTACTGCAGAAGTTCAATTTCAACATCATGAACATGTTCGATACAATCGCTACAGAACATGGTGAAGAGTATTTGAATACAGGTGTGAAATACACATCGACAATCGATTCGGTTTCCATGATGATGGCGCTGGTGCTCGGTACTTCCGGCCTTCCGCATATCCTGATGCGCTTCTTTACGGTAAAGGATGCGAAAACGGCACGCTCATCCATCAACTGGACGACATGGATTACAGCAATCTTCTTCTCATTGACAATCTTCCTTGGATTCGGTGCAATGCACTTTGTAGGAATCGACCAGATTATCGCTGAAAACAAGGCCGGCAACACGGCTGCACCGCTCCTGGCTGAATTCCTGGGCGGCGATGTACTGCTTTCGTTTATCTGTGCCGTTGCATTTGCAACAATTCTTGCAGTAGTATCCGGTCTTGTATTGACGGGGGCATCGGCAATTTCACATGATATCTATGGGGAAATCATCAAAGACGGCAAGCTGACGGAGAAGCAGCAAGTACTGGCCGCTCGTACGGGTTCCATCTCAATTGCGGTTATTTCCATCATCCTTGCTTTGTTTGCGCAAAGCTTGAATGTATCATTCCTAGTATCATTCGCTTTCTGTATCGGGGCTTCGGCAAACCTGCCGGTGATCCTTTACACAATCTATTGGAAGAAATTCAATTCAAATGGTGCAATCGCTGCGATGGTGACAGGCCTTGTATCATGTCTTGTATTGGGCGCAATGGGTCCAAACGTATGGAGCACGACAGGCTCTGCCATCTTCATCGGTGAACCATTAGTGCCGCTAGCGGTGCCGGCGGTCATTACCATTCCATTAGGCTTCTTTGCCGGCTGGTTGGCCACAGTGCTCACTTCTAGCAAAGTGGATCAAAAGAAAGCGGAGGAAGTCTATAAGGAAATCCGCGTAAAAGCGAATACAGGCATTTCCGTATCAGACGTTTCTCACTGATCATCGGCTTAATTTAATAGTTTCTAAGGTCAAAAGAACGGGCTCCGTATAAGAGAAATCTTATCGTACAGCCCGTTTTTTCATCGTATTTCCTATCAAAGTATATTAATTTCCCCTCTCGGCCTTTAATTATCAATAATATAATATCCTTTATTTACCTTTCAGATGTTTTCGAAAGCTGTAACAGATACAGAGCTCCATTGTATTGTCAACCCCCATTCCCCCTTAAACAACTGCGGTCAGTTCATGTAATACAACACAAAAAACTATCAATTTTTATCTGCAAAACACCGATATTTTCTCTTTTAAACTATTTTTCTAAAAACTTTTTTTGCATAATTTTCAGAAAAACTATTGCAATTGTATGAACGCTCCCATAAAATGAGAGTTGTAAAAGTTCTTAAGTAGAATTTTACTAGCATTAAGTAGTAAAAACTTTCACAAATCAAGGGGGTATGTTTATGGCGAAAAATAGTCCGATTGTGGATTATGAAAAAATCGCACAGCTGGAGTCGTTCAAGCAATTGACAAAGAAAAAGAACTCTTTTCTTTGGACGCTCACTGCAGTATTCATGGTGGCATATTTGTTGCTGCCGGTTCTGACTTCTTACACAAAAATCCTGCACCAGCCGGTAATTGGGGATATTACTTGGGTGTGGATCTACGCGGCAGGGCTATTCATCATGACATGGGTGCTTGCACATTTATATGTAGCAAGGGCAAACAAATTCGACCGTGATGCAAAGACGATCATTGCAGAATACGAAAGGAGTGTTAGCTAATGAGTATTACAGCTATTTCTTTCTTCGTAGCAATCGTTGGTTTGACATTGGTTATCACATGGTGGGCATCTAGACGCACATCAAGTGCAAGCGACTTCTATACGGCAGGTGGTGGATTGACAGGCTGGCAGAATGGACTTGCCATCGCTGGTGACTACTTATCAGCCGCTTCATTCCTAGGGATTGCCGGTTCGATTGCACTATTCGGATTCGACGGTTTCTTCTTCTCAATCGGTTACTTGGTGGCCTATTTAGTTGTTCTTTACATCGTAGCGGAGCCTTTACGTAACTTGGGCAAGTTCACGCTGGCTGATATGATTACAGCTCGTTTCGATAAAGCGAAGGTTCGCGGTGTCGCCGCACTTTCGACAATCACTATTGTATTGTTCTATATGATCGCACAATTAGTTGGTGCGGGCGCACTTATTCAATTACTATTAGGTATCGATTATTGGATTGCGGTACTATTGGTAGGCTTCATGATGACGGTCTACGTGCTGTTCGGCGGTATGACGGCAACATCTTGGGTGCAAATCATCAAAGCCTGTCTATTAATGTTGGGTACTGTCATCATTTCATTCCTTGTATTGGCAAAATTCGACTTCAACATTTTAACGATGTTCTCTGAGATGAAAACAGCGACGGCAAATGGCGAAGCATATCTGAATCCAGGTCTAAAATATACAAACGGAATCGATACAATTTCGATGCTGATTGCATTGGTACTGGGTACTGCGGGTCTACCGCATATCCTGATGCGCTTCTTCACAGTAAAAGATGCGCAGACGGCACGCTCTTCCGTCATCTGGGCAACGTGGATTGTCGGAATCTTCTACATCCTGACGATTTTCCTAGGCTTCGGCGCAGCAGCATTCGTAGGTGTGGATGACATCGTTGCAGCAAATGCGGCTGGTAACATGGCTGCTCCACTTCTTGCAGAAGCTCTAGGCGGCGACATCCTGTTCTCATTCGTGTGTGCGGTAGCATTCGCAACAATCCTGGCGGTAGTGGCAGGTCTTGTACTTTCAGGTGCCTCTGCCCTATCACATGACATTTACGGTCAAATCATTAAAAAGGGGAAAGTTACAGAAAAAGAGCAAGTATTGGCTGCTCGTATCGGCTCTATCGCCATTGCGGTTGTTTCAATCATCCTTGCATTAGGCGCTCAAACGCTGAACGTAGCGTTCCTCGTATCCTTTGCATTCTGTATCGCAGCATCAGCAAACTTGCCGGTTATTCTTTATACAATCTATTGGAAGCGCTTCAATACAACTGGCGCCATCTCAGCAATGCTGACAGGTTTAATTTCAGCGCTTATCCTAGTAGCGATTTCACCAAACGTATGGAATCCGGTTGAAGGGAAAGCAATCTTTGTTGGGGATCCGTTAATTATGTTAACAAACCCAGCCATCATCTCTGTGCCGCTTGGATTCCTTGCCGGCTGGTTAGGCAGCTATCTATCACCTGCTGAAGATCCAGCCATTTACCGTGAAGTAGAGGTAAAAGCACAGACTGGTATTTCTGTACAAGACGTATCGCATTAATAAAAACCAACGTTTCTCAAAGGGGTTTGACTCCTGGCTTCGGTCAGGAGTCTTTTTTTGTAGCACTTCCCCTGATAAAAAAACGTATTTCAACGAAGGTAGGCTTTTCCATTCGATATACGAGAGGGTAAAATGAAGTGAGGCGGTGATGAAAATGTCGAAATCCGACGCACGGAAGAAACGCTTAAAGCTATTGCGGCAATCCGGGAAGGATGTAGCGGAAAAACGCGGCACAGCCAAGTTTTCTACCCATGTCCGCATGACGAAATCGAAAAAGGAAACAGTGGACAAAGAATACAGGAAATATAAAAGGCATTACGAAGACGATTAACCGTTTCGTAATGCCTTTTCTTTATCGTAAGCTGTCAACAGATTATTGCTACTTCAGTACGGCGACTCTTACAAGCTTGCCGTCTCCTGCCGTATCGATGCGGAGAGAGCCGTTCGAGTAACGGTCGGCGCGGGATAGGTTGACCACTTTGATTTCTTCCTGCACTCCTTTTTCCGTTTCGAGTAAAATTGTATCAGAAACCTTTACAACGACAATCGCAAAGACACGGTGCGGGTTCGACTTGAGCTCCTTCAATGTCACGACACCGCGTTTCGCGCGGTTGCCCGGCTCGATTTCCGAGACGCTCATGCGCTTGACGGCGCCACGCTGTGTCACAATGACGATATCCTGCTCTGCGCCTGGCTCGAGGATGTTCGCCGCCGCCAAGTATTCCCCATCCTTTAACAGGATACCTTTTACACCGGCAGTTCTTATACCGGTAACAGGCAGTTCTTCCATGTCGAAACGTATGCTGTAGCTCGTGTTTGCCGTCAGAAGGACTTGCTGTTCGGACGTCACCAGCTCCGCAACAATCATCTCGTCTTCCCCTTTTAAGTTCATTGTCTTAATCGGCTTCGAATAGCGCGTCACGGAATAGTCTGCAAGGCTTGAACGCTTGACCTGCCCTGCCCTTGTAGCAGTGAAGATATATGAATCTTCCTGGTCGAACTTGTCGACACCGATGACGGAGATGATTTCTTCGTCCGCTTCGATTGGTACAATACTGGAAATATGCTGACCAAGGTCCTTCCAGCGAATATCCGGCAGCTCGTGGACAGGCTGGTAAATGTAATGCCCCTTGCTTGTGAATAACAATAGGAAATGCTGCGTATTCAGCGTCTCTTCATACAGCAGGAAGTCGGATTCCTTCATCGCGAAATCCTTGCCGTTTGATGCTGCATAGGAACGCTGGCTTGTGCGTTTCACATACCCGTCCTTCGTCACTGTCACGACGACCTCTTCACTTGGCACAAGGACATCCAATGTGACTTTGATTTCCTCGATTTCCGCCTGGATTTGAGAACGGCGCGGCTCGCTGAAGCGCTTCTTGATATCCAGCAGCTCCGATTTGATGACCTTGATGAGCTTCTTCTCATCCTTCAAAATAGCTGTCAGCTTATCGACCAACTTCGTCAGCTCTTCATGTTCCTTCTGCAGGTCTGTAATATCCGTGTTCGTCAAGCGGTACAGCTGCAAGCTGACGATTGCCTCTGCCTGCACTTCCGTGAAGTCGAACTTCGTCATCAGATTGTTCTTGGCATCACGCTTGTCCTTTGATGCGCGGATTGTTGCAATGACTTCATCCAAAATCGACAATGCCTTGATCAAGCCCTCCACGATATGCAGTCGGTCTTTTGCCTTCAGCAAATCATACTCGGAGCGCTTCGTAACGACATCCTTTTGGTGTGCTATGTACGCATCGAGCAGGAGCGGCAACGTCATCATTGTCGGACGGCGGTTATGGATGGCAATCATGTTGAAGTTGTACGCCACCTGCAGATCCGTCGACTTATACAGATAATTCAAGATTCCCTGTGCTTGTACGTCCTTCTTCATTTCAATGACAATGCGTAGCCCCATACGGTCGGACTCGTCACGCACCTCGGAAATCCCCTCCAGCCGCTTATCAAGGCGCTGCTCATCAATCTTTTTCACAAGATTCGCCTTGTTCACCTCGAAAGGCAGCTCCGTAATGACGATTTGTTCCTTGTTGCCTTTGAGCGGCTCGATTTCCGCCTTTGCACGGACGATGATCTTCCCTCTGCCCGTTTCGTATGCCTTCTTGATGCCGTCCACACCTTGGATGATGGCGCCAGTCGGGAAATCAGGCCCTTTGAGTACCGTCATCAGCTCATCGACCGTTGCATGCGGGTTGTCCAGACGCATCAGTACAGCATCCAGACTCTCAGCCAGGTTATGCGGCGGGATGTCTGTTGCGTAACCCGCCGAAATACCCGTCGAACCATTGACAAGCAGGTTCGGGAAGCGGGCAGGCAGTACTGTCGGCTCCATATCCTGATCATCAAAGTTCGGTACAAATTCGACCGTACGCTTTGTAATATCGCGCAGCAGCTCGGCGGAAATGGCGGAAAGACGTGCCTCTGTGTAACGCATCGCAGCCGCCGGGTCGCCGTCGACGGACCCGTTATTCCCATGCATCTCAACTAGCATATGACGAGCCTTCCAGTCCTGGCTCATCCGCACCATCGCTTCATAGACGGATGAATCACCGTGTGGATGGAAGTTACCGATTACATTACCGACCGTCTTCGCCGATTTACGGAATGGCTTATCATGCGTATTTCCCTCATTGAACATGGCGTATAAAATTCGCCGCTGTACTGGCTTTAGACCGTCCCGCGCATCAGGCAGTGCACGGTCCTGGATGATATATTTGGAATAGCGACCAAAACGGTCACCCATGATTTCTTCTAATGGTAAGTCTTGAAAACGTTCTTGTGACATTAAACTTCCTCCTCACGAATGTGCTCGTTCTCCAAAATGTTGCCGTCTTCCTCCATACCGAAGTCAACGTTCGATTCAATCCATTTTCGACGAGGCTCTACTTTATCACCCATAAGTGTTGTCACATGACGCTCTGCCCGTGCTGCATCTTCTATCGTGACACGAATCAATGTACGTGTCTCGGGATTCATCGTCGTATCCCACAATTGATCGGCATTCATCTCGCCAAGCCCTTTATAGCGCTGGAGCATATAGCCTTTACCGACTTTTTTGATTGTCGACTGCAGCTCTTTTTCAGTCCAGGCATATTCGATGACTTCCTTTTTCCCACTGCCCTTCGATACTTTGTAGAGAGGCGGCAGGGCGATGAACACCTTCCCTGCTTCAACAAGAGGCCGCATATAACGGTAGAAGAATGTTAATAGGAGGACTTGAATGTGCGCGCCGTCCGTATCGGCATCGGTCATGATGACGACCTTGTCGTACGCCGCATCTTCCACATTAAAATCTGTGCCTACTCCAGCACCAATCGCATGAATGATTGTGGAGATTTCTTCATTTTTCATAATATCTTGCAGTTTGGCTTTTTCCGTGTTGATGACCTTCCCACGCAATGGCAGGATGGCCTGGAAGCTCCGGTCGCGCCCCTGCTTCGCGGAACCGCCTGCAGAGTCACCCTCCACCAGATACAATTCATTCTTTGAAGCATTTTTCGACTGTGCCGGTGTCAGCTTCCCGGACAGGATTGTTGCGCCTTTTTTGTTTTTCTTGCCGCTCCGTGCATCTTCACGCGCTTTTCGGGCAGCTTCCCGCACCTGTTGGGCACGGATGGCTTTCCGGACAAGGGATGCAGACAATTCTGCATTTTCTTCAAGCACATAAAGAAGCTGCTCGGAGACAACTGTATCGACAGCAGAACGGGCTTCGCTTGTCCCGAGTTTGCCCTTTGTCTGCCCCTCGAATTGCAGCAAATGCTCCGGAATGCGGACGGAAACGACGGCGGATAGACCTTCCCGGATATCCGTCCCTTCCAGATTTTTATCCTTTTCCTTCAACAGACCGATTTTCCGCGCATATTCATTAAATACCCGCGTCATGGCCGTTTTGGCACCGGTTTCATGCGTACCGCCATCACGTGTCCGTACATTATTGACGAACGACAGAATCGTCTCCGAATAGCCGTCATTGAACTGGAAGGCGAATTCGACTTCGATATCCTGCTGCGAGCCTTCCACGTATTTGACGGGATGCAGTACATCCTTTTCTTCGTTCAGATAGGCGACAAACGCCTCGATGCCATTTTCAAAATAGAAGACATCGTGCTGGCCTTCTCCACGCTCATCGATCAATTCAATCTTCAAGCCCTTGAGCAGAAAGGCTGATTCTCTTAAGCGCTCCGCCAATGTATCATAGTTGAATTTCGTTACAGAAAAAATCTCCTTGTCCGGTAAGAAGTGAACAAGGGTCCCTGTTTCTTTTGTTTTACCGATTGTTTCCAATGAAGTAACTGGTTTCCCACCGTTTTCAAAACGTTGGCGATGGATCACTCCATCTCGATGAATCGTCACTTCTAAAAAAGACGAAAGTGCATTCACGACGGACGAACCGACACCATGCAATCCTCCACTTGTTTTATAGCCGCCTTGTCCAAATTTCCCGCCGGCATGCAAGATAGTAAAGATGACTTCTGGGGTCGGTTTCCCCATTTTATGCATCCCTGTCGGCATACCGCGCCCGAAGTCACGAACGCTTACACTGTTGTCCTCATGGATTTTTACGATGATATGTGCACCAAAACCAGCAAGCGCTTCATCAACAGCATTATCAACTATTTCATACACTAAATGATGAAGGCCACGCCCGTCTGTGGAACCGATATACATCCCTGGTCGTTTACGAACAGCTTCTAAACCTTCTAATACTTGAATTGCATCGTCATTATACGCGATGCCTGGCTGTGTTTTTGCCAAATCTATTCCCCCCAAAACCAAACGAACGTTCTATTTTCTACTAATCGTACTGCGAAAAGTACGTCGTGTCAATGTTTTCAAAGAACGCAATCAGACATTTATTGTAGCATTAACTCCGTCTCAATAAAAGTTCACGCTCTATTGAAATTCCTGAAACACCGGGACTTTTCCTTCTTTTTTCATAAAATATCTATATATTATCGAATAAGATTTTAAAAGCATTTGCGCTAGCCATATGTTTCCATGTGTTTCCTCTTTGAATGGCCCGTTCACCACCCTTATAACGAGGGCTTGTTTTTTTCGCGCCCATATGACATTAAAGGATTCATGCAAAATAATCCATTATTTGCCCTCGTCTAATCCGCCTCTTATACCAACATGTTTTCTCTCATTCAGCAAAAAATCAATTGCCGATTGGCCGGTTCCTCTTTCGCTAACAACGCCCCGGAAGCACTCCTCATTTAAAATTAGTACTTTCTAATTTTCTCAAAAGCGTGTAGAATATTTATTACATCGTATTAGCACCAACTATTAATTATTGTTATTGAAAGGGGCACAACGCATGGTGAATGCACTTGTTATACTTTGTGCTTATCTGATCGGTTCAATTCCATCCGGTCTATGGGTCGGAAAAGCTTTTTACAAAACGGATATCCGGGACCATGGCAGCGGGAATCTGGGCGCAACCAATACATTCCGTATCCTTGGAAAAAAGGCGGGCAGTATCGTCACCGTGATGGATATCTTGAAAGGTACGGCCGCTGTGTTATTACCGCTTCTCCCTTATTTTCAAGACACGACCGTACATCCGCTCCTGCTGGGTGCCGTTGCGGTTGTCGGGCATATGTTCCCGATCTTTGCGGGCTTTAAAGGCGGAAAAGCCGTGGCTACAAGCGCCGGCGTACTACTCGGCTATGCATGGCCGTTATTCGTTATTCTTGTATTCGCCTTCCTCATCACATTAAAAATAACAAAGATGGTCAGCCTTACTTCCATGGTCGCTTCCACCGTCGCCCTTATTTATAGCATCATTTACGGGGTTGTGACCGGCGAATGGGCATTGTGCATGTTAGTGGCAGTCTTATTCACTTTCATCATCTATCGACACCGTGCAAACATCGAACGGATTAAAAACGGTACGGAACCGAAAGTTACGTGGATTTAATGAATACGTGAAAAGAAATGAAAAGCTCTCTAAAAAAAGAGGGCTTTTTATTTTCATTATGCATATGTATGGCCATAATAGAACTAGAGGTGATGAATTTTGAAGATTCTAATAGCAAATGAAGCATTCGAATGGTTTAAAAAAGAGATGGAAGTAGCTTCTGGTGATTACATCCGCTTCTATGCAAGATACGGCGGTTCCTCCCCCTTCCACGAAGGGTATTCCCTCGGTATGACCCGCGAGCATCCCCATGAAATCGGGATTGATACGGAACGGGATGGTGTCCACTTTTATATTGAAAAAGCGGACGAATGGTTTTTCGATGGGCATGACCTGCACGTTTCGGTGAATGAAGGATCAGATGAATTACACTATGAATATAAACCTGCTTCAGAGTAACACTAAGTTTTCAGAGAGAAGGGGCGTCTAAAAGTCTTTTGAGACCACCCTATGTACAATGGGGATGTAAGCAAGCTTCCAGGTTTGGTAATCCGTTCGCAACGGGCTGCCAAACCTTTTTCTATGAACAAGAAGGACTCCGCTTCCTTGTTTCCGAAACCAGGCACATGTTTAAAATCATGTCGGCAGGTTAAAGAACTAGGGAGACGATACAAAGGAGGCTTTTATCATGACAAATGTAGAAGACAAACAAGTAGGCGGCACACCACCACAGCAACAAGAAAAGCAGCCTGGAATTGAATCGAAAATGAAACCACTTCCGACGCAGCCACGTGAATATGTCGGAAGCGGTAAGCTGAAAGGCCGTGTAGCCATTATTACAGGCGGCGACTCCGGCATCGGTCGTGCGGTAGCCATTGCCTATGCGAAGGAGGGCGCCAACCTTGTCCTCAACTATTTATCTGAAGAACATAGCGACGCCGAGGAAACGAAGCGCCTAGTAGAAGAAGCAGGTGTACAGGTCGTTCTGGCTCCAGGCGATATTTCTGAGCCTGGGACAAGCGATATGATTGTGAAAACAGCCCTGGATACATTCAATCAGATTGACATTCTTGTGAATAATGCAGCTGTTCAGTACCCAGTCGACCATTTCGTGGACCTGACACATGAACAGTGGCGCAAGACATTTGGCATCAATCTAGACGGCATCTTCTATTTATCTAAAGCGGTCGTACCGCATATGAAACCTGGAAGTTCCATCATCTCGACAACTTCGGTCAATGCCTACCGTGGTCATAAAACCTTGATTGACTATACGGCAACAAAAGGAGCCATCGTCGGCCTGACAAGAAGTCTTGCACAAAACCTTGTCGAGCAAGGTATCCGAGTCAATATGGTGGCACCAGGACCTATTTGGACGCCGCTCATCCCTTCTTCATTCGATACGGAAAAAGTGGAGGAGTTTGGTACGGATACACCGATGAAACGACCAGGCCAGCCGAGTGAACTGGCTGGAGCCTACGTATTATTGGCATCGGATGACGGTACGTATATTACAGGCCAGTGCATCCATGTCAACGGCGGCATGATTATGCACTCATAATAAGTATGCAGGAATGGACTGTTCGGAAAGCGGGAACCTTCTGAACAGTCCTGTTTTTCTCGATAACTATCTACTAAAGGTCTAACTCTTTGCAACGGCCACATCAAAATACCACCGTTTCCATCTCAAAGCGGACAGCTCAAACTATTTTTCAGCCGCCATTTCCAGATGAAAAACCATTAAATCCTTCTATCCTCACATGTTGCATCCTTTGCATGGCTTACTCTCTTCAGCAACTACGTGGAAGAAAGCACCTGTCTCCGTGCCCTTCCAAACAATTCAGCCATTCACTGGGCGTCCTATGGAACTACATATTCCATCAAGAAAGTTCATACCTTGTTCCGCAAGGTTTATAGAAAGCTACTTAAAGGGTATTTTTATTCTAATCGACTATCTCTTTCGTCTTTCAGACACAAAATACCGTCAATTGTTCCGATATTACAGCAGTTTCAACCGATATCTTTTTTTCTCGAAAAAAACATTTTATACTGTATTCAGCGCAAATCATCTAATTATTGCCGTTTTCATTCTTTTTATAGGGAGGTCTTTTATGAAATTAGCTACGCGAATTTTATGGGCGTTGGCTCTAGGTGCCGCTACCGGCATTTTAATTAATATTTTTGCAGGTCAGTGGTTTGATCCGCTTGACAGTTATCTCTTCACACCGCTTGGTACAATCTTCCTGAACTTAATCAAGATGCTCATTGTACCGCTCGTATTCTTCTCGATTGCTGTGGGGGTTGCCAATATCGGTGATCCGAAAAAGCTTGGCCGTATGGGCGGAAAGACAATGGCTTTCTTCCTTTCAACAACGGCGATTGCCATTACACTCGGAATTGTTTTGGCATTGCTTCTAAAACCAGGTGTCGGTGGTTCATTTGATACATCAGACCTTGAATACAAGGCTAGCGAAGCGCCTCCTGTAACAGACACACTCCTTGGTATCATTCCAGCCAATCCGATTGAGGCAATGGCTTCAGGCGATATGCTGGCCATTATTTTCTTTGCCTTATTTATCGGGGTTGGTGTTGCTGCATTGGCGGAAAGAGTAGACATCGTTAAACGTTTCCTAGAACAAGGGAATGAATTAATGATGTTTTTAGTTGGGCTCGTTATGAAATTTGCACCGATTGGGACATTCGGCTTGATTGCTTCAGCCGTAGGTAAACAAGGTTTCGATGCATTGAAAGCGATGTTCCTTTACATGGTGGTCGTTTTCCTGGCCCTGGCGATTCACTTCATCCTCGTTTATGGTGGAGCAATGAAACTGCTTGCGAAGCAGAGTCCAGTGAAGGTAATGAAGGAATTCATCCCCGCAATGACGGTCGCCTTCAGTACCTCCAGCAGTAGCGCCACGTTACCGATTGCCATGAACATCGCCCAAACGAAATTAGGAGTACCTAAGCCGATCAGCAGCTTCGTCCAGCCTCTTGGTGCCACAATCAATATGGACGGCACGGCAATCATGCAGGGGGTTGCGACAATTTTCATCGCCCAGGTATTCGCCGTCGATTTGACTGTTACGGATATGCTCCTCGTCATTTTAACGGCGGTGCTTGCTTCGATCGGGACTGCCGCTGTACCGGGCGCCGGTATGATTATGCTGGCGATGGTGTTAGAATCGGTAGGCCTGCCGGTAGCCGGTATCGCCCTGATTATCGGTATCGACCGCTTGCTTGATATGACACGTACACTCGTGAACGTCACCGGCGATTTAACATGCGCTCTTTATGTTGCAGAGAGCGAAAAGAAGCGTGAAATGAAATCCGCATGATAAAGAAGAAGTGATGAAAGAATTTTCTTTCATCGCTTCTTTTTTTATACCAATTGCCTTTCAACCTCGTGTTTCTTAGTGACTATCTACTACTCCCTATTACTCCTGCAGTACCCGCACTATAATGCTAACCTCCCCTTCCCTATTGCGACGTCGTAAAGTCTTTATCTTCAAAATTGGCAGAAAAAGAGGTTTTCCTCCTTCTCCCGGCTATAATAAATCTTGTTATACAGATAAATGAACAAAAAAGGCAGAGAAGTAGTATGAACAGACATATTTATTGGCGCAGTGCATTCTTTTTACTTGGCATTATCGTTTTATCATTCGGCGTCACCTTGACAATCAAAGCAAAGTTGATTGGTGTCGGCTCATGGGATGTGCTTCATATAGGACTGGCAGATACGGTAGGTTTAACAATCGGTTCGTGGTCCATTATCGTCGGCCTCCTCATTTTGGCGGTTGATTCCGCTGTCATGAAGCGACTGCCGAAGCTGGGGACCTTCCTGGATATGTTCCTTGCCGGCATCTTTATTGATATTTTTAATTTCCTGTTGCCGAACGTCAATGGGTTCTTCCCACAGCTGATTGCGTTTTGCTTCGGCCTGCTTTTCCTAGGCTTCGGCTCTGGGATGTATATTGTCGCGAACCTCGGCGTCGGCCCACGTGATACACTGATGCTGCTCTTTACGCACAAGCTGGGGTGGAGTGTCGGCCGCGCACGTACGACGATGGAGATTACAGTGGCTGTATTAGGCTTTTTCCTAGGGGGGCCTGTGGGGCTCGGTACCGTCATCATGTCATTTGGTCTTGGGCCGATTGTACAGTGGGCACTGGCTGTGAATGAAAGACTATTCCACCTCGTAACAGGTACAGAAAGCTCTGTTTATAATTAAAAATATCGGATAGCTGT
>JBJEFP010000013.1:0-2955 GCA_051874195.1 Lysinibacillus sp. | reverse complement strand
AGAAGATTTCTGTGTAAAGAATCTTTTGCTTCGCTTTTTCTGCACCGTCACGCTCAATTGCCTTTTGTGTACGGATCACCGCTGATTCCATTGCGTACAATTGGTTGGCGATGTTGGCGATGTTTACAAGCAGCTCTTGCTCCTGGTCTAATTTCGCACCGAATGCCTGTGCCGCTGCACCTGCTGCAAGGACACCGATTTTCTTCGCGTTCTTCACAAGATACTTCTCTTGTGCTAGCGGAGCGTCTTCCAATTCTTCCGGCATCATCATAAGCAGCTCGTTTTGCAGGTTTTGTGCTACTTGAAGAAGCGGCAGCTCACCCTTCAACGCCTTCTTCATGAATGTACCTGGTACAATCATGCGGTTGATTTCGTTTGTTCCCTCAAAGATACGGTTAATACGGGAGTCACGGTAGATGCGCTCTACTTCGTACTCTGCCATGAAGCCGTAGCCGCCATGTAATTGTACTGCCTCATCCGCGATATAATCTAACGTTTCAGAGCCGAATACTTTTGCAATCGAGCATTCGATCGCATACTCTGCTACTGCAGCTGCAATCGCACGACCGTCCTTTTGTTCTTCAGGAGACAGCTGGCTCAACGTATCCTCGAAGTATCCTACAGTACGGTAGTTTAATGACTCAGAAGCATATAGCTGAGACGCCATAGTCGCTAATTTTTCTTTCGTCAGGCTGAAGCCAGATAATGGCGTTTTGAATTGCTGACGTTGATTCGCATATTGGATAGCAAGCTCTAACGCACGTTTGGAAGCTCCTACAGTACCAACCCCTAATTTATAGCGGCCGATGTTCAGGATATTGAAGGCGATGACGTGACCGCGGCCCACTTCACCAAGCAGGTTTTCCACCGGTACTTGTGCATCCTCCAAAATCAATGTACGAGTAGAAGATGACTTGATTCCCATTTTCTTTTCTTCCGGTCCGACAGATACGCCCGGGAAGGCTCTCTCTACGATAAACGCCGTGAATTTATCCCCGTCGATTTTTGCATACACAACGAATACGTCAGCAAAGCCGGCGTTTGTAATCCATTGCTTTTCACCATTTAATATATAGTGTGTACCCGCTTCATTTAATTTGGCAGTCGTTTTTGCACCCAATGCATCCGACCCAGAACCTGGTTCAGTCAATGCGTAAGCGGCAATCAGCTCACCAGAAGCCAGCTTTGGAAGATACTTCGACTTCTGCTCTTCGTTGCCGAATAGAACGATTGGTAAGGAACCGATCCCTACATGTGCACCATGCGTAATGGAGAAGCCGCCCGCTGGAGACATTTTTTCAGCGATTAATGCTGAAGAAATTTTATCTAAACCAAGGCCTTCATATTCTTCTGGCACGTCCGCAGCTAATAATCCTAATTCACCTGCTGTTTTCAATAAACGTACAGAATGCTCGAATTCATGGTGCTCCAGGTTTTCAACAACCGGCAGTACTTCGTTTTGTACGAACTCCGTTGTTGTCTGCGCAATCATCTTTTGCTCGTCTGTGAAATCCTCTGGAGTAATAACACGGTTGATATCCACGTCTTCAATCAAGAAGCCGCCGCCTTTAATAATGTTTGTCGTTTGTTCCATTATGAACATCCTCCCCTAAATGTTTTGTGTCGCCTATGGAAACCCAAGCTGCTCTGGCGAATCTGCAGCTGAATGAATTTTTATCTGTCTTCTATATAGAAAGCCCGGGAAGCCCATTCGGAGGCAATTGGAATGCGCTTCCCGAAAGCTGTTCTAACGAATATTAAAGTACTTCAAACACTCCTGCAGCACCCATGCCGCCGCCGATGCACATTGTGACTACACCGTACTTTTGTCCACGGCGCTTCAGCTCATGGATCAGCTTCAGTGTAAGGATGGTACCTGTTGCACCAAGTGGATGCCCCAGTGCAATGGCGCCGCCGTTTACATTGACCTTATCCATATCAATGCCAAGATGGCGAACGACCTGGATCGATTGGGAAGCGAATGCTTCATTGATTTCCCATAAATCGATTTCGTCCTGCGTCAATCCAGCGATTTTCAACGCTTTCGGTATCGCCTCGATTGGCCCGATCCCCATTACTTCCGGTGGTACCCCTCCAACAGCAAAGCCCAGGAATTTTGCCATTGGCTTCATGCCTTGCGCTTCTGCTTCTTCACGATCCATCACGAGCACTGCCGCTGCACCGTCAGAAGTCTGTGAAGCATTCCCTGCCGTTACAGAGCCTTTTACATTGAAGGCTGGACGAAGCTTCGCCAATCCTTCCACCGTCGTGCCTGGACGCACACCTTCATCCGTATCGAATGTGAATGTACGGGAGGCAGGCTTGTTATCCTTACCGACAAAGTGTTGTGTCACTTCAATCGGTACGATTTCATCCTTGAATTTTCCTTCTTTGATCGCTTTCTCAGCCAGCTCATGTGAACGGACGGCAAAAGCATCCTGGTCTTCACGGCTCACTTCATAGCGGCGTGCCACTTCTTCTGCCGTATGCCCCATGCCCATGTAATACTGCGGCGCTTCCTCTGCCAGCTTCGGATTCAAACGGACTGTATTTCCTGTCATCGGAATCATGCTCATCGACTCCACACCACCGGCAATGATTGCTTTTGAATGCCCAAGCATGATGCGCTCCGCAGCATAGGCGATTGATTGCAGGCCTGATGAACAGAAGCGGTTTACCGTGACGGCCGGCGTGGAATCCGGAAGTCCTGCAAGCGCTCCTATTAGGCGTGCCACATTCATTCCTTGCTCTGCTTCAGGCATGGCGCAACCCATGATCAAGTCGTCGATCGGCCCTTCATAGCCTGCTCGTTTTAATGTTTCTTTTACAACAACCCCACCGAAATCATCCGGACGCATTGATGCAAGTGAACCTTTTTTTGCTTTCCCGATTGGCGTTCGTGCACCTGCCACAATAACGGCTTCACGCATAGTGATGTCTCCCCCTTGTTTAGCT
>JBJEFP010000012.1:0-2963 GCA_051874195.1 Lysinibacillus sp. | reverse complement strand
CACAGTCATGGCTGGTCATACCGCGTTCTTTCCATAATGGTAAAATGCCGTTCATTGGATTGCCCCTTTTCAAGTTTACAGGATCTACCCGGTCAAAAAGGCCGGGAGATGTCCGTTCTTGCACGGATGCTGGTAGTTTTTCATCCGCCAATAGAAGGGGCTGTCCAATAAGCTAAACTTATCGGACAGCCCTTTTTGTTACTATCGTCAATTCTGCTGCGGACGCATCAACATGCCGCACTCCTCGTTGCAGAGGAGTACCTTTTCTTACTTGTCCTCGTGCAGCGAACGAAGCAGTTCGTCGATTTTATTTCCATATTCAACTGAAGCGTCGAATTCGAAGGAAATCTCGGGTGTACGACGTAAGCGAATGCGAGAACCGACTTCCGAACGGATAAAGCCTGCCGCTTTTTCCAGTGCCTTCAACGTTTCTGCACGCTCACGTTCGCTCCCTAAAGATGTGATGTATACGGTCGCCTGCTGCAGGTCGCCCGTTACCTCCACATCTGTTACGGTAACAAAGCCTACGCGAGGATCTTTGATTTTACGACCGATGATGTCACCGATTTCTTTCTTCATTTGTTCAGCCACTCGGTTGGAACGTAGAGACATACATGTCACCACCTTTTGTTTAAACATTCGATATTGCTTTTGCGCTTACATAAGCGCAAAAGCAATTGTTATAAATAGTCACGCCATATTTCAAGCATTTCCCATTCCGGATTCGACTGCAGATACTGGACTGCGCGGTTCATCTCACGGTCTGCCGCCTCCTTGGAGGAAGCGACAGTGACGACGGCGAGACGGGTGCGCTGCCATACATCCTGATGGTCGATTTCTGCTATGGAAATATTGAATTTCTGCTTAGTGCGTGTCGTCATCCGCTGTAAAACGGCGCGCTTTTCTTTCAACGAATGGGCAGTTTGAATGATGAATTCAATTTCCGCATAGACGATCATTAGGCGCGTTTAATTTCTTCCATGATGAAGGCTTCAATGATGTCGCCTTCTTTGACATCATTGTAGTTCTTGATTGTAATACCACATTCATAGCCCTTCGCCACTTCTTTGGCATCGTCCTTGAAGCGTTTTAATGAATCAAGCTCGCCTTCGAATACAACGATGCCTTCACGAATGACGCGGACGCCGGCATCACGTTGCATTTTTCCTTCCGTTACATAGGAACCGGCAATTGTACCGACTTTCGATACTTTGATTGTTTGACGAACTTCTGCCTGACCGATGATTTTTTCTTCGAACTCTGGATCAAGCATCCCTTTCATCGCCGCTTCAATTTCTTCAATCACTTTGTAGATGATGCGGTGTAGACGGATATCTACGCCTTCTGCTTCTGCAGCACGTTTTGCATTTGTATCTGGACGGACGTTGAAACCAATCACGATGGCATTAGATGCAGCAGCTAGCGAGATATCGGATTCTGTAATTGCACCTGCGCCTGTATGGATGATTTTTACATTGACACCTTCTACATCAATTTTCATTAAAGATGCAGCCATCGCTTCTACCGTACCTTGTACGTCTGCTTTTACGATTAGGTTCAATTCTTTTACTTCACCTTGGCTCATTTGCTCGAACAAGTTATCAAGCGTTACGCGTTGCTTTTCAGAACGCTGTGCCTGGATGGCTGTCATGGCACGGGATTCACCGACAGAGCGGGCTGTTTTCTCGTCTTCGAACACAACGAAGCGGTCGCCTGCCTGCGGTACATCGTTAAGACCTGTGATTTCGACCGGTGTTGATGGTCCAGCTTCCTTTACACGACGGCCCATGTCATTTACCATCGCACGGACACGTCCGTAGGCATGGCCTACTACGATTGGATCGCCAACACGTAATGTACCATCCTGTACTAATAAGGTTGCCACGGAACCGCGGCCTTTATCCAACTGCGCCTCAATTACTGTACCGAGTGCAGCACGGTTAGGATTTGCTTTTAGCTCCGCTACTTCGGAAACTAATAAAATCATTTCTAGAAGCTGGTCGATTCCTTCACCCTTCAATGCTGAGATTGGTACGAAGATTGTATCGCCGCCCCAGTCTTCAGGAACAAGACCATGTTCCGTCAATTCCTGCATAACGCGGTCCGGGTTTGCGGATGGTTTATCCATTTTATTGACTGCCACGATGATTGGTACTTCTGCAGCTTTCGCATGGTTGATCGCTTCTACTGTCTGCGGCATTACACCGTCATCAGCAGCTACTACGATAATTGCCATGTCCGTTACTTTCGCACCACGTGCACGCATTGTTGTAAACGCAGCATGCCCTGGTGTATCAAGGAAGGAAATCTTCTTACCATTTACTTCTACTTGGTAGGCACCAATATGCTGTGTAATACCGCCTGCTTCTCCAGCAGTTACTTTCGTGTTGCGGATTGAATCAAGCAATGTCGTTTTACCATGGTCGACGTGACCCATGATTGTGACAACCGGCGGACGCTCTTCCAGTTCATCTTCGTTGACTTCCGCCTGTTCGAAGTGAGTTTCTAAGTCCGTGATGTCTACACGGATCTCTTCTTCCACATCTACCCCGTAGTCTGCACAGATTAACTCGATCGCATCTTTATCCAGCTCTTGATTGATTGTCGCCATCACGCCAAGCATGAACAGCTTTTTGATGATTTCGGACGGCTCACGGTGTAATTTCTTAGCCAGCTCTGCAACGGATAGGCTTTCATAGAACGTAATTTTTTCCGGTAATGGCTTTTGTACCGTTTGCACCGGCTGTTGCGGCTTGTGCGTACGGCGCTTTCCGCCGTGGATTCCCGGCTTGCGGCGTTGCTGATAGCCGCCTTTGTTGTTACGGTTGTTATTATTTCCGCCTGGACGGTTGCTGTTACTGCTGTTGTTGCCGCCTGAGCGGTTGTTGCTGCTGCTAGTGTTGCCACCTGGACGGTTGTTGTTGCTGCCAGTGTTGCCGCTTGGACGGTTGTTGTTGCTGCCA
>JBJEFP010000011.1:0-2964 GCA_051874195.1 Lysinibacillus sp. | reverse complement strand
TTCAGACGTACCCTTTCTACTAGTTGTCTTTTCGCCCTCTGTTCCCAGAGCTTAAAAGGCACCCCGCCATGTCAGGCGTTTGCACCCTGTTCCTCCGCAAGCATCTTATGCAGATACTCGATGATTTCCCGGATGCCCTCTAAGGAATTGACAAGGACTTTTGGATCCACGCACGTAATCATTCGGTTCTCCAGGTTGGCCACCGCCGTAAAATAGGCGGTCTTTGCATAGTTGACAAGACCGACCTGCTTCAGAACGGAAGGTCCGAAATCCATAATCTCCCGTGCTTCCGAAACGACCAGCCCATAATTGACAACGTCCGTATTCAAAATGATGATGCGCACCTGATCTCCACTGCTCGACCGATTGTACAAAATACGTTCGAAATCGATGACTGGAATGAGCTCGCCACGGGCTCGTGTAAATCCTAGAAGATAGCTTGGTAGATGGGGAATCGGTGTTACGTGCTCTAATTTTTCAATCGATACGACCTGTTCTACTGGAACGGCATACTCTTCCCGACCACACGAAAAAATGACTGATTTTTCAAATCCCATGACAATCCCCTCTCTTATTTTGCTGCACACTTCACGATTTCCACTAAATAGTCTGCCAGCTTTTCCAGCTCTTTGATCGGCATACGCTCGTTCGTCGTATGAATTTCTTCATAGCCGACCGCCAGATTGACTGTAGGGATGCCGAAGCCTGCAATGACATTGGCATCGCTTCCTCCTCCTGAAATGCCTAAAACTGGCTCACGGTCGACTGCACGGGCCGCTTCCATCGCCACTTGGACGACCTTATCGGATTCAGTTGCACGGAAACCGGGATACATTAGCTTCACATCCACCTCAGCACGGCCGCCAAGCTGTTCGGCCACCGTTTCGAATGTCTCTTTCATATGCTTTGTCTGTGCATTCAGCTTGCCCTCATCAATGGAACGTGCCTCTGCTAAAATGTTCACTTCGTCACACACGATATTCGTCGCCTGACCGCCCTCAAAGCGCCCGATATTGGCTGTCGTTTCTTCATCCAGACGTCCTAGCTGCATCTTGCTGATCGCCTTTGCTGCAAGTGTAATGGCAGAGATGCCCGTTTCAGGTGCCACCCCTGCATGGGCCGTTTTTCCGATGATTTTCGCTTCAATGCGTGCCTGGAACGGAGCCGCCGTCACAATGCCGCCTACGTCACCATTACTGTCCACTGCAAACCCATATTTCGCAATGATCATGGAAGGATCCAACTCTTTCGCCCCTACAAGACCACTTTCCTCTCCAGCTGTAATGATGAATTGGATTGTGCCGTGTTCAATGTCTTGCTCTTTCAACCGGCGTGCCATCTCGAACAGAGCAGCCATCCCTGCCTTATCGTCCGCTCCTAAAATCGTCGTGCCGTCCGAATAGATGTAGCCATCTTCACGGATTTCAGGCTTGATTCCCTTGCCCGGAACGACTGTATCCATATGGACTGTGAAATAAATTGGCTCCACGTCGAGTGAACCCTTTAATGTCGCAATGATGTTCCCTGCTCCATGGCCGTTACGTGTATGCGCGTCATCCTGCATAACCTCAAAGCCCATTGCTTCCAGCTTCTCCACCAGAATCGGTGCAATGATTTCCTCGTGCTTCGTTTCCGAGTCAATTTGCACAAGTTCCAAAAATTCCTTTACTAATCGAGTAGTCATAATATACTCCCCTTTTCTTTTATCAGATACGGTACTATTTTACTCCTGTCTCCCCTTGAAAACAATCATCCCCTTCTTTGGAAAGCAATTGCGACTTCTCGGCAGCTAATTGCTTCTTCTTTTCCTCTGCCAATGCCATTTTCCCCTTCAATTCATTCAATGTATTGGCGACATCATCCAATACACGCCGAATTTGATTCTTTGACGTGGCAATTTTGGAGTGAACGGACCACGCTGAAAAAATATCATCAAAAAAGTAATCGGCGAATTTAACGAATCCATCTGTCTCTATTTGAAGGGATTCATGCCTCATTTCCTGGACATCGAGCAGTTCATTATGGAACCGTTGCAACGCTCGTTGGGCACTATGTATATAGTTATTTGATTTATCCAGCTCCTGGTGCTTCATAGCGGTGACAAGGATTCCTCCCCCCAAGAAGGTATCCCATGTGGAATAGTTGCTTGCTGTATCCAGCGCACTCGTCGCTTCCACCAGCTTCTGCTGTGCCTCATTTCCCGCCTGCAATGCCTCGGTGATTTCAATAATCAACTGCTGCATGAGAAATTCCTGTTCTACAAGTTCATTCAACTTTTTAGCCAGGCTTGGATCATTTGCCATATAATAAAGCTGGATTTTATTTTCCATACTTTTTATCTGTTCCACTAGATATGGTTCGTTGATCGCATTCATTTTACTCACTAGTTCACTAGCCTCTCCCCTTAAATCCTCGAAGATGAGCTGTGATTCCTTCCACTTGAGCTCCATTGATGCAAGCTGGTCATAACCCTCCGCTAACAGCTCGTCTTGTCTCCCCGTCCATGTGCGGAACAGATTGACGAATGAGAAGTTTTCCAGCTTGTTCAATCTCTTGCGCGCCTCTCGCAAATCATGCTCATATTTTTCTGTGTCGATTTCAGCACGGCGAATCTGGCCGTCCAGCAGTTCTTTTTGCTTCTTCAGCTTTTCAAGCGACTTGAGCTGTCTTTTGTCATCCTGAAGCTTACTCTGCATCTCTGTTAACTTCATGTTTTCCACTCCTTTTTTTTATTGTACTGGTTATTCTTGTTAAAAGAAAATAAGAAAACGGCGAAACTGTCTACTAATTCACCCTGCCCTTCCTTTTGACGTTGCCTTTCGCTTTCCCGGCAAAAATAGCAACACATTAATAGACAGGGCTCGCAAGGATATCTAACCATGTCCAATGCCTTCCTATGCCTTGGCCAATAGGGCAAGATTCATCCAGCGCTCTGCAGAAAGTAAAAATCGCCCTCCACGAAAG
>JBJEFP010000010.1:0-25230 GCA_051874195.1 Lysinibacillus sp. | reverse complement strand
AGCTCCATTTTTTCCAGACATGCTGGAAAAATAAGATGGACTTATATAGAAAAGGCCAATTTCCATGGCTTTCCTGACAGCCCCTCATATACTAGGAGGATTAATTTACGCATATTCGGGTATTAATAGACTTAATAGAATGGAATCGGAGGTGACGTAAAATGCGTGTTCTACTAGATGTAAATGGAATGTCCCAATATGGCGATACGATTCGTCCTGAATTTCGCAATTCTGCATGTGGACCAACAACTGCTCACGTCATTTTAAATTATTTATCTCAAAATCATACTGTAGGAAAGAAGGATATTAACGAACTGTATGAACTATTGGGAGGGACAAAAATTGGGCTCTTCAAATGGCAGTTCATCCGAAAGCTGCGTGCACAGCTTGGGGATGGCTTCACGATTGATGAATGCAATTTATCGGAAGCGATCATGCAGCTGAAGCACGGCAATCCCGTCGCCATGAAATTTGACCAATATTTTACGTTCCAATGGTTTACAAAGAAAAAGCCACTCTACAAATACCACTGGGTGCCACTGATTGGCTATGAAATAAAAGACGACTGTCTATACTTGATCATCCATGATAACGGTGGACACGACCGTGAAAGCAAAGTGCGCTCCATTTGCTATGATGACAACCGTCATGTACTGAGCTTTGTCAAAATAGAGCCGAGGGAATAATCCCTCCGCTCTATTTTTTTATGGTTTTCCATAATTGGATGACGATAAGCGGCAGGATGGACAGTAGATAGACGGTGCCAAGTTGCCGCCCGTCAAGTGCCGCCACCTCGAATATCCCGCTCAGCCCTGGGACGAACAATACCAGGTGAAGCAGGGCAACGCCGACTAAAAATGCCACCCAGCTCTGTTTGTTTGAAAAGATGCCGACTTTATATAGCGGGTCCTTGGAACGACAATTGAAGCCGTGGAAGAGACGGGCCAGGCACAGTGTGGCAAACGCCATCGTAACTCCCGTCAGTGCATCCGTATGCCGGCCAATTTCATAGGCCGCCCCCGCTGCCAGGGCAATGACAGCCCCTTCCGCCAACACTGTCGCTGCAAATGATCGATTCAACAAGGATACTCTCGTATCACGCGGCCCTTCCTGCATTACTTTTTCATTATGTGGCTCAAGCCCAATGGCAATTGCCGGCAGACTGTCCGTCAATAAGTTGATGAACAGCAGGTGGACAGGTGCAAAAGGAGCAGGCAGGGCAAATAATGTGGCATAGAGTACGACCAGGATGGCCCCCGTATTCCCCGACAGCAAAAAGCGAATGGCATTCTGGATATTGGCATAGATGCTTCTGCCATTGGAAATAGCCTTTACAATCGTTGAAAAGTTATCATCCGTCAACACCATGCTAGAAGCGTCCTTTGCCACTTCCGTCCCCGTAATCCCCATCGCAACGCCGATATCAGCCTGCTTGAGCGCAGGTCCGTCATTTACCCCGTCTCCTGTCATAGCCACAACATTGCCACGATCCTGCCAAGCCTTTACAATACGGATTTTATGTTCCGGGGAGACACGTGCATAGACGGAGAACCGCTCAACGTTTGCCCGTAGCTCTTCATCCGTCAGCGCTTCAATTTCACGTCCTTCGACCGCCTCGCCGTCATCCTTCAAAATACCGATTTGCCGAGCTATTGCCGATGCCGTTATTTTATGGTCCCCGGTAATCATGACAGGCCTAATTCCAGCCTGTATACATGCTTCGACTGCCGGCTTCGACTCCTCGCGCGGCGGATCCATCATGGCGGTCATCCCGACAAAGATCAAATCATCTTCATCAGCCGTAGTAATCTGATGAGTGGTTACAGGCTTATAGGTGAAGGCAAGGACGCGCAGTCCCTCCTTCGAAAACAGCTCGTTCACCTGTTCGATCCGTTCAATCTCCTGGGCGGTCACCTGCCGCGTCCCATCCGGTGCAGCGATTTTTTTGATGCGTTTCAGCAGGACATCCACCGCCCCCTTGGTAATCATGATGTCCGCGTCTCCAAACCGATTGACCGTACTCATGCACTTACGGTCGGAATCGAACGGCACTTCACCGATTCGCGGATGCTTCTGCCGCGCCTCCAGCTCATCGATGCCGTAGTGCTCTCCGAGGTTGACGAGGGCAAGCTCCGTGGGATCCCCGACTTCCTTGCCTTCCACTGTCTCAGAATCATTACAGAGGAGGGCCATCATAAGAAATTCCCGCTCCAGCTCGCTCTCCAAAACGTCGAGTTCATCATATTCCACTGTTTTGTCGGCTACATACAATTTCTGGACCATCATTTTATTTTGGGTCAACGTGCCTGTTTTATCCGAGCAGATGACCGAGACGCTTCCGAGACTTTCTACCGCATGAAGATTCCGGATAATCGCATTTTCCTTCGCCATTTTCTGCGTCCCGAAGGCAAGGACGATTGTAACGATAGAACTGAGGGCTTCCGGAATGGCCGCTACAGCAAGGGAGACGACAAACATGAAGGACTCTGCTATTTCCCGCCCACGTATGATATCCAGTACAAATATGATGCTGCAGATGGCAATGATGCCAATCGCCAGCTTCTTGCCGAATTGGTCAAGGCTTCGTTGAAGGGGTGTCTTTTTCTCCTTTGCCTGTCCGAGAAGCCCGGCAATCTTGCCGATTTCCGTCTGCATACCTATTGCTGTTATAACCACTGCGGCACGCCCGTTCGTTACGAAGCTTCCGGAGAACACCATATTCTTCTGGTCCCCAATTGGAACGTTCTTATCATCAATTTTGTCGTTACTCTTTTCCACAGGAACAGACTCCCCTGTGAGGGAGCTTTCATTAATCTGCAGACCATGGCTTTCGAGTATCCTTCCGTCCGCGCTAATATAATCGCCGGCTTCAAGCTGATAGATATCCCCTACTACCAGTTCACGGGAGGGGATCTGCACGATGAGACCGTTCCTCAGAACTTTCGCGGTCGGGGCGGCCAGCTGCTTCAAGCTGTTCAGCGAATGCTCGGCCTTTACATGCTGGACCGTCCCTAATATGGCATTCAATATCACCACCCCGATAATCACGGTAGCGCTCCCCCATTCACCAAGAAAGATGGAAATGGCCGCCGATATTAATAAAATGATGACCAAAAAATCACGGAATTGGCTGAAAAACACCTGCCAAGTACTCTTCCTCTCGCCCTCCTGCAATTCATTATAGCCGCAGGAAGAGCGCCTCTCAGCAGCTTCCGCATCGCTCAATCCTTCCTTCGCCGCTCCTATCGTACGGAGCACTTCATCTGTTGTCTGATTGTAATGCAATGACAAAACTCCCTCCGCATAGTATCAAATAAAAGTTTATATATAGGGTAAATATAACGTAACAAGTTGCTATCGATATTTCAGTCCGTCATGAATAATTGCACATGTTTAGACCCTATATTGTGTGCCTCATACCGCTTTCCTATTCACAAAAAGAAGCCAGGGGACATTCCCCCCGACTTCTTTTTACAAGCCTAGTGATTTGGCATGCTTCACAATAAGACGCAGACCACGCTGCTGCAAATTCTCCATCTGAGGGGCGTACATAGATGGGACGGCCAGCTGCTCCAGTTCCTTTTCTATCGGCGCTTCACAATGAATCTGGGCAAGCTGATACGACAATCTCAGCATCCCTTCATTTTCTCCAATCTTAATGCGCTGTCCAGCCTTTAGTGTCGGCAACGCCTCCAGAACACCGTCAATTGAGCCGAACTGTTGAATCAGCTTAAGTGCCGTTTTCGGGCCGATTCCCTTCACGCCCGGATAGCCATCACTGGCATCCCCCATGAATGCCTTCACATGTGCAAACTGGGCAGGCTGGATGCCGTACTCTCTGAGGAAACGCTCCTCTGTGTACACATCATACTCCGTATAGCCTTTTTTCGTAAAGGCGATGGTCGTCTTCGGATTCAGCAGCTGCAGTAAATCTTTATCACCACTGATGATCGTAATGGAAGCCTCCTCTTTCCATTTCGATACCATCGAGCCGATCAGGTCGTCTGCTTCCATTCCCTTGATGCCGAAATTCGTCCACCCCAGCATCTCTGCAACTTCCTTTGCCATATCGAATTGCGGCACCATCTCTTCCGGCGGAGCAGGCCGGTTCGATTTGTACCCTTCAAACAAATCGTTGCGGAACGTATGCATGCCCATATCCCAGCAGATGGCAATATGTGTAGGTTTCATCATATTTTGGGCCGTCAGTACATGACGCGCAAACCCCTGCACTCCATTGGTCGGGGTGCCGTCTTCTAGCCGGATGAATTGATTCATCGCCGCTGATGCGAAGAAGGAGCGGAAAAGCAGCGCCATACCGTCCACAATGAGTAAATGTTTTGTCATTTTCAAAGCCTCTCTTTCTACGACTTTTTTATTATATCAAATGACGACTCTAGACTGATTGAAAGAAGTTCATTTCGGGAAATAGTAAAACATGGTAGATAAAGGAGGCTTTCAAATGGAGATTGTAAACGGGCAATTATTCTGGCCCCACACCTATATCAAGGAACCACATACAAACCCGGAGATTTCCCCATTCTATGATGCCATCATCGTCGGTGGCGGCATCAGCGGCGTCTTGTCAGCAAAAGCCCTGATGGATGAAGGCTTGAAGGTTGCCATTTTGGACAAGGGAATCCCGGGAGAAGCGAGTACGTCCGCCAATACAGGGCTGCTTCAATATTCCAACGATGTCATGCTTCATGAGCTCATTGAACAGATTGGAAAAAAGGATGCCGTGCGCTTTTATGAACTCTGCAAAACAGCAGTGGACGATTTGGAGCAGCTGTCAGGCACGATGCTGAACAAGGCCGACTTCATCCGGCGCCCAAGCGTCTATTATGCCAGCAGGAAAAAGCATAAGAAAAAGCTGCAAAAAGAGTTCGAAACCCTTCTCAGATTCGGCTTTCCCGTTGATTACTGGGGACGCCTCGTCGTCGAAAAGAAGATGGGCTTCGATAAGCCGGCCGCCCTCCTGACGTATGATGACGCAGAATTCAATCCGTATAAATTCGCCCATGAATTGTTGAAGCAGTTAAAAGAACGGGGCCTCCATGTATTCGAGAATACACCCGTCCATGTAATTGAAGATGAGAAAGAGGAAATCGTCATCCATACAGTTGAGGGAATCTTTCACACCAAAAAAATCATCTATACGACAGGCTACCATGAATTGCCGTTCGGAAAGATAAAGGGTGCGAATATCCAACGCTCCTATGCCCTTGTAACAAGACCGATTCCGAACTTTGAAGGATGGTACGAAAAGGCACTCATCTGGGAGACGGCCAGACCTTATCTCTATTTGCGCACGACAGTCGACAAGCGGATCATCATCGGCGGCCTCGATGAAAAGAGGGGTAAGGCTCCGGGAGAGAAGAAAATCCAAAAACATGCGAAAAAGCTTTTGGAGGAGCTACATGAGCTGTTCCCCCAATATGACATAAAGGCCGACTATTTATATGGTGCGTCGTTCGGTAATTCAAAGGATTCCCTGCCGTTCATTGGGGAGCACCCCGAGCGGCCGAACCACTATTATTTGCTCGGACTTGGAGGAAACGGAACAGTCTACAGCATGCTCGGTGCAAAAATCCTGGCAGACCTTGTAATGGGGCGGGAGAACGACGATGCCCACCTTGTAAGACTTGACCGGGAATACGGAATGAAGAAATGAAAGAATGCATGAGAACCCCATCTTTCCAGGTTCTCATGCACTTTTTCATGGCTTTAAATAGCTCGCTATATTTTCTATATCATGGTGGAAGATACGGTCTTCCTGTATGGAGGCTGCGACTTTCCTCATCTCCAGCCACTTTGCCCGCGTCTTCGGGCTCATGAGTTCCATACCGCGGTATTCCACGGCCTGCAATGCACAAAACGCTTCAATGGCCAGGACACGCCTTGCATTCGCAATGATGGAATAGGCATGTCTTGCAGCGGTCGTGCCCATGCTCACATGGTCCTCCTGATTGGCTGAAGAAGGGATGGAATCAACACTCGCCGGATGTGCCAGCGTCTTGTTTTCAGATACGAGGCTGGCTGCACTATATTGCAGAATCATCGCCCCCGACTGCAGGCCGGGACGTGCACTGAGAAAAGCAGGAAGCCCCTCATTCAAATGCGGATTCACCAGGCGTTCAATACGGCGTTCCGAAACGTTGGCGAGTTCTGCTACGCCGAGCTTTAAAAAATCCATCGCAAAGGCGATTGGCTGCCCATGGAAATTTCCGCCCGAAATGATGGAACCATCCTCAAACAATAGTGGATTATCCGTGGCGGCATTCATTTCGATTTCCAGTTTTTCTTTTACATAAGACAGCACCTGCCAGCTTGCACCATGGATTTGCGGAATGCAGCGAAGTGAATAAGGATCCTGTGTCCGCACTTCTCCCTGCTTTGTCATCAGCTTGCTTCCCTCAAGCCACCCGCACATCCGTGCGGCCACCTCCATCTGTTCAATGAATCCTCTAGCCTCATGAACCGGAGGCAGGAAAGCATCTATGATTCCCCGCAGGCCCTCGAGTGTCATCGCAGCAATCCACTCGCTGTCATAAGCGAGCTTTTCCGCCTCAATATAATTCACGACTCCCTGGCCCGTCATCGCCTGTGTCCCATTAATGAGAGCAAGCCCTTCCTTTGCTCTTAGGGTAATCGGTGTCATGCCCAGTTGTTCCCAGACATCGGCTGACGCCATTTTCTCTCCCTTCCATTCGACATCCCCTTCGCCGATTAGTGCAAGCACCAAATGGGAAAGAGGTGCCAGGTCGCCTGAAGCGCCAAGCGAGCCCTGTTGAAAGATAACCGGGTGAATCTGTTCATTCACCATCAATGCCAGCCGCTCAAGCACCTCCAGACGGATACCTGAAAATCCTTTCAACAAGGCATTCAAGCGAAGCACGACCATTGCCCGGCTGACAAGCTCCGGAAAAGGCTCTCCTACAGCACATGCATGGGAGCGAATCAGATTGAGCTGGAGCAGATTGACCTCATGCTCCTCGATTTTGACATCGCTGAACTTGCCGAAGCCGGTATTGATTCCGTAGACCGTCCCGCCCTCCTTCACGACCCGCTCTACACGGGCGCGGCTTTCCCTCACCCTTTCCTTCGCCTGCTCTGCTATGGAGACCGGTTCCCGAGCATATAAGATCCCCTTCATCTGTTCAATCGTCAACTGACTGCCATCTAGTACTACCATGTTGCTCTCCCCCTTGTTTCAAATCAATCTATCCTTCTAGCTTCTCTTTTATAGATCAAGGTTCTTTGCTTCCATGATTGTTATGTTTATTCTTACGGTCAAGGAGCTCTTAGTATCTTTTCTGTAAGCGCATACATTTTCCCTTCCTAATCTTCAAATATATGTATTTACATCCACTTATATTGCTATATTGGATAAGGTGAAAGAAGCTAAAAAAGACGAAACAAAAAAACTGAAGGGAGACAGCGCCGCCCTTCAGCTTCCTTACTTCCTTTTCATATTGCGAATTGCCTGGATTGACAGCCTGACAAGCAGGATTGCACATAAGAACAAGCCCAGATATGCAGCAGTGTTCAAATAAATGGCGTAGGCGCTCTGCATAAATTGAGAAATCGCAAGTAAAGAGACCGAGATAATCCCAAATGTGATGCCCACCATCAACAACACAAATTGTGAGAATAACTGCGTGACGAAACTCGAGTTTGCCTTGTCTGAAAAAATATCATGATGGAGGATAACCCTACCGCTTTCTACCTTTTTCAAAAGCTGGTCGATGCGGCGAGGAATTTTACGGATGTTAGGCAGCATGAGTGCCAGTTCATCCTCAATATGTTCCTTCGTGCCGACCGGGTCCTTAAACGGTCGCTTCAAGGTCTGCTTCACATAGTCATTTGAAAATACCTTCGTTTCATGGAATATATGAAAGTCAGGATAGATGTTCTGCAGCGAGCCGTCCAATGTTACGATTGCCCGTAAAGCGACACTTACCGATGAATAAAGATGCAGCCCGCACTCGCGTATAATGGAAAAAACCGAATAGATAAGCTCGTCCGTCGGAACGTTTTCGACATAAGTAATTCTCAGCAGCACTTGGCTGATTGCCTGTTCGACTTTTTCACGATTGACCTGCTCGCCATTTTCGACTAAAAGTAACACGCCATCCAGGAGAATACTTTCATCGTTTTGCTGAATGCCGTTCAAAAAGAGCTTTAACCCCTCCTGTTGGGTTGCCGACAGTCTGCCTACAGCGCCGAAGTCAAGGAGGGCAGGCTTGCCGGTACCATACTCGATGTAAATGTTCCCGGGGTGTGGGTCGGCATGAAAAATCCCCGAAATAAGCGCCTGCTCCAAAAAGACATACAGCAGGTTCTGGGCGAATTGATAGCGATTGATGTCCAGTTCCTTGAATACCTTCGCAGCACCTGCGACGGAACAGCCGTCCACAAACTCCATCACTAAAAGATCCGAAGTGCTGTATTCTGTATAGACTTTCGGTATTTTGACTATCGCCGAGGACTCTTGCATGATGTTCTTCAGTTGCATCATATTACGGGCTTCAATAGTGAAGTCGATCTCTTCTTGCAGGGAGGCGGCAAAACCCAATGCCAATTCTCTCAAACCGAGGCTTTCCACCCATGTGGACTTCTCTGATAGTAATGTAGCGAACTCCACCAGAATATCCAGGTCGTCACGCATGACCTCTTTTATCTCTGGGCGCAGCACTTTGACTACTACCTGTTCATTTGTATCTCGCAACACCGCTTTATGGACCTGCCCAATGGAAGCGGCAGCAAGCGGCTGATTACTGAAATAACTGAATGTCTGGTCGACAGAAGCCTTGAGGTTTTTCTTCAGCACCTCATCCACCTGGTGCTTGGACAAGGGTGGGACATTTTGCTGGAGCTTTTCCAGCTCTTCGATGAAAACCGGTGAGAACAGCTCCCTACGCGTGGATAATACCTGGCCGAATTTGACAAAAACTCCTCCCGCTTCCTCCAGCGTCAAACGGAGAGCAAGAGCTAATTCTCGCTCATCCTCCCGATGCTTTACATATTTCATAGTGCTCGTTATGCCGTTTGTCATCGCCACTTTCAAAATCTGACGGAGTCGCTTCTGTTTCCTCCAGTAGCCAAGCAGCCGCTTGAAGATGTTCTTGTTCACTCTCATACTATTACCTTTTTCGTTCAATGCAATTGGATCGAACAGCTCGAAAAATAAATATAGTAGCATGGAAATGAGCAACATACTGCCGAACCATAGTAGTGTTGCGACATTCAAGACATTTTCCACAAGTCCCTCTTCATTCATCGGGTTATTGCGGAGGTAAGAATACCAAAAAACAAATGTTGTGAAAGAAATGCTTATCACAACTGATAAAATCCTCTTCCGTAAATTCACATTGGAACCAATCAACCGACCGCTAATGATGAAAATCAGTACGGATGCTATAAGAATCTGAAAAACTAATTGCAATCCGCTCATTCACTCACATCCTTTTAACGAAATGACAATAAAAGCTTAATATCCACATTCCCTTTTAAGGCTTTACTAATCATACAGGTCTGCTCCGCCTTATGTGCAAGCCGGGTGGCGATGCGTTCACGTTGCTCCGTATGATCGGCTAGGCTTATGGAAAGGTTGTGGATAATCCGTTCGTATGTATAGACTCCATTGGTCACATCTACAATCCCCTCCGATGTCATAGAAAGCGTCGCCTGGATGCCGGAGCGCTCCAGCATGGCTGCAAGCGAAATGATATAACATGTGGCGGCTGCACCGAGCAACATCTCATCCGGATTTGTCCCGTTGCCCGGCCCGTCCATCTCAGGGGGGATTGAAATCGTCGTCTGCAGACGCTCGGCCTGCAGGGTGCCTGTATCATTACGACCGCCATTCCAGTCGGTCTGAAGTGTAAAAGTATGCTGTGTCATTATGCCCTCCGTATTCTCTTCGAAATAACCTACATGATTATAATAATATGGATACCAGCCACGAAGCACAACTGAAAGTCCCTGTCCACTTTCTTCTTACTGGTACATACCAGCTGCACCTTTACTTGCATTTTAGAATAAAAAGGCGAGTTGCGAACCATCCTGCCATACAGACGACAAAGAAATTAGCGGACAGGAATCGAAATATAGTAAAATGGTTTTTAAGTGCAGAATCGGGCAGTTTTCATCTGCCCCGAGCCACACTATATCAACTTAAAGGAATTAGACAACTTGAAAAATGATGAGAAAAACAAGTGCTATCTATACACATACGTCCACCATCTGGACGAATACGAGTTATGCAGAATGGAGATGCGCGCCTTTTTCGGTGAGGATACCCCCTCTAACTACCTAATCAGCAGCATTGAAATCGAACCGAGCCGCAGCCCGTTTATCGAGGAACGTCTGGAAATTCTGTACGAAGCTGCGAATTTGGGGGCCCTTACAGAACAAATAAAACAGCTCCCTGCCCAAGAAGGCACATACAAGGTTATCTGTCTCAACAAAATGGATTTGCCTCCAACCAAAAAAATCACCCATAAAGAACGCCGGCAAATCGAAAGGGAAATCGGCCTGGCAATCGACGGCGTGCCCGATTTGGACAATCCAGAAAGCTTGTTTGGCATCATTCTGCTGGACGGTACTTGGTATTTTGGCCGTTACAAGAAAAGTGAATCCATCTGGCGGAAGCATATGCATAAGCCCCAGCAATACTCCACCGCACTGAATACAAGAATCGCCCGCGCCGTAGCGAACATCGGGGTACCGCAAATTGAAGGAGTAAGAGCAATCGACCCTTGCTGCGGAATAGGAACCGTGCTGATTGAGGCGCTCTCAATGGGGATAAACATCGAAGGCAGGGACATCAATTGGCATGTATGTCAGGGCTCTAGAAAAAATATCGCCCACTTCGGGTTGGAAGGTACCGTTACAAGAGGACCCATTGCAGAGGTGACGGAGCATTACGATGTGGCAATCATTGACCTGCCCTATAATGTATGCAACCACATATCGGCAGACGAACAGGCCGAGATTCTGCGGCATGCCCGCCGGATTGCGGATAAGGCCGTCATTGTGACCATCGAAACAATAGATGATGCAGTCAAAGAAGCCGGCCTTGAGATTGTGGACCGATGCGTCGCAAAAAAACAGGCCTTTTCGCGGCAGATCCTGGTGTGTAAATGAGGGCCATCCAGTCAAATGATTGGACGGTTCGCCAGCAGTGGACTCATACAAAAAAGTGAGACAGTCCGGTAAGCTGAGGCTTATCGGACTGTCTCGTTTCACGTAATAGGAAAGGCGCTGCAAGGCATCTCTGGTTCTTTACCCGCCTCTTCCGACGGGGATGGGCTTATTCCCACCCGTCCCGCATGCGTTTGAACACATATGTATTGGAATAGTACTGGCCGCCCTTTGCACCGTCGATGGCATTTTGAGCCTCCCGCTCAAATGCTACCCTATCCTTTTCGACAAAAGCGAGGTTTGCTTCAATGCCGGCCTTCATCCATTCCTTCGTGAGCGAATAGCGTTCGGCTTCTTCTCTGTTTCCTTGCATCGCTTCAATGAGCGCCAGCGTATACTGTCCGATTTCTGTCGATGAAATCGGTTCCGCCAAACGACGGGCCGTCCCGAAATCCTCCTGCATGATTGCCTTGTTGGCACCATATACTGCCTGGACTTTCGTCTGCTTATATTGCGCCAGCACCCTATCCAAAGCGTCAATCAGCTCTGCGTTCGTCCCGTCCCTTAACAGATGCATATAGGCATAGAGTGGATTCTTCTTCTGACGGTCTATATATTTAGTAATCCGCTTCAGGTTCTGCGAGAAATACAGCGCATGAAGCATCACCAGCATTTCCGCCACTGTGATGATGGCAAATAGCACAATCGCCATCCAAAACGGCCACTGCATCATGGCAAATAGCACACCGATGGCAAAGCCCTGTAGGATGATCCACATTATTCTTTTCATTTCTACCTCCCCGAGAATGTTCCCCTTGTTCACTTATGTATATTGAAACATGCCCTCTTTCATGTAACAGGGGCATTGTACGGATAGAAAGAGCCTATGTTCAGCAACGTCCGGCATGCCTAGTAGCTCCCTCATCCGTATCCGCCCAGGTTGCAGGCGCTATTGTACGTCAACCTCTTCAAGCAGGCCTTTTACAAAGCCCAGCAGCAATTCATATGCTTCTTCAATCGTCTCTTCTCCGGTGAATCCTTCAATCGCGTCCAGGGCGATATTGATTTCCCAGATTCCCTCGTCCCCTGAGAACATGGCGCTTGAAGAACCCATCATGCCCTTCAGGTTGTCCCGTAAATAGGCCTTCAGCTGGGCATTTACTTTCTTCTGTAGGCGCAGGCCGAATAATGCCGCGTACACCTTGAACATTTCATCGAATTCAAGCACGACGGCGTCCATCTTCAAATTGGTGAAATCCTCCGACTGCGCATACAAAAACTCCTCCTGGTGCGCCTTCAAATAATGCAGCTTCTGCTGTAAAAATGCCGCACTCTCCACCGCAACCGTTTCTTCCGACTCCTTGTTGCATCGCTCGAGCGCCGTTACTGTAATTGTCATGCAAATCCCTCCAATAATTCTTTCCTCTGTAGTATAACGCAAATTACGGCGGACATGAGAGCATTCTAATGAATCAGCTACATAAAACTTCTACCTACTATTTCCTTACGCCAGCTCAATAAAAAGCAGGGCGTTCATGTTTATTTAAATGATTGGCAGGAGCATAACGAGACCATAAAGGCGTGTGGATGATGACAAAACGACAAGACAACGTTATTTTAATTACAGGCGATGCGGGCCACATTGTCATCAGCCTGAATACTGCCAATCATTGCTTGAAGGCAATTCGGAAGAGGCTACCGGCGAAGCAACTGCCTTCCCTGCTTCAGCCGACTGCAACTACATGATCGGGCAACCATTTATGGCGGACGGCGGCCCCGTCATGATTCACTGATTGACACCATCTTAAAAACAGAAGGACTGCCCGGTAGACGGGCAGTCCTCCTTTCTATTGCGCCACCCAGTGTCCCGGTGCCACTTCCGTCAGCTGTGCGCCCTCCGTTTGGAATTGCTTCATACTCAGCTCTTCCTCTGACAGCACTTGGCGTTTCTTCTGCTTTTCAATTGCCGGATCCGGAATCGGAATCGACTGCAGCAGCATTTTTGTATAAGGGTGCTGCGGATTGCTGTACAGCTCCTCGCTTTCGGCCAATTCTACAATCTTGCCCCCGTACATGACAGCTACACGGTCGCTGATGTGCTTCACCATCGACAGGTCGTGCGCGATGAATAAATAAGTCAGTCCAAGGCGCTGCTGCAAATCCTGCAGCAATTCAACCACCTGCTTTTGAATCGATACGTCCAGTGCGGACAGCGGTTCATCACAGACGATGAAATTCGGCTCGACAGCCAACGCCCTGGCAATCCCGATTCGTTGCCGTTGACCGCCGCTGAACTCATGCGGATAACGCAGGGCATGCTCCTTCTTCAGGCCGACCAGCTCGAGCAGTTCCTCTACACGGGCCCGGCGCGCTTCCTTACCCTTTGCCAGCTTGTGTATATCAAGCGCCTCCCCGATAATATCCAGCACCTTTTTGCGAGGATTCAACGACGAATAAGGATCTTGGAAAATGATCTGCATATGCCGGCGCATCATTTTCAGTTCCGATTTGGACAATCGTGTGACAGGCACCCCTTTATAGAGGACATCGCCATCTGTCGGCTGATGCAATTGCAAAATGGTCCTGCCGGTCGTCGATTTACCAGAGCCTGATTCTCCCACCAGCCCTAGCGTCTCCCCTGGATAAATGGCGAAGGATAAATCATCCACCGCTTTCAGAATGCTGCCTTTGCCTAAATCGAAATGCTTTTTTAAATGCCTTACTTCCACGAGGGGTGTATCGATATCCACCCCTCCAGGTAAATTCGGCTGCGGTTTCGGTGCCTTCTTTTCATGCAGCTTCGGCAATGCATTCAATAGCCGCTTTGTATACGGATGCTTGGCATTCGCGAATATTTCCTCCGTCGTGCCTTCCTCTACGATTTCCCCTTCCTTCATGACGACGATGCGGTCGCACATCCCGGCGACGACTCCTAAATCATGGGTGATTAAAATGATGGCTGTGCCGAACTGCTCCTGCATCTGCTTCATTAAATTCAAAATCTGCGCCTGGATTGTCACATCGAGGGCAGTCGTCGGCTCATCCGCTATCAGCAGCGACGGATTGCACGCCAATGCCATGGCAATCATGGCACGCTGCCGCATGCCGCCCGAATATTCATGGGGATATTGACTGTAGCGTTCCTCTGCATTTTTGATGCCGACAAGCTTCAATAGTTCGATTGTGCGTGTATACGCCTGTTCCTTCGTCATTCCTTGATGCTTGATCAAGCTTTCCGCAATCTGCTCCCCGATTTTGATCGTCGGGTTTGTCGAGGTCATCGGGTCCTGAAAAATCATGCTAATATCCTTTCCCCGTATCGACTCCATTTCCTTTTCAGATTGCCGTACTAAATCCTTTCCATGAAAATGGATTGTGCCAGACTTCAGAAAGGAGGGCGGCGATGGCAAAAGGCGCATAATGGAACGCGCAGTGACACTCTTCCCTGATCCCGATTCCCCTACGATGCCTACCGTTTCTCCTTTATTCACATGAAAACTTACACCCTTTACTGCCTTAAACTCCGTTTCACCTGTAATAAATGAAACCTGCAAATCATTTATTTCAAGAAGACGTTCACTCATACTCTTCATCCTTTATCCAAAAAATTGTTGACTTGGCAATATAGCTCCTACATACTATACTAGGCTGATAGGAATTATACAATATCATAGGCAAAAACAACCATCAAGAAAGGGGGGTTATTTATGAAAAATATGTTTTTCAGCCGCCATTTTGAAAAAAGCGCATCAAAAAAAGGGAGTTTCCTCGCTTTACTCTTGTTAGGTTTCCCTATCCATCTTTTTACGCTTTTGTTTTACTGGTTCAAACGCAATGACCTTCCCTACAAACAGGCATATGAGCAAAAGGTAAATATCCTTCGCTCTTCATCTGATGTCGAAGCGTGGGCCCGGGACTTTAGAAGACAGGAACAGGCGAAGGCACAATTTTTCAACCAATCGGTCAAAGAGGCAGAACTGGAAGCAACAGTTGTTGAACTGACAAACGACAGGCTGCATAAAGAAGCCATGTCGCAGCTCGCCGCTGAAGGAATAAGCCAACCGTCATATAAACGTTTTTTTGCAGGGCTATTAGAGAACGGTACATTTGTCGCACTTACATTCATTCCCGGCATTTTCATGTATTTGCTGCTCGCCGTATATAGCAACCCATTTTCCTATTTCATTGCAGCACGGATTTTGCAAAGCATTTTCGTCATTGCCGGGGTGGCGACGCTCGTCTTTACGATTCTTTACCTATCGCCATTCGACCCGGCCCGAAATATTCTAGGGGTGGGGGCAACGCAGGAACAGGTCGATAATTTCAACCGGCTTTACGGACTGGACCAATCGTATGTACAGCAGCTGTGGCATTCATTGTCGGGACTGTTCACGTTTGATCTAGGTACATCGTTTGCCGGGAAAGAAGATGTGGCGCAGAGCATCATGAACAAGTTCCCCGTCACATTGGAAATCGCCTTTATCTCATTGTTGATGGCGATTGTCATTGCGATTCCGATTGGCATCATTTCAGCGATTCGCCCGAATTCGTTCATCGATTACACATTCATGATCATTGCGTTGATCGGCTTATCCATCCCAAGCTTCTGGCAGGGACTGATCATGATTTTAACGTTTTCAATCGACTTGAAATGGTTCCCGGCAACCTACAATCCGAATAATTGGCTGTCACTTGTCATGCCGATCATCGTGCTGGGCACCTCCCTTACCGCTTCCATTGCACGGATGACCCGTTCAAGCATGCTGGAGGTCATTCACGAGGACTACATTACGACGGCAAAAGCGAAGGGGCTATCCGAGAGGAAAGTGATTACAAAGCATGCAATCCGCAATGCGATGATTCCAATCATCACCGTCATCGGCCTTCTCTTCGGCGGGATGCTGGGCGGCGCTTCCGTAACGGAAAAGGTATTCAACATCAGCGGGATTGGAAGCTATATCGTCGATAAGCAGTTCATTCCGGACATTCCGGCCATTTTAGGCGGCGTTGTGTATATTGCAGTCACCATCTCTCTTGTGAACATGATCATCGATATTTTATATAACTTCTTTGATCCACGCATTCGTTCAAAAATGAAAAAATCTTAAGGAGACAAAGCGATGAAATTCATTTCAGATGCAAAGCTATTGCTAAAGGTTACCCAGGAATACAAGACAGCACAGTTTACGCTTGCTTTCTCTGCCATTTTAACGCTTCTGTTCCTTTTCTATAGTTATGATTTTGAAGCAGGTCATAGCCGCCCCGTCGTACTTATTTTCTTCGGCAGCTATGCTGTGACGACGGGACTCATCATCCTGTCGTCCCGGATGATGAAAAAGGATTTGGCAGGCGACCGCGAAATCAGGCGGCGTACAAGATTGGTCGGCCTACCACTTGTTTTTACGATACTGATAGGCAATATTTTTGCAGCGGGCTACGGCTTTATGCTGCTGTCAAGAAATAAAACAGCCGAATATACATTTGCCGTCTACGCCTTGTTGACGCAGATTTTCATCATTCTGATTTCGGCACTGAACATTTACAAGCCCTATGTAGTCGATTCATTTTTACCGGCGATGGGTGCCTTTATCGGGCTTTCGATTTTGTACTTGGCCATGATACCCCTCATCGCCAACTATGTCACACCTGCTGCGGCCCCTAAATGGATGCTGCCTATTGGGGCGGTTTTACTCGTTACGGTCATCACAGGAAATATCTTTTCCTTCCTGCTTGGCTATAGCCTCATCCAAAAGGCGCGCAATAAGGATGCGTCTGCTGTAGAGAAATGGCAGAAAATGTGGCAGAAGATACTCCGGAATACAATGGCTGTATTCGGCTTATTCTTCATCATTTTCATGTTCTCGCTTTCGGTTGCAAGCTCCTGGACATTCGACTACGACTTTGCAACAGAGAACAACTACAGTGCCCTGCTGCAAACCCCTTCCCTGGAGTACCCGCTCGGTACGGACGACTATGGTCGGGATTTGTTCTCGCGCATCGTGTTCGGTGCACAGATTTCATTAATTGTCGGGTTCTTCTCTACCATCATTCCAGCTGTCATCGGTGGCGCGCTTGGTGCGATTTCCGGCTATTACGGGAAAGCAACGGATAGCATCATCATGCGCGTGCTCGATGTGTTATATGCCATCCCGGGCATTCTGCTGGCCATCGCCATCATTGCAGCGTTCGGCGCCAACACGACAAACCTGATCATCGCATTGAGCGTGGGGGCCATCCCGACGTATGCACGGACGATGCGGGCAAACGTCATGCAGATTTCCAACTATGAATTCGTGGAATCCGCCAAGGCATTAGGGGCTTCTGATGGTGCGATCATTTTCAAGCATATCGTGCCGAATTCTCTTGCCCCGATGATTGTCAAGGCGACACTGACAATCGGCGGCGCCGTCATTTCAACGAGCAGTCTGAGCTTCCTCGGACTTGGGGTCGAACCTCATATTCCCGAATGGGGCAATATTTTAAAAGTGGGGAGCACCTATTTAGAAACACATTCCTATGTAGCAATCTTCCCGGGGCTCTGCATCATGCTCCTAGTCCTGTCCTTCAACTTCCTGGGCGATGGATTACGCGATGCACTCGACCCGAAAGCAAATTAAAACACTTGGAGGAATTCAACATGAAAAAACGCAATAAATTATTCTATGCTGGCGTCACGACGGCAGCTGCAGCGGTTATGCTTGCAGGCTGCGTCGAAACAAAATCAGATGTAGAAGAAACAAAGACGGATAATCAAAATGAAAGCGGCAAGCCGTCAATTGAGATTCTGGGTATGGCGACGAACGAAGCGGATATGAACATCCTGCGTGACCAGCTTGTGAAAAACGGTTTTGATGTCAAATTGAACATCCAGCCGGATTATGGTTCCTTCACGACACAAAAGGAGGCGGGAAACTATGATGTGGCCCTTTCCAGCTGGACGACAGTCACAGGAAACCCCGACTATGCGGTGCGCGGCCTATTCAAGTCAGGCGGCGACTATAGCGACACTTCCGATAAAATAGTCGACAAGCTGATTGATGAAGCAAGTACGTTAACTGGAAAAGAAGCAGAAGAAAAATATGCAGAGTTGGAGCAGGCGCTTGTATTCGACAATGCTTATATCGCACCACTTTATATTTCGAAAAAGTTCCAAGGGATTTTTTCTAAAGAAGTAAACCCGGATACAGTACGCCTTTCAAAATCACGGGCGCAGGCTTGGGAGGACATCTCCTTTAATGACAAGGCAAAAAATGATGCAGAAACACTTGTCCTGCATCAATCGATTGCGTCCTTGACATCCCTTGACCCTGTTAAAGGAAATGACGGTTCCATCAATACATTGAATACAAATATGTATGTGCGATTAGTCAATTTAACGGATACAGATGAAGTCGTATCGGATGGTTCTTTATCCATTGACCATGCTTCCTCGGAAGACAGCAAATCCTACTACTTCGTACTGCGCGACGACATCCATTTCACAAAAGTCGAAAACGGTGCTGCAGTCGATACAGGCGACCTTGTTTCAGCCGAAGATGTCGTGTTCTCTTTGGAGCGTGCAAAGGATGAAAAGTCGGTGCCGGACCACCGTACGTACTCCATTCACGAAAATATCGATACGGTATCAATCGTCAAGGACATCGGTGAGCTTGAAGAACTTACTTCAAGTGAAGGCGGCAGCATTTTAGAGGCCCTATCCGACGACCTGCCTGCTGCGATTGCAGAAGTGGTAACAGATGAAGCGGATGTGGATAACGCAGCCGGAAAATACCAGGTAGTAAAAATCACGACAGCAAATCCATTCCCGCAAGTGCTCAACTACCTGGCCCACCAATCAGGCGGCATCGTATCTGAAGCACAAGTGACAGCAGTGAATACATTTGATGTAGCGAGCTACGACCCGAACAAGGACATTGCATACGGTGACCAATCCGTCGTAACCGAAGGCGCCTCTTACAACAACCATCTATGGGCGAGCGGTCCTTATATCATGGTAAAGAAAAACGATTACGAAGCGACATTTGCGAAAAACCCTGCCTATGCAGCCGGCACGGAGGATGAGCCGTTGATCAATAATATCAGCGTACGCTTCATTCAAGACAACGACAGTGCATTATCCGCTCTTCGTAATGGTGAAATCCATGTGCTTCAGGGCGTACCGGAAACAAAAATCGATATCGTAGAAGGCGATGGCAACCTGACGCTAAAAACAGCCGACAGCAATGCCGTATCCTATGCATTGTTCAATCCATCCGGACGTGAAGTGTCAGAATCCGCCGACCTGCGTAAAGCGGTTCTCTACTCCATCAACCAGGATGAATTTATCAGCTACTACCAAGGCAATAAATTAAAGGCTGTATCGACAGTCTCCCCGCTTGTGAATACAGGCCTGGAACTAGTGGCCGACCCGGACAAAGCAAAAGAATTGTTAAACACTTATAAAGAAGGTAAATAATTCGCTAAAAGCTCTAGGTGATGACCATCATTGCCTAGAGCTTTTCCCATAAAAAAAGCCACCTAAAAAGGACATATCCCTTTCTAGACGGCATTATGTGTGTAGTGTTTTTAAAAAGATGGCTTCCAGCGCCGTTGTATCGACAACCGACTCGACCATCGCCTGCATATATTCATTCTTATCGAGGCTTGCGTAATCCCATTCATAGCCCTTTTTTCTCGCATATGCATGAATGAAAATCCGCGTCGCCCGTCCATTTCCCTCTCGAAAAGGATGCAGCATGTTCAGCTCAGCCTTGAAATGGGCCAGGCGCTTGGCGGCAGTATGGATATCCTGCCAATCTCCTTCTGTATGTAAGGCCCCGAATAGTTCATCCGCCATCCGGTCGATATATTGAAACTGGCAAAAGCGGGTATTGCCTTTGGAGAGTTGCACCTCGCGAAACTCGCCGGCGAAATGATAAATGTCCTGGAACAGATAGCGATGCAGCGCCTTGAAGTCGCTCTTCGCGAACGCCTCAATACGATAGAGGCCATTTTCAATCTCCAAAGCCCGTATCATAAAGGCATAGGCTTCAGCAATCTCCAATTGCTCCAGCGTCTGGATGCCAAGCTTATTACAGGACAGCAGGTAGGAGGCATCTTCCCCGAAATTATACTTTTCCATGGCGTAGCGCCTCTTTAATCATGGTAGGCGTCAGTTTTTTTCCTGCATTCACTGTTTCAATGGCCTTTAGGGCGAGTTCCTCATTCACATATAAATTTTCAAGAGCCAGGTTTTTTTCCACCCGCTTGAATTCAAGCGAATTGATCATGATTTTCTTCATGTTTCCGCCTCCCCTATCCTCTATTATACATGAAGATAAGGCACCTATGCATCGGTCAGCTATTGAAAATCGGGTTATGAATTTCTGCATATAACTAACATCTGCCCCTCCCAATATAGTCCAATTCTCCCTTTTACGTTTCCTATCATTTGCCTATAAATATACCCCAAATAAGGGGACGCTAAATAACAGCCTTTCTTTTCTCATGTAAAAAAGCTAGAAAACCCGTCTTCCACAATTATAAATTTTCTATCCTTCAAAATATTTTATCTACATTACGTATTAAATATTCTCTTAAAATGACTTTTTTCTCATGATTTTAGATAACCTCATTTCCAAACAAAAAATCCCGGCTTGATTTCTGAATTGTTTTTACTATAATTAATAATCGTGAATAGAAAATTGTAATTTTTTAGATAAAAAAGAAATTTTTTCGGAGGAAGATTCAGTGTTCCATTTTAAAAGTATTCGTACAAAGTTGACTATTTGGATTCTATTACTTGCTCTCGTTCCACTGATAGTCGTCACATCAGCCATCCAAATCATCAACAGTAAATCGCTTGTCGCCCAAGAAGAAGAATCGATGCAGGAGTTCGTGAACAGTAAAAGCGACAGCATCGCCCGCTGGTTCCAGGCACGGACGGCCGAAATGGAAATCGCAGCTGAAAGCGACATCATGAAATCGCTCGATCCATCGCGCATTGTTCCATTCCTGACGACACTGGATGAACGCTCAGAGATTTTCGAGACGATGTTCGTATTAAATACGGACGGCATCGTCATCGCCCATACAAAACCGGACTCAATCGGCTCCGACTATAGCGACCGCACCTACTACCCTACTACGTTGGCAGGAGAAGCAAGCTATTCAGACGTATTGATTTCGAAGGCGACGGGCAACCGCATCGTTGTTTCGACTACGCCGATCAGAGATGCAGAAGGAGATGTTATCGGCATTCTTGCAGGCTCGGCGAACTTTGAAGTCTTAATTGATACATATTTGGCTTTCGAAGACGGGGGCATTCAAGGTGAGATTATTTTAGTAGATGGTGGTGGGGTCATCCAGATGGATAACTCCCCCGATAATATCGGAAAAACGCTTGAAGAGGCTTCACTTACCGAAGAAAAGAAAAAGGTTGTAACAGCCAGCCAGACTTCTGCTGATATCGTAAACATAGAAGAGGAAGGCAAGACGCAATTGCTCGCTTATGCACCAATCGATGTCGTAGGGTATGGATTGAGCATACATATACCAGAAGACACTGTGCTTGCCGAAGCGCACAAGCTCCAATATACAACGATAGTAATTATCATCCTGACAGCGCTCGTCATTACGGCGATAGCCTATGCGTTCATCCGTTCCATCATCAAGCCGATCACCTCCGTTACAGCAGGAATGGATCAGGTAGCGCAAGGCAACTTGACGATTGATCCCCTACCTGTCTCTTCAAAGGATGAGCTCGGGCAATTATTGGAAAACTTCAATACAATGGTGCATAATACGAAGACCCTTGTAGTGAATATCCAGGCTACGGCCGATCAGGTTGCCGCCAGCTCGGAATATCTGACAGCCAGCACCAATGATACTGTCGCGGCTTCAGAGCAGATTTCTGCTTCTGTCCAGACAATCGCTTCAAGCGCTGAGCAGCAGGCGAGCTATACGGAAGATGTTAAAAATGTAGTAACAGGCATTTCGCAGGGTATTTCACTCATCACGAATAATATTGATGAGACGAACCATGTCGCACATCATGCGGTGGAGGTGGCTTCCTCAGGGACGACTGTTATCCACAAAACGGTGACCCACATGGAGCGGGTAGTAGCAACAACGGATGCGGCCACTGCGACCATCAATCATCTAGGCTCGAAATCATCGGAAATCGATAAAATTATTGCCGTTATTACAAGCATTGCCGACCAGACGAACCTCCTTGCATTGAATGCAGCCATTGAGGCGGCACGCGCTGGAGAGTCTGGAAAAGGCTTTGCCGTTGTGGCAGATGAGGTACGCAAGCTGGCGGAGCAATCCGCACAAGCATCCGGACAGATCGGTCAATTGATCAAAGAAATCCAGCAGGAGATTCATTCCTCCATCGAAGCGATGAATGAAGGCACGGAGGCAGTAACAGAGGGAACGACGCTTGTCGCTTCAGCAGGCCAGGCATTCCAGGACATTGCCCGTGTCGTACACAATGTGTCTGATCATATGATGCAAATCCATGAAGAAAGCACCCGTATTCAAGTACATGCAGAAAAGATGGTGGAGGATATCGAACACATTACGGAAATTTCAATCTCTACTTCAAGTAATACACAGGAGATCGCCTCCGCCTCCGAAGAGCAAAATAGCTCAATGACAGAAATGGCATCCATGGCCAACACTTTATCCGATATGGCCGCTGAGCTGCGTCAATCAGCTCAAGCCTTCCAGGTAAAATGAGAATTCCCCTGCTATGATGTAGCAGGGGCTTCTTTTATTGCCTTCGAAAATTTCAGCACGCTTTACTAATGCGTTCGACGGAGTGCTAGTTTCCCCATTCAGACAAAGACCCCACATGACCATTCACTGGAACTACCTGATACTTAGTATATGCTTACAACTGTTGAATGGTTCTTGCATGCTTGTCTTCCCTCAGTGTCCCTTCCCTTACATATACGCCAGCAGCGTAACCGCTACACCCACCGCGGTCGCCAATAAAGCATACATGAGTGTTGCATTCGAATTTTCCTTTTCTTTATACCGCATACTTCTACCTCCTCTGCCCTCGATGTAGTGCTCTTGCTGAAATAGAAAGAGGCTAGCATCATTCTTGTTAACACCATTCCCTTAATTCGCCATTGTATACCAGGGAATGCTGTTGCAGAGAGGACGGGAGCTTGACAAAAAAATAAACACCCTCTCGCATAACGATGAAAGGGTGTCGATTCCTATACTTTAAATTGATTGATCTGTGTCAATAGCTCTTCAGCACGCTTTGATAATGCTGCCGAAGAAGTCGTAATTTCTTCCATAGAAGCAAGCTGTTCCTCTGAGGTAGCTGCCACTGTTCCTGCATTTTGTGAAGTCTGCTTCGCCACATTCGCCACCTGCCCGATGGACATATGCACCTGCTCAGCACTTGCTGACATGCGTTGTGCGACGGCTGAGATTTCTTGGATTTGGTGTGACATTTGGCTGATGGAAGACTGAATGCGCTTGAAGCCGGCCCCTGCCTCCTGCACTACAGCAATCCCTGATGCCACCTCATCCGTGCCTTTTTCCATCGTTCTAACAGCATGCTTTGTATCCGTCCGAATTTCCCCAATCAGCCCTGCAATTTGATCAGCGGAATTCTTCGACTGTACCGCAAGCTTCCGGACCTCATCTGCCACAACCGCAAAGCCTTTTCCATGCTCTCCTGCTCGGGCCGCCTCAATGGCTGCATTTAATGCAAGTAGATTCGTCTGGTCGGCAATCCCTGTAATTACTTCTATGATTTCCACGATTGCTGAAGAACGCTCCTCCAGTTGTTGAATGACCAACGCTGAATCATTCGTCGATTCATTGATTTTATCCATTTGAATAACGACACGCTGCAGAGCGACATCCCCTTCATCAGCTTCTTTTGTCGCTTCTGACGAAACATTCGCGACTGTTGCCGTCGCAGCTGTAACAAGCTGTACGTCGGCCATCATCTCCTGCATCGCCTGCGAACTTTCATCTGTACTCACTTCCTGTTTTTTAGAACCGCTGGCCACTTCCTGAATAGATGCAGCAATTTGGTTCGTCGCCTCCGTCGTTTGTTCCGCACTTGCCATCAATTCTTCCGAGGAAGCTGCCACCTGCTCGGCACTTGCATATACCTGGCGTACGAGGTTTCGTAAATTCAACCTCATCCCATTAAAGGAATCTGCCAACTCACCCAGCTCGTCCTTATTCTTCACTTGTACCTGCTCAATCGTTAAATCCCCTTTTGCCATGGCTCTCGTCGCCTTCGTCACTTTTTGGAGAGGCCCTGCAATTTTAACTGATACAAACCAGCCAATAACTACGGCCAATAATAGCGTAATCAAGCTGATTACCGATACGACAAGTGTCGTGTCATTCGTCCCTTGTTTATTTTCCTTGTTCGCTTCGCGCATTAACGTTACTGCCTTATCGCCATATGCAGAAGCTACATCGATCATTCCAGTTGTAATCGGTTTAAGCCTTTTATCCCATATCACCATTTTTTCATCATTTGTCGGTTTGTCTTGAAGCCGTTCTACAAAGGCATCATACTCATTTGTCAGTTCTCCATTCTTCTGCTCAATTTTATCTAGCGCTCTAATAAACTCCTTATCCGTCACTATTCCCCGCATTTCCTTTATGAGCACATTTATTTCTTCTGTAGCTCCCCGAAATTCTGTACGCGAACTCATCGTATCCTCCAAAAGAGTTCCACGGACAGCCAGTGATTGCTTTTGTACCTTTACAACAATCTCTCTCATATATGTTTGGATTTCAACATCCCGATTGATTACATCAGAATAAGAATCTGTAATACGCTGCAAGGAGAACAGGGCCAGCCCCGCTACGATGACGAGTAAGACAGCAACAATCATGAATCCTGTGAATATCCTCTTTTTCACTGATAATCTCATAAAATACACCCCTTCATTAGCGAAATGACGAAAAAGTCAATATAAAAAAGATGCGTCTTCAAAAAGAAGACCATCTCCATATTCCAGAAGAACTAGAGAGGTATGACTTCCTGCTTCTATTTTCATTATATTGAATAATTAGGAATTTTCCATATTTTTTTCACATTTACATTAACTT
>JBJEFP010000009.1:12088-25710 GCA_051874195.1 Lysinibacillus sp. | reverse complement strand
AAAAAAGCCATCCCCCGTCATTTTCTAGGAGGATGGCGCTGTATTCATTTCAATTCCGTCTCGTTCAGCTTTTCGAACGTCGTTCTATGATAGGCTCCGATTTTATTCGAGGTGATGACATACATCGTATCACCGCTATAAAGCAACCGCTGCACCATTGCCTCCCATTCCTCATACTGCGCCCCATCCGCATCCGTCACCAGTTCTTTCGCAGACGCAATGCCATCTGGGGTAATGCGGTAGATGATTGCACCCGTACCTTTATAGACGTAGTCGTCATAAAGTGTGATAGGGAAGCCGTAGTAGCCGTTCTCCTTATCCCGGTACAATGCCTTGTGGTCATGCTGCACCTCTGAATAGGTCCCCCGCCCGCCGATGATGACGTGATCCACCTCTGTTGGCTTGGAAACATCGCTGACATCAAACAGCGACACCTTCATCCCCATCGTGTAGACGACGGGCTGTTTCGTGTACTCATCCACCCCCATCTTTGTATCATAGCCGATGCCGATGAGATGGTTTTCATCGAGCGGGTGAAGATAATTGCTGAAGCCCGGAATCTTCAGTTCCCCGAGCACCTTTGGATTTGTTGGTTCCGCCACATCGATGACAAAGAGCGGATCCGTCTCCTTGAACGTCACAATGTATGCCTTCTCGCCCATGAAACGGACCGAGTAGATTTTTTCCCCGCGTGCCAGATCCGTCAGCTTCCCGACCTGCTTCAAATCCTCATCAAAGATGTGGAGATGGTTGTTCGAGTCCGCCTCCCGCATCGATGCCTGGCCTGTCGTGGTGGCGATGCGGAAATATCCGTTAAACTCATCCATGGAAAACTGGTTGAGGAGGGCCCCCTCCACCGTCGTCCGGGCAGCCAGGTCCACCTCGGTGCCATCGATTGTGAATTTATACAGCTCCGTATTGTTGTGCCACATGGGCAGTATCGACATTCTGGCTACGTCGGCAGACTCCGATTCCAATCCAACAGGGGAATAGGAAGGGGTCGCCATATAGATGGCTTCCTCGGACATATAGATGGATGACCCGGCTCCTACATAGGTTTCAACCTTAAAGTCGCCCGTTTCGGCATTACGCAGGTCGAGAGCCGAAACGATGGCATAGTTGGTCTCTCTGCTGCCCGGGAAGATGTGTATGCTATCAAGCGATGCCCGCTTCAATGCCTTCTCCTCCGAATCGAACAGCTGCGGACGCAGGTCTATATCTTCCTCTTCATGCAGCAGCCAATAATTCGGGCTCGTATCCGTCACCATATATAAAATATCCTTGTACTCCCGGATTCCTACGACATACCCTTCCTGCCCCACTTCCCTGACGACTTGCGGCTTCGCCGGATTTGATACGTCATAGACGACAGCCTGTGTCATGCTCGTTCCGGCATAATGCCCGCGCTTTGTCTTCGTTTCCACATATTTGTCATAAAAGACGAGGAGCCTGCCTTCGTGCAGCAGCAGCTTCGATGGATAACCATCCTTGACCGTGATTTTCCCCACGACGGCAAGCTTTTCGGCATCTGTGATGAAGACGGTCTGGTCGCGTCTCGAGTAGATGTGCTTCCCATCCGTGACTGCAATATCCCCCTCTTCAATGCCTTCCACCTGATTATTCGTAGCGGAATGGTCTCCTGCTGTGTCGTCGGAGGTGGATTTGGACTCGGCCTTATCAGCCGTCGAATACTCCGCCTCCTCCTCATACCCATGCGCCGTCTCTTCATTCAAAACCGCCTGGAAATACTTCTGTAAATCCTCCTCCGATTCAATCGCCTTCAGCTCATTTACGACAGAAAACGTGAGTGCCGTCTCCTTTTTGGCCTCCTTCTTGAACGCATCCGCCGCAATATGAAGCGTATAGGATCCCGCCTTGAGGCCCTGTATCACCAATAGTTTGTTATCCTGCTTCAGAGAAAGTTCAGGATTCATGCGCTTCCCGTGCTCATTTACGACATGAATCTGTCCGTTTGTAATACTGGCCTTCTTCAGCGGTTTATTAAAGCTTGCATAGAATGCCTGGTTTTCAAAAATGGCGGATGCCGCAGACACTTGAATCTGTGGCGTAAAGAAATAAGCCGCCCCAAACAAAAGCGAAAACGCCAGTGCAAGCAGTCCCCCGATTTTCAGCTTCTTTTTCAACCCCATCTCCATCAGCCCCCTTTTTACAGTAGACTTCTAGCAAGCCAAAAAGTTACAGTTATTATTTTTTTCGTTAAAAACAGGGGAAATGGCGTTTGCAAGTGGAGCTTACCACCAGCCACTTCCTTTTGGTCCTGGTGGTCGTTGAGGCATCTGGCGAAGGACGGCACCTGACGGCTTTGGAATCGGGGCTGCCTTGCACGCTAAATGGGAAAGGGGGAGATGCCGGTCGAAAAGAGCCTTCAGGCATGGGTGCTCCTTTGCTCAAAAAGAAAAGTTCCGCTCTCACTGTGGAGCAGAACCTCTTTACAGCATTATCCTTCTTTTGTTTTCCGCCCCTGCCGACTTGGATTATGCCCCCTTAGAAAGGCTAGTCGAAGGGCCATGGCGGCAGCATCTTGTTCAGCGGCTTGTCTTCACGCCGGCCCAGTATATAGTCGGCCTGCATGATGGTATGGATTTCCCGGGTCCCCTCATAAATGACGGGTGCTTTTGAATTGCGAAGATAGCGCGCAACCGGATATTCGTCGGAATAACCGTATGCACCATGGATTTGCAGCGCATCATCCGCCGCCTTGTTGGCGAAGTCGCAGGCCTGCCATTTTGCCAGTGACGTCTCCCGCGTGTTGCGAACCCCCTTGTTCTTCAGTTCCCCTACACGATATACAAGCAGACGGCTCATCTGATAGCCGGCCTCCATTCTAGCAAGCATCTGGCCCACCAGTTGATGCTCACCAATCGGCTTGCCGAACGTTTCACGCTCCCTGCAGTATTTGACACTCGCCTCCAAGCAAGCCTGGATGAGCCCTACAGCGCCGGCAGCCACGGTGAAGCGGCCGTTGTCCAAAGCAGACATGGCGATTTTAAACCCCTCGCCTTCTTCCCCCAGCAGATTCTCTGCCGGTATGCGGACATCCTCGAAAAATAATTCCCCTGTATTTCCTGCACGGATGCCATACTTTCCTTTGATCGCCTTGGACGTGAAGCCCTCGAATGTCCGTTCCACGATGAAGGCGCTGATGCCATGATGCCTTTTTGATTTGTCCGTATAGGCGAAGACGATGAAATGGTCGGCTACATCACATAATGAAATCCAAGTCTTTTGGCCGTTTAATACATAATGATCGCCCTCCCGCACGGCCGTGCTCTGCATGGCGGCGACATCCGATCCCGCAGCAGGCTCCGTCAATCCGAAGGCGCCGATTTTCTCTCCCCTTGCCTGCGGGACGAGATATTTCTGCTTCTGCGCTTCCGTTGCCCATTGCATCAGCGTCATGGAATTCAGGCCCGTATGCACCGATACCGCCGTGCGGAATGCGGTATCCCCCCGCTCCAGCTCCTCGCAGACGATGGCCAGGCTGTTGTAATCCATCCCTGCGCCGCCGTATTGTTCAGGGATGCAGACCCCCATCAGGCCAAGCTCGGCAAGGCGCTGCCAGATGCGTCCGTCAAACGCACCTGCAGCATCCCACTGCCCGATATAAGGCATGATTTCCGCATCCACAAACTGCCGTACCGTTTTTCTCAACAGCTCCTGCTCTTCTGTGAACTCGAAATTCATAAGCCCCCTCCTACCATTTCACAATCATTGCTGAACGGTGTGATGTTTCCTTGATGACGACACCGCGCTTCGACATTTGGCGGATAAACTCTCTTCCGGGCACAATCTGCTCCGGTGGATATACGCCGCGCTGGTCGATTTCTCCGTTCCCGATCATCTGTGCTACAATCGATATGGTGTTCGCTGTTGCACGGGCCATGGCAGTAACATTCGTCTCTATATCCTTCCGCACGACCATTTCATATTCGTACGTAAGCTGTTCTTCATTTTTCTCACCGGAAATGATGGTCCGCAGAAGCACGGCATCCTCCTTCTTGCCAAGCTCCAGCTTCTTCCTCAGCGCTTCACGAACGACCGAACGCACGGGGATGTCCTGGCCTTCCACCTGTACGATGTTGTCCTTGCTGAGGAAACCGAGGTCGGCAAGCAATTTGAAACTATCCGCATGCCCTTTGTAGCGGATTGTCTTGTATTCGAGCGTCTTCACATCAGGGAACGTTTTATAAAGCGTCGAGATGCCCCCGGATGTATAGAACGCTTCCAATACGCCGAACTTATCGAAGTAGATCGGTTCCACGCCTGTCAGCGACTCCACTTCCGTCAGCTTGCCTTTTTGGATTGCCTTGCTCGGCTCCGTATAATGGTCGAACACGCCCTCCAGTGAAAACACCTGTGTATAATGCAGGGGCGGCTTCGGCTCTGTGGGAATGCCGCCTACATATAATTTGATCGATTCCACCTTATCCAGCTTCGTCGCCCCGTAGCCGGCCAGGATATTCACCATGCCCGGTGCCACGCCCAGGTCCGGAATGATCGTCACATTTTTCGCCGCCGCCTCTTCCGACAGGTTCAGGATATTTTCCGTCACGCCACCGATATGTCCCCCTAGATCCACCGCATGCACGCCGATATCAATGGCCGCTTTCGCCACTCGTTCATTGAAGGCGTAGAACAGCGCATTGACCACCACATCACCGCGCGACATCACTTCCCGAAGCACATCATCACGTGTTGCGTCCAGCTCCACCACTTCTACCTTATCCGTACCCAATGCCTCGACGAATTCCCGCCCTTTTTCCGGCGTTACATCCGCCAGAATGATTTTTTCGACCTTTTCGCTCGCTACTAAGTCACGTGCCACTTCTTTCCCCATTAGACCTGCACCTAATACTACTACCTTCATATTAGTCATCCCCTTTGCATTCTATTTTTACGTATCGATTTGGGCCCGTTGCAGCTTCCCGCTGTAATCCACGTAGATGCTCTTCCACTCCGTGTATACATCCAGCGCCGCCTGCCCCGAATCGCGGTGGCCGTTCCCTGTCCCTTTCGTACCTCCGAATGGCAGATGGATTTCGGCGCCCGTCGTTCCTGCATTCACATATACGATTCCTGTATCAAGCAAATGCTGGGCTTTAAATATCGTATTGACATCCTGCGAAAAAATAGCACTTGAAAGTCCGAACTGCACACTGTTGTTCACCTCGATGGCCTCCTCCAGGCTCGACACCTCGATCAGGCTGATGACAGGGCCGAAGATCTCCTCCTGGGCGATGATCATATCCGCCCGTACATCCGTGAACAGCGTCGGCTCAAAGTAGAAGCCTTTATCATAAGGCGGATCGCTTAAAATATGGCCGCCCCTTACCAGCGTAGCCCCTTCCTCCTGGCCTATCCGGACATAGTGGTTGATCTTCTCCAGCGCCGCCTTGTTCACTACCGGACCGACTTTTGTATCAGGATCAAGTCCATCACCGATTGTCAGCTGGTCCATTTCGTGGAGCAGGCGTTCAATCACCTCTTCCTTGACATCTTTATGGACGATGACCCGGCTGCATGCCGTACAACGCTGTCCTGCCGTGCCGAAAGCACTCCATAGGATGCCTTCCACCGCCAATTCAAGATTCGCGTCATCCATGACGATGACAGCATTCTTCCCGCCCAGCTCCAGGGAAACCTTCTTCAGCAGCCTGCCGCCCAGTTCCGCCACCTTGCTTCCCGTCGCATTCGAGCCTGTGAAGGAAATGATCGAGATATCCGGATGCTCGACCAATGCCGTCCCTACCGTCGGGCCCGCCCCGAAGACGATGTTCACCACTCCGTCGGGCAATCCCACTTCCTCGAAAATCCTACCGAGCTCATAAGCCATGAGAGGACTCTCATTCGAAGGCTTCCAGACGACCGTATTGCCCGATACAAGTGCAGGAAACGACTTCCATGTTGCAATGGCAATCGGGAAGTTCCAAGGGGTGATCAGACCGGCTACACCGACCGGAGCCCGCACACTCATGGCAAACTTGTTGGCAAGCTCGGAAGGCACCGTTTCCCCAAAAAGGCGCCGTCCTTCCCCCGCCATGTAGAACGCCATATCGATTGCTTCCTGCACTTCCCCGCGGGCCTCTTCTATGACCTTGCCCATCTCCTTCGTGAGCAGCTCCGCCAAATACTCTTTCTTTTCCTTTAATTTAAAGCCAATCTCATATAAATAATCCGCTCGTTTCGGTGCGGGAACTTGTGCCCAATGTTTTTGTGCACGTTTGGCAGCCATCGCCGCCTCGTTCACCTCATCTGGAGTTGATAATGGTACGGTGGCAATCTGCTCCCCGTTTGCCGGATTAATGACTGGCATCGTCTTTAAATCCCCCGCCGTCCATTGTCCATCAATATAATTTTTTACATTCATTTCTCCGCCCCTCCCTACGTCACGAAAATAATGATACCTGTTATTTTATTCGACATTTTCTGCTTTAAGCCCTTTTTTTCTATTCAATTATTTCTCTATGGAATTTCCCTCGTCCATCCCCGATGAGCCGATGCAACGCGCCCGGTGCCATCCCGACGGCCAAAACAGTGAGATTTTTCTGAAAGGGATGAAACTTTTTGGGCATTCAGCAAGTAGTAGATAGTAAATAACTTTTTGGAGGTTAAAACTATGAACAATCATGAAATCGACTACAAACTTTTCGGCGATGATATGCAGTTTGTCGAAGTGGAACTAGACCCGCATGAAACGGTGATTGCAGAGGCCGGGGCATTGATGATGATGGAAGACGATATCAAGATGGAGACAATCTTCGGCGACGGCTCCAGCAACCGGGGAGGCGGTGGCATCATGGGTAAATTAATGGGCGCCGGGAAACGCCTGGTTACCGGGGAAAGCCTATTCATGACGGCCTTTACGAATGAAGGTAAAGGCAAGCGCCATGTCTATTTCGCCTCTCCCTATCCTGGGAAGATCATCCCAATGGACTTAAGTACATTAAATGGAAAAATCATATGTCAAAAAGACGCCTTCCTGGCAGCTGCTAAAGGTGTCTCTGTCGGGATAGAGTTCCAGCGCAAATTAGGAACAGGCTTCTTTGGCGGGGAAGGTTTCATCATGCAGAAGCTTGAAGGTGACGGCATGGCCTTCATCCATGCAGGCGGTACGATGCATGAGCGCCGGCTCCAGCCCGGCGAGCGTCTCCGCATCGATACTGGCTGCCTTGTGGCGATGACTTCGGATGTCGACTATGACATTGAAGCGGTCGGCGGCGTCAAAACGGCTTTATTCGGTGGGGAAGGCATTTTCTTCGCAACATTGCATGGGCCGGGAACCGTGTGGGTACAATCCCTTCCATTCAGCCGCCTGGCAAGCCGTGTCTTTGCAGCAGCACCTGTTTCCCAGGGAGGCGGCAGCAAGTCTTCAGGTGAAGGCGGCATCGGCGGTTTATTCGACATGTTCAACAAATAATCGATTGAGGCTTTATAACAAGGGCATTCCCGCTTAGTGGCTGGAGTGCCCTTCGCTATGCATCCGCCTATTATTATCTTACGCTCCAATGATACGAAAATGCCTGAATCTCCTTTTTCCGATTCCATGTAAATCCTCCTGCAACCGGAACAGAGCCAAAGCCCAATCGGTACACAACGGCTTGCATGAACGCACGGCAGGCTATTTTTCTTCCAGAGCCTACTGTGATATTGTACGATTTCCTCATCCACAATAAAACGTGGCCGCTGCATGCAGACCACGTTCCTCCTGTTATTTAGCGATATCGTAGGAAATACAAATCGGGACATCGAGCTCATCATCATGCATGATCTTCGCCTGTATGTGAAAGACGTCCTTCAGCACCCCGGGCGTCATGATGGATGAGGGCGCTCCCTGCCCCATGATTGTACCGGCCCGCATGGCAATCATCTCATCGGAGTAGCGGGCGGCATGATTGATGTCGTGCAGCACCATGACGACTGTACATTGATGCTGCTCATTCAACTCCCGGACGATGTTCAACACCTCCAATTGATGGGGCATATCCAGATAGGTAGTCGGTTCATCCAATAGCAGGATGTCCGTCTCCTGGGCCAGTGCCATGGCCAGCCAGACCCGCTGCCTCTGCCCACCCGACAATTGGGCAAGCTCCCGATCCCGGTACGCCAGCGTATTGGTCACCTCCATCGCCCATTCGATCATCTCCCTGTCCTTTTTGGAAAGGCGATTGACGTTCTTGCGGTGCGGATAGCGTCCATAGGAGACGAGTTCCTCCACCTTCAACTGGAACGGGGCTGTCGGCGATTGCGACAGAATCGCCAGCCTTTTCGCCACCTCCTTCGTGGAGAGCAGCTGCATGTCCTGCTCCTGCAGGAAGATGCTCCCCTTCTCCTTTTTCAATATCCGGCCGATTGTCTTCAGCAATGTCGACTTGCCGCAGCCGTTCGGTCCGATGATCGTCGTGACCTTCCCCTGGGCAATCTCTACGTTCAAATCCTCTAGAATGGCCGTGTTTTCATAGCCGGCCGTCAGTTCCTCGATTCGAAAAGCCGTTTGCATCCTATCCCTCCTATTTCGCCTTTACGAGTAAATATAAAAAGTACGGTATGCCGATGATGGAGACGACAATCCCCACCGCCAGCTCTGACGGGGCAAATACCGTCTTCGCTATGAAGTCGGAAAATATCAGCAGGCCGGCACCGACCAGCGCGCTGACGGGCATCACCAATTTATGCCGGATACCGACCAGCTGCTTCGCGATATGCGGGGCCATGAGTCCGATGAAGCCTATGCTGCCGGACACCGACACGCAGGCGCTCACCAGCCCTACGCTTGCCAGCAGCAGGACGATCTTTTCCCTTTCAAGCCGGATGCCGATGCTGACGATTGTATTTTCCTCCAGTTGAAAGTAGTCGAGCAGATGGGCCTTCCTGTAAACGTACATGCCAAGCAGGACGATCCATGGCAGCATGGCGACAATGAATGTCCAGTTTGCATTATAGATGGAGCCTGCCTGCCAGACCGCCGCCGATTCATAATCCTTCTCATTCATCTTCAGGGAAATGAACATCGTCAGCGCACCGAATCCGCTGTTAATCGCAATTCCTGTCAAAATAAGGCGCTGCATGTCGAGATGCCCCTTCTTCATCGCAAAAAAGAAGATGAGGGCCGCGGCCACTGTACCGCCGACAAAGCCAAATAGCGGCATCATCATGATCTTCATCCAGCTACTGCCGTCCGACCAGGCAGCCTGGAACTGGAAGAAGTACATGAAGATGACGACCGCCGCCCCGGCCCCTGCATTGATGCCGAGGATTCCCGGATCGGCAAGGCCGTTTTTCGTGATGCCCTGCAGCACGACGCCTGCCATCGCAAGGCCGATGCCGACCAGGCCGGCAATGACGATGCGCGGCAGTCTGAAATCAAAGACAACAAGGCGGAAGTTTTCATTCGATTCCAGACCGAGCAGCGTCTTTACGACATCGAGGACGGACATGTCGAACATGCCATTTGTAATATGTAGATAAAATCCGGTACAGACCAGCACAAAAAGGCCGGCCATCACCAATCCAAAGCGTCGATACGTGGAGTCAAGCATGCTTCCCACCTCCGCGGGTACGAATTAAATATAGGAAAAACGGGACGCCGATGATTGCCGTCACCACGCCGATCGGAGTCTCGAACGGGTAGTTCACGTAGCGGCTGATCAAATCACATAGGCTCAGGAAGAACGCCCCCACGGCAAGCGAGCACGGAATGATGAGGCGGTAATCCTCGCCGACCAGGAAACGGACGATATGCGGGATGACAAGGCCGACAAAGGCAATCTTCCCAACAAGCGCCACGGCGGTCCCCGTCAGCAGGACGACGGAAAGCATGCTCAGCAGGCGCACGGCCTTCGTCTTCTGCCCCAGCCCAACGGCAATATCTTCACCGAGGGAGGTAATCGTGATGGCCCGGGCGCTCACCATGGCAAGCATGACCCCTGCCGCTCCAAAAGGAATGGACAGCCACAGCATGTCAGGGTCGACGGACTGCACCTTCGTGTTGTACCAGACGGCAACCGTTTGGGATACCTGATAATACATGGCCACGGCGGACGCAATGCTGCTCAGGAATGTACCGATGACAGTCCCGATGATGGCGAGCCTTACAGGTGAAAGCCCGTTCTTGATTAACGACCCGAAACCGAAGACAAGCCCTGCCCCGAGCGCCGAGCCAAGCATCGATAATAAGATCATCTGATAATTCGGCAGGCCGGGCAGGAATACCATGGCCATTGTAATAATGAAAGCCGAGCCGTCATTCACCCCCATCAATGAAGGGGAAGCCAAATAATTCCTGGTGATTCCCTGCATGACGGCCCCGGCCACCGCCAGGAAGGCCCCGACGAACAGTACGGCTACCGCCCTGGGGATACGGGCCGTCCAGATGATCTGATGGTCGACATTCCCTTCATCAAAGGATACGAGCGCCTCCCAAACCGTCATCATACTGATTTCTTTCGTGCCATACATGATGGAGATGAGGGTAACGATGATAATAAAAAATGGAGCCATTGTTAAAATGATAAAAGGTACTTTCACTGATTTTTTCAATTCTGCCACCTATTCCATGTCGCTTGACAACTTTCAAAAAGCCGGCAATGGCCCATTCATCAGCCACCACCAGCTTCCCAAGCGATTATTTCACTAGCTTTTCGACTGCAGCATCCAGGAATTCAACCTTCGACCAGGCGGTACCGCCCTGTGCCAGTGGAGCAATCACGTTCACATGAACCTCCCCGTTTTTGGCAGCTGTCAGGTTCGCAAAAATCGGATTTGCCTCCAGGTCTTCCAGTGCATTCGGTGCATCGGCATTTTCAGATGTTTCGAACTGCAGGAAGATGACATCCGGATCGACTTCCGCCAACGTTTCAAGCGTAAGCTCGGCTTGCGCTTCTGCACCCTCCAAAACTTCCGGCACTTGCAGGCCTAGATCTTCATAGAGCACCGGATTTAAATAGACGCCTGCCGGGTAGATGTTCATCACGCCTCCACGGACACGGATGATTAGCACCTCTTTATCTGCGGCTGTCTTGCCTAATTCTTCCTTGGCATCTGCAGCTTTCGCTTCATAATCTGCAATGATGTTTTCTGCTTCCGCTTCCTTGTCCGCAAGCTGGCCGAATGCCAGCAAGTTGTCCTTCCAGTTAGTAGAGATGTGGGAATACGGCAATGTCGTCGCCAATTTATTCATTTGCGACAGCGTATCTTCGCCCCATTTGGATGTCCCGATAATGGCATCCGGTTCTAAATTCAATATCGCTTCTGCATTTGGCGCTTTTTTATCACCTACTAATGTCGCACCTGCCAGTTCCGTTGCCAGATATTCCGGAATCTCCCCTGCCACCTCCAATACACCAACTGGTTTTATGCCAAGCGCCGCAGCATCCTCCATCGCTTCCAGACTTGCCGCTACAATATTTTCCACAGGTTGCGGGAATGTATAATCTGTGCCCAGATAACTGATTACCTTTTCTGTATCTGCCGCCTTTTCGACTGTGTTACCGTTCTTGTCCACTGCCTCTGTTTCTGCATTCGTTTCTTTTGCTTCTTCACCTGATCCGCATGCTGCGAGTGTAAGTGCAAGCAGCGCAGCCGCTCCTAAAGACCAATACTTTTTCATAATTCTCTATCTCCCTGCCGTTTCATTGATATTGATTCTCATTACCATTCAAATTGTACCAAAGGAGCATATCGAAGTGAATGGACAGAAATGCAGATTATCTGGACATTTGCCTGAATGTTAGAAAGACGCTACCAGTCCTTCTTTTCCTTACTATTCCTGATGGTTCGAAGCCCATCACCCTTCGAAATATGGATTTTTTCCATGGATTCTACGATAGGCAGACGGCGGCATTCCCACCTTCTTTTTGAACACACGGCTAAAATAGAAGCTATCCGGATAGCCTACCTGCTCCGCAATTTTGGCAACCGGGGAGGCACTCGTCCTCAATAGCTCCTTCGCCTGGCCGACCCGGTATTCAGTAAGATATTGGATGGGCGTCAGTCCGGTCATCCGCTCGAACAAATGGGAGAACCTCCTGCGCTCCATTCCCAGCTCCTGCGCAAGTTCACTGACAAACAGTTCTTCCGTGTAATGCTGATGTATGTATTCAAGCGCATCCGTTATTCCGTCCATTTTGCTTTCATATCTGTCATTGCGCGCTTCCTGCAGGATATTTTCCATCAGATTCATGAACAGCACCTGGCTATGGAATTTGGACATGGCGTCCGGCTTTGCCTGCTGTTTGAGAAGCTGCAGGGCCTGCTGCCTGATTTTGGCGCCATCATTGACCGGGAGCTCAAAATGCCGGTGAAGCATTGCCTTATAGGGTCCTGCCGCGTCGATGAGCCGGTAGTGTACTACGATATATTCCCACGGACCATCAAAGGCTTCTATTTCTATATTCATCGCAGACCCGGCATGGACGATCGTCTGTTCATCCATCTTATACACGGTCCCATCGAAGGAAAAATGCGCCCTTCCTGAAAGGGGGATGACGATTCCGCATACATCCCGGGCCGTCTTCCTTCCCCGGTCCTTTTCCTTCGCCTCCAGTCGGCTCGTAAAGGCATCGGTAAATTGGATGGAGGCCCCGGCATAGTATTCAATAATTTGATTGATTGTCAGCTCCATCTCTCATTCCTCCTCCATTGACTTCATAATTGAAAATGATTATCATTTAAAATAGTATAACAACGAATACGGAATGAGGGTAGCTGACTTATGAATGATTTTTCTATGAACTCCCGTTTTACCAATGCGCTATATGACATCAAGATCTACATGCCGGACGCACAGGCCCCTGCCGGTGGGTTTCCTGTCTATTATGTGCTGGACGGCCTTTCCTATTTCGGATTCGTAAAGGATGCTGTGCGGTTGCAGCAATTAAATAGGATGAAAACCGGGATGAGTCCGGCGATTGTGGTCGGCATCTGCCACCGGGAGGAGGAAATGCGGGAACGCCGCTTCATCGACTATACGGCACCCGCTGAAGAATTGCGCATACCCGCCCGTGCGAAGGGAAAGATTCCTGCAGCCTATGGCGGAGCCGAGCAATTTCACCGTTTTATCGAGCAGGAGCTCATTCCCGTGATAGAGGAGGAATATCCGGTGAATCCTGAACAGCGCACTTTATTCGGCCATTCACTGGGCGGCTACTTTGCCCTATGGAGCCTGTTTACACAAGGCGGAACATTCAAGCACACCATCGCCATCAGCCCATCCATCTGGTGGAACGGGGAAGAACTGATGGAGATGGGAACCCGATTCATTGCCAACGGAGGAGGAGAGAAGAATCCCCACATCTTCATGGCAGTGGGTGAACAGGAAGGATTTATGGTAGAGGATGCAAAAAAGCTGAGCGCCATGCTGGGAGTCGCCGGGCTTCAAGTGGAGTGCTATGTGGCCCCAGAGGAAAATCACGCTTCCGTCGTCCCTACTGTCGTCAGCCGCGCTCTCCGGTCCTGCTCCAAATCAGAGCAAAAGGCATTGGAAGCAATCTTCAGCAGCTAGTGTATATATACGCGGATCATACAACAAAAAGGAACTGCCCAGAAAGTTTCCACTTTCTGAGCAGTTCTGTTTTCCTTGATAACTATTCACTAAAAATATTGCT
>JBJEFP010000009.1:0-11988 GCA_051874195.1 Lysinibacillus sp. | reverse complement strand
TCCACTTTCTGAGCAGTTCTGTTTTCCTTGATAACTATTCACTAAAAATATTGCTCCAGCAGCGACCGGCTCAACACAGCCTTCCAGCCGCCCCCTCTCCTGCTACAGATAGATAACAGCCATTAAAAGAAGGGCCAATATGATGCGATAGATGGCGAACGGCGTCAGTTTCACCCTTGAAATCAGCTTCAGGAAGAATTTGATGGAGATGAGTGCAAATACGAAGGCACTGATGAATCCCACCACATAGAAACCAAGGTGGTCCATGTTGATTTGATCCCAGTTTTTGAATAACGAAAGACCGCTGGCACCCGCCATGATCGGTACAGCCATGATGAATGTAAAGTCAGCAGCCGTCCTGTGGTCCAGTCCCAACAATACCCCACCGGAAATCGTCGCACCGGAACGCGAGAACCCAGGCCATAACGATAGACATTGGATGAACCCGATTTTCAATGCTTTTCCGTAAGAGATCTGGTCAAGTGACGTAATCTTTGGTCGCTTCGGTCCAAATTTATCCGCAAAAATCATTAAGAATGCCCCAATGAAAAGGCCGACGATGACCGTTTCAATGCCAAATAGATTCTCATCAATGTAATCCTCAAATAAAACACCGAATACACCAGCCGGAATAATCCCGATGATGACATGTCCTAAATTGAAGCTTGTCTTTTCCTGGCCCTCCATTTTATATAAGCCGACCAGGCTCAATAAGCGTTTCCACATGACCACTACGACCGCCAGGATGGAGCCGAGCTGAATGACGATTTTAAATGTATTGGCCGATCCCTGTCCTAAAAATTCCGTCGTCTTCAACCATAAATCATCTACAATAATCATATGCCCTGTAGAAGATACCGGGGCAAATTCCGTCATCCCCTCGACAAAGCCCAGGATGAGCGCCTTTAATAACTCTAATAATTCCATTGTTGTACTCCTTACTTTGTAAATTCAATATCGACTACCCATAATTCCGATTGTGAACCAATCCGTGTCGGCGGCCCCCAAAAACCGAACCCGCTTGATACAAGTGCGTTCATCTGGCCTTTCAGCTTATGCCCATAGTCAAGCTCGAAAATACGGGATGTGATGAAGCTGTTTGGCCACATCTGTCCCTTATGCGTATGGCCTGATGTATGGAAGTCCACCCCCAGGCGTGCCGGTGTATCCAGGTCATCCGGCGTATGGTTCATGACAAACCACGGCATTGTTTCGTCTGCAGGCTTTAGACTTTCAAGCGGCTTGCGCGCTATGTTAGTCCTATCCTCTTGCCCTGTTAAATAGAAACGATTATCGACCAAAATGGTTTCATCCAGCAGCATGTTTACATTGGACGCTTCCATTTCTTCAATCAGCAGAGGAATCTTTCCTCCATAATATTCGTGATTACCCAGTACCCCATATACACCATATGTCGCCTTGAGCTGCTTCATCACCTCATGCATGCCGTCCTCGATATACCAGCTTGGGTCGTCATCAATCAAGTCCCCGACAAGCAGCACAAGATCCGGGTTTGCCTCGTTGGCCTTTTGCACGAATTTTTCGAGATGCCCTTTATTGGAAAGCACACCAAGGTGGAAATCCGAGGCTACAACGACACGCATCGGCTCCCCCTTCTTGTCAATCTGAATCGACAGCTCGCGTGCAACCGGCGTATAGGCATTATATGTACCAAGCCCAAATAAAACAACAAGCAGGACGACTCCTATCGTCCCCACTCCCGCTACACTTTTAAAAGGTGTCAGCCAGATGATGAGGTTGGCGATGATGCAAATGATGAGACCGTATTCCAAAACGAACATCCAGTAGTTGCCGATGACTGCAAGCGGCTTGAATATTTCATGAATCCGGCCAATGATAAAGCCAAAGGATATGATGAAGAGCAACGCCCAATACAATGGCTCCAAACGGAAAATATTGAGGGCAACGAGCCACTTCTTGAAATTCAATCCTAGATAAAATGTTATTGCGCCATATACGGCTATGGCGAGCGCACCAATCAACACCCGCATATTTGTACACGCTCCCCTATTATTTTATGATAAGAATCCTATATTCCAATCAGCCGTACGCCAAAAGAATGATTCTTTTATGCAGAAATCCGCTGAAAAGATTATAGCATGTCCGGGAAAACGAATCGAATCCAGAAGGTAAAAACTTTTAGAAGGGGGTTCTATTTTCTTAGTATGCTACTAGTGCGAAACGGAGCTATCAGCCAAAACGGAGCCAGATTGCCTTCCCTTTATAAATATAATGGAATGAAATTTCCAGCGCACTATACTCATCGGTCTTGAAGATGGGGCTGCAGAAAGGGGCGCCACATCTGCCATTCTCCAATAGAGAACGGAGGCGCTTCTTTGGCCCGCGCTTCGTTTTGCCCCCCTTGTTGTGCCAATTGGAGAAATCCATATACGACTTAGCCAGAAATAAGCGCCAAACGGGGACTATCGCCTCAGTATGGCATTTATTTATAGTTAAGTTGTATATCAAATTCGCCGGATGGCCATTTAGGCGATTCGAAAGTGATGACATCAATCTTTTCGCCTCATCAGTCCCTCCTCATGCCAGCTTATTTTTTAGTAAAACGGGGCGCTTTTTGGAAAAATGAAGCCAAATGAATGGATGTACTGTGAGGGCGAGGCTTATTTTCACCCTTCCATGCTGCGGGAGTAGAACCGGCGAATCTATTGCCTCTGCGCAAAAAAGATGCACCACCGTCTCCGGCAGTGCACCTCCTCTATACAGTATGAATTTTCACAATGACCTTGAACAGGTCGCCATCCACCTCAATCTTCAATTGGCCGCCATGCAGGTCTACGATAGATTGCGCAATGGCAAGCCCAAGCCCTGAACCCTCCGTATGGCGAGAGGTATCAGCACGCTTGAAGCGCTCCGTCAGCTCCTCTACGTTTTCCCCGAGCTCGTATTTCGCTACATTTTTCACCGAGAATTCCGCCATACCGGAAACGGTACGCAATGAGACATACACTCGCGTCCCTTCAAGGCTGTACTTCCGTGCATTGAGCAGCAGATTATCGACGACACGCCACCATTTCTGGCCGTCCACCTCTGCATAGACCGGCTGATCGTGGATGGCCACCCGCAAATCAAGCCCAGCAGCAGTAAAGTCCTCTTCATGCTCGCCTGCAGCCTGCTGGAGCATCTGGGCCAAGTCCACCCGGCGCTTGTTGATTTCCACATTGCCGCTCGCCATTTTGGACACATCGAACAAATCCTCGATCAATGTCTTCAGCTTGGCCGATTTCTGATCCAGAATCCCGACGTATTTCGCCCGCTCCTCTTCCGTCAAATCCGGATTTTTCAGCAGGTCTGTATACGTGATGATGGATGTCAGCGGTGTGCGCAGATCGTGGCTGACATTCGTAATCAGCTCCGTCTTCAACCGTTCGCTCTTCGCCTGCTCCTTCATCGATGATTCGATTCCCTTACGCAAATCATTCAAATTTTCAGCATGGCGTGCAATCGGCGATTTCCCCTTCACCTTTATTGGAGATGCCAGGCGCCCTGCCGCCATGTCCTCCGTCTGCTTCATGACACGGTTCAGGTAGCCCATGCGTCGCAGGAAGATATACAAGGCCGGCAATAAAACAAAGGTAAACAACGGGGCATAAATCACAATCAGCCCAAATTCTAGCGTTACTCCCGCCAGTCCGACCCCGCCTAAGAAGATGATGATAAGCAGTGCCGTCATCTGCATACCGATGGAGCGATTCAGGAAGACATCCTGCGCTGCCCGCATGATTTTCATCACGAAGGCATCCTTGAATGGTTCCTCTTCCGATTTGATGGATTGATACGCCCAAACAGCTGTCAGCACGGCTGCACTAAACAGGGCAAATTGCACTGCTACGGAAAAAATCCACTCTATCCCATTGCCTAAGCCACCATGCACCGCAAACTCGTATAGTACATTGTGAACTTGATAAACACCGCTCTCAATGGCTGAAAGGGCAAACATTGCAAGGATAAAGGAAACCGCGATTTTCACATCCGGCATGAGGCGGTCGAAACGTTCTTCGATAGCCGGCAAACCGCTAAACAGCTTCCAGCTCGGACTCCACACCGTGGCCAGTAAAAAGATGGCCGCTAAAGAGGCTGCCCAGATTAAATAAAAGACTATTTTCTCCGTTTTGAAAACTTGATAGCCTTCATTAAAACCCGCTTTCGTCAGCATGGATTTCGCCAGGCTGATGGAACCTGTAAAGTAGCGTTCATCCTGCTCCACCGGTACCTGCAGCATCTCATAGTAGCCCAATTCCGGAGAATTTGTATAATCACCTAACTGAATGGATGAGACAGCTTCCGCCTGCAATGGACTCGATTCGGTGAATGTGCGTGTATAAGCTGCCTTCTCGTCATCCTGTTTCCCTACCTTTTCGGATGTTTCCGTATCCGTTAAGCTGTAATCGAAAAAGCTGTATGACGCTTTAAACTCTCTTACATTACGTTCAAATTCCGCTTTGTATTTGGCGAGCGCCTCTTTCTTCAAGGCAATTATCTTATCCTTCACAACATCGTCGCTTTCAAAGTTCTTTTTGACCTCTTCCAGCTTGCTGTTACGCTCCTCCTCCAATGCAGCCCGTGCCGCTTCGCCTACCTCCGGGTCATCCAGTCGCTCCCTGTACTGGGCTTCGATGTTCATCAGCTGTTCACTGAGCGTCCCATAGTAGTTGCGGTAATAATTGATTTCATCCGATGTGACGTCTATATTGTCCATCACTTTTTCAAAATCGATTGGATTTAGAATGTATTGTTGAAGACCGTTCAAAAACTCTTCTTCTGTACTCTGAAAGCGATCAGTATAGAAATAATTTTCGGCCAGCAGTTCCTGCCCTCGATTTAAAAGGGAGATACCGCCAAATGTGATAATGAACATAAGAAAAAGCGTGAGGAATAATCTTGTCTTCATTTTTTATTCCTCCTAAAATAGCTTCCGTAAAAGCTTGATGGTATCCATCAAATTCGTATCAATCCAGTTCCATACGTATGCCCCGATGCATACGATTCCTACAGCGGCAGCGACCAGGCTGCACGTCGAGCAGAGGAACAGCACTCTATTTTTCAATTTTGTATCCAAGACCCCACACCACTTTCAGATAACGCGGATTTTTCGGATTGGCTTCGATCTTTTCACGGATTTTCCGGATATGCACGGCCACGATGTTTTCCGCATTGTATGCTTCCTCGTTCCACACGATTTCGTAAATTTCATTGATGGAAAACACACGCCCTGCATTTTTCAGCAGCAGCTCCGTAATTTTGTATTCAATCGGGGTCAGCTTGACGGGTTCGCCGTCCACCCGCACCTCTTTCGCTTCCGGATGGAGTGTCAGCCCTGACACTTCCTCCTGCTGGCGGTATGTACCGAGCTCCGTATAGCGCCGTAGCTGGCTCTTTACACGCGCCATCAATTCCAGCGGGTGGAACGGCTTTGTCAAATAATCGTCCGCTCCGACCGACAATCCATGAATTTTATCTGTATCTTCCGCCTTTGCGCTGAGCATAAGAATCGGGATGTTGCGCTCTGCACGTATTTTGAATGTTGCCGTAATGCCGTCCATTTTCGGCATCATGATGTCGAGGATGATCAGATGGACTTCGTTCTTTTTGAGAAGCTCCAACGCTTCACTGCCATCTGCCGCCTTCAGCACATGATACCCTTCATTTCTCAGGTAGATCTCTATCCCATCACGGATATCCTTATCATCATCCGTGACGAGCACAGTTAGCTTGCTCACGATAAACACCTCACTGCTTTCTCTTATAATCTTATCGTAAAACATAAAAATGAGTTTTTTCGTATTCCAAATCTGAAGAATTTCTTAAGAAACGCTCATATGCTGCTTGAAGGAAAAAACAATCCATCAGGAAGCGACCCGATTCCCGAACGTCAGCACGATAATCCCGCCTAATATAAGAAGGACCCCTCCCCAGGAAGTGAAAGACAAATACTCCCCCAGGAACAGCACGCCCAAAAGTGCTGCGGTCAGCGGCTCCGCCAGGCTCAATGTCACAGCGGCAGACGAATTGACAGAACGGAGTCCTCCTAAAAACAGCAGATAGGCAATGCTCGTCGTGATGATGCCCATATAGAGCATCGGCACGAGATTTCCCATATCCGTTATCCATACAACACCGTCCATCAGGGCAATCGGCGCCAGCATAACGGCGCACATCGAAAACGTCATCGCCACAGCCGGCAATGTTTCAGCACGCTTCATCAACTGCTTGCTGACGCTTGTATAAAGAGCAAACATAAATCCTGCACATAGCGCCAGGCCTATGCCAAATGGATCTACGATGGCCTCTCCTCTATTCACAAATAGCATAGCACACCCGATGATGGCAAAGCTTGTTGCGAGGGTCCATATACGACCAGGCTTCACTTTCCACACAGCCCATTCTAGAAGGCCGGAGAAGACTGGGGAACTGCCGATCGTCACCACCGTTCCAATCGCTACTCCTGTAAATCGAATCGAGGAGAAAAATAAGCATTGAAACAAGGCAATGGCAAGTGCCGCGAGGATATTCCATTTCCACGGCCAAGTTCGCCAATTCATTTTCTTCATAATAAGGACGAGGATCAACAATACCCCGCCGCCGATACCCGAACGCACGCAGGCAACGGCAAAGGAGGAGATACCCTCTTGGAGAAACGTCTGTGTTGTGCCGGTCGTCCCCCAAAGCACGGCTCCCAGCAGCACCATTATATATGGCAAATATTTCATAATTAAGCCCCCTTACGAAGATTATATCTTGCAAAAGAAATGAATGGCGCTTTTTTATAAAGACAGAATAAAATACCTATATTTTTATCCAGTCATTGTAGTGCGAATGACCAACTTTCTCTTCCATCAAAAAAAGGAAGCCTGCCCTCTCAGACAGACTTCCTCGTTCACGCTTATTTTTCTTGGTCCTCGGTAAAGAATGTCATAACCATAAACAATGCGAATGCCAGCAGCAGCAATGTCCCGCCGACGATGAAGAGAATCATCACAAGCGTTTCATCCAGATTGAACGGATTCAAATTATACATCCACATACCGAATGTCAGGCCGAATGCCCCTGTCATCGCCAAGATACTTTGAACCGTCACTAGCATTTTATGCTTAATTGTATAGACTTTATAGAAAATCCCCCAGGCAAATACCGAAAGCCACCCAACCAACAGTATATGTGCATGGATTGGACGCAGTGAGTAGTCCATATCCCCGCTCATTTTAGAACCTAAAAACGTTCCGAACAAACCAAAGATTGCCGCAAATCGAATCAATCGAATCGACCATTTCTTCTCCATTTCCCTCTACCCCTTTATCTTCTCTCTATTGGAAGCCTAATTGTAAACGTGCTTCCCGTACCTAGCTTGCTTTCCAATCTAATAACGCCTCCATGCAATGCCACCACCTGCTTGACGATTGCAAGGCCCAGGCCGGTGCCATCCTTTTTCCGGGCTTCATCAACACGGAAGAATCGCTCGAACACCTGCTCCTGCGCTTCAGGAGACATGCCAATGCCCGTATCCCTGAACACAATCTCTATTTCGTCATCAATCCTATGGCATGTAATGAAGATACTACCTCCGGAGCTATTGTATTTAATAGCATTGGACAGTAGGTTGTCCCATACATTCACGAGCAGCTCCTCATCAGCACAGGCGCTTGCTTCCTCTAATTTATAAGAAAGCTCAATTCCCTCTTCGCTCAGCCGCCAGCGGTATTTCCGGATGATGTCCTTGATCTGATCATCAATTCGAAGCTGCCTGAATTTCAACGGATATGTCGCCTGGTCGAGTGACGTAATCAGCAGTAGCTGCTTTGTCAAATTCGATAGACGCTTCGACTCCCGGTCGATGATCGCTAAATATTCCAAACGTTCTTTTTCATCGACCTCATCACCACGCAGCAAATCCGCATACCCCTGAATATTCATAAGAGGTGATTGGAAATCATGCGACACATTGCTGATGAACGCCTTGCGGGCCTCGTCATTATGCGCCAGCTGCTGTTGCATGAGATTAAAGCCTTTTGCCAACTCACCGATTTCATCCTTCCTCGAAATATCGAGTGTGTAATGGAAATTTTCCTTTGATACAGCCTTTGTAGCCTCCGTCAGCTGGGTAATCGGCCGAATGAGCTGGCGGGTCATCAGGACCACTCCTGTTATGCTGACAATCGCAATAGCTACAACAAAGCCCGCGAGTACGGTATGGATATCTGAAAAGAGCATTTTATTATTCGGTCGTAAAAACAGCCCGTATTGCTCGCCTTCCACAGAAAACGGTACACCGACTGTATTTTGCACATCGTTCGAAAAGTGGTTCATCATGAGAAAGCTGCCTGAAAAGTCTTGCATTCCGTGATAGACTTCTCCATCTAAAATATCGACAAGTACTGCGTCCGGCATTTCCTCATTCTTGAAGGCTTTCCCGAAATACGCATGGTCACCGGATTCGTTTATGATAAAGACTTGGTAGCCGAGCTTTCCGATAGAGGACAGATACGCATGCATCGCCTCCTCGGAACCGTGCAGATTCTCCAAAATCCGGACCACTTCCCATGCGGTTTCTACATTCTGCTCATCGACCTTCTCTTTTGTGAACGTAAAATACACGACATTGGCAAGCGCAAACCCGATTCCTACACTGCATACCAGGATGATGATTGTGGCACTGATAAACTGCCTATATAATGTTTTCATTCATTTGCCTCTAGTTTATAGCCGATTCCTCGCACCGTCTGTATTTCAACCGTTGCCCCGTAGCGCTTCAGACGTTCTCGAATCCGGTTAATATGGGTATTGAGCGTCATTTCGCCGCCCTCATAATCAGTCCCCCATGTCTGCTCAATCAGCATCGTGCGTTGGGTAATTTTATTCGCCCGGGATGCCAGCAGGCAGAGAAGCTCGAATTCCTTCATTGGCAGCATGATCGTCTCCTGATTGATGACCACCTCGAAATTTTTCCGATCGATTTTGAGATTGCCTACTTCAATGACGGCTTCCATCGAGCGCTCTAGCCTTCTTAACACAACGGCCACACGAAATAGCAGCTCCTTTGGCTCAAATGGCTTTACAATATAATCATCCGAGCCAGCTATAAACCCTTTTTCTTTATCCTCAAGCTGTCCCTTTGCTGTAAGAAGGATGACCGGGATTTCGAGCTCCTTTGTAAGAATCTTCGTAAGCTCGAAGCCATTCATCCCCGGCATCATCACATCTACAATCGCAAGGTCCACCTCTTTCTCTTCAAGTAAATCGAGCGCCTGCTGGGCATCGCTTGCCCGCTCAACCTCATATCCTTCACGTATCAGATGAATTGAAACAAGCTGTAAAATATCCTGATCGTCATCTACGACTAGTATTCGCATATCATCCCTCCACGCTTAAGTATGAGTGGTTTATTTATCTTTTTCAAAGAATAGAATCAACGATGGCAATAGCATGCCGCGTACAAGGAATGTATCAATCAGAATCCCGATCGCTACCATGAACCCGAAAATAAACAGATCTGCAATCGGCATCGTCGTCAGTGCGGCGAATGTCGCTGCCAAAATCAGTCCGGCAGAGGAAATGACCCCGCCTGTATTGCGAATCGCTACTTCCAATGCAGCCTTGACTTTGTTGTTCTTACGTTCCTCCATGAATCGTGATACCAAGATGATGTTGTAATCGATGCCCAGTGCCACTAGGAAGATGAACGCATACACCGGTACCCGCGTACTTACCGCATCGTAGCCGAACAGCACGTCCACCAGGAACAGCCCCAGCCCAAGAGCGGAAACGTAGGAAATCAGAATCGTCGCCATCATATAAAGTGGCATTTTGATTGAACGAGTCAAAGCAAACAGTAAGACAAGGATCAGCAATGTTTCCAAAATGACAATTTTAATAATGTCACCATTGTTGATTGCACGCTCATCAGCCAGCTTGATTGTCGTACCGCTATAATAGACGTCCGCCTCAATTCCTAAATCCGTCATCACAGCATCCGTCTCTGCACGTAAATCCTCCATGAAGTCGATTGCTTCAGACGAGTAAGGATTCATCGTAAGGGAGACATTGATTTTCGCCGCTGTTTGGCCTTCGGTTACAGCCGCTAACGTCGCCGAATTGATCTCCTCATAGCTTGTCAGCTGGTCCCTGAACGCCTGGATGTCCTCTTCAGTAAGCGCCTCTTCATCCTCAAGGATAACGGTTGTCTGCGCCAGGTCTCCTTTGTTGAACTTCTCTTCCACAATTTCATAACCCACACGTGACGGCAGATCTTCCGGGAAGTTTTTCACCGAGTTGAATTCAAAGTCCAAGTTGAATACGTTCAATGCTGTAATCAGCATGAAGATTGCCACCAGCCCGCCTGAAAGACCAGGCTTGTTGACAACAAACTTTGCAACCGCTCCCCATATACCATGCTTGACTTCTTTTTGTTCGCCGTATTTCGGCACTTTTGGCCAGAATGCTTTACGACCGAATAATGTGAACAATGCTGGTACTAACGTAACCGAAGCGAGCATGATAATGAACATCGCCATCCCGAAAATCGGTGCAAAGTTCTGATAGTCGCGGAAATCCGCAAAGAATAAAATGAGCATGGCAGCAAGGACTGTACCTCCGGCAAAGAATACCGGCTCCCCTGTTGCACGCATCGCATGCTTCATCGCGTCATATTTGTCTTCGTAGTGGTTCAGCTCCTCGCGGTAGCGCGAGAAGACGAATAATGAATAATCAATGACTGCCGCAAACAGCAGGATGCTCATGATGGATGTTGTCGAGTTGTTGATTTCCAATCCGCCTGCACCCATCAATGCGACAGACTGGTTTACCACCTGGTAGACGATTACCGTTGCAAGCAATGGAATGAATGCAAGTAATGGCGATCGGTAGATGACAATCAACAGCACCAAGATAATGCCGATTGTTGCCATCAGCAATTGGATATCTGCAGATTCAAAAAGCTTTGTCGTGTCGCCCGCAATACCGGCAGGACCCGTAATATAGAAGTCCAGTACCAGGTCCTTTGCCGCCTCGTTTCCGATTTCCGAAGCCGCATCATTGATCTCCGAGTAATCAGAGTTGCCAAGACCTGCCTGCAGATTCATCGGCACAATCATCGTAGATTTGTCCTCCGACGTAAATGCAGCCACCGCCTGGTCCGGCATGGCCGAAATATCGACAATTGTTTCAATGCCTTCGATATCCTCAGCGATAATGGCATTTAATACTTGCTTGACCTCCTCAAGGTCCACATCTCCACTCTCATTATGGAAGACCAGTATCCCTGGCGTCCCCTGATCATTCGGGAACAATTCCTCGGATTTATGTTCTGCGATAATGGACTCCGCTTCATCCGGCAGGGATTGGAAGTTCGTCACCTTGTAATCGCCCAATTTCGGCCCTGCACTTAAGCCAATCATCAACACAAGCCAGGCGATGATCGTAATCCACATCCCCCGCTTCGTTGACACCCAGTCGGTTATCGGGTATAAAAGTTTTTTCACTGTATATTCCTCCTCATTCCTCAAATTCCACTTTGTATATTACCGGACGAATATAAATTCAATATAAACTTTCTTTTACGATTCTCGTGGTATAATGACAGTAATATAATAAGGAAACGGGGGTCATCAAAATGTATAAAACAGTAGAAGAGACAGCGAAAGAAATCGGCATGTCTGAGCATCAAATTCTGCAGTACATTTACAATGGCCGCATCAAGGCAGTACATGACGGCGAGCAGTTTTTGGTCAACAGCCGACAGTTTGACACGTATCATGAGCAGCTCGAACGCATCAAAGAGGAAATTGAAATCTGGCGCAGTACACCGATCCCAGAGGATATCGATGTAAAGGATGAAGATTAGCCGGCCGCATAGGACAACTATTTGTACCAAACCAGCTGTGGCAACCATCACTGAAAGACTTGCAGCGACTTCCATATGACATTTTCTTTTTTCTCCATTAAAAAATCGGACAA
>JBJEFP010000008.1:0-3039 GCA_051874195.1 Lysinibacillus sp. | reverse complement strand
CGGAAAAGACTTTCAATTTTGGGCAAAGTGGAAAGAAGTTTCCGCACAGTACTAGGAAACAAGGAGGGAACAAATTGACAATTAAATTATACGAATTAAATCATCAATACAACCAACTACTCGAAATGGCTGACGATCTCGACCCTCAGGTACTGAAAGACACACTCGAATCCATCAAGGAATCCATTGAGGATAAAGCTGAGAATACCGCTAAATTAATCCGTTCATGGGAGGCGGAGGCTAAGGCTATCAAGGAGGAAGAGAAGCGACTGGCGGAGCGTAGGAAGTCGCTGGAGAACCGCATAAGCAATACAAAAGCCTATCTCTTCGAACAGATGAAGCTTGCTGGCATGGATAAAGTGAAGCGTCCAACTTTAACCGTATCCATTGCCAAAAACCCACCTGCACTCGAAGTGATAGACCCAGAAAAAATACCTTCTCTCTTCATGATAGACCAAGACCCTGTGATTGACAAGAAAGCGTTACTCGCTGCCTTGAAAAATGGAGCTGAGATAGACGGATGTGCAATCAAACAAGGGAAAGGATTGAGGATACGATGAGGGTATCCGTTGGAGATAAGTTTGGCAGATGGAAAGTTGTTAATGAAGCTGAAGATAAAAAGGCGCTTTGTCAGTGTGAATGCGGAACAGAGCGATTGGTATATATCGACAACCTTGTTAGAGGCAAAACGAAAAGTTGTGGATGTTATAGAAAAGAGTATTTAGCTGAAATAAAAACAAATGGAGCTAGAGATAATCAAAAAATAAGTGGTGTATGGTCTGGCATGAAACATCGTTGCTATGACAAAAAGAGTAAAAGTTATAAAGATTACGGAGAAAGAGGAATTACCATTTGTGAAGAATGGAAAGACAACTTTCCTAGTTTTCTAAAATGGGCTTTAGAAAATGGGTATGAAGAAGGGCTAACAATTGATCGCATTGATAACAACAAAGGTTATTGTCCAGATAATTGCAGGTGGGTAACCAGGACTGTTCAAAACAGAAATAGGCGTTGTAATCGTTACATCGAGATAGATGGAGAGACTAAGACGTTAGTTGAATGGTCGCTTATAAGCGGTTTGAAGAGACAAACGATACAAAGTAGGATTCGTTATGGTTGGTCTGGAAAGGACCTGTTATTACCTACTAAGGGGGTTGGTGCAAATGGCACAACAGCAAGGTAAACAAAATAACAAGGAAGACAGCTTAAAGGATTATGTTGAGGTTAATGTCCGAGTAGAGAGGTTTCACGAAAAATATCCTTACGGCAGGATTCACACAGAAATCGTTTCTTGGAAAGATGAAATTGTAGTAATGAAAGCGGAAGTTTATCGTGATATCAAAGATGAGTTTCCGGCAGCTACAGGGCACGCTTACGAAAAAGAGGGCTCATCCTTCATTAATAAAACATCGGCATTAGAAAACTGTGAAACTTCTGCCGTAGGAAGAGCATTAGCTTTGTTAGGCTTTGAGATTAAGAAAAGTATCGCAAGTAAAGAAGAGGTTGAAAACGCAAAGCTTAATCAGAACAACCAGAATAATAATCAAACATCTAAAACTTCGGGCCCAATAACATCAGAACAAGTCGGAATAATCAAAACAAAAGCTTTAGAGTTTGCTAAAGCCCGTAAAAAGACTGATAAAGATGTTTATGAGGCGTTGAAAATTGACAATATCGAGAACTTATCTTCAAATCAAGCAAGTTTGATCATTGCGAAACTAGATGCCTGGCTCGCCAATGTAAAGCAGGGCGCCTAATGGGTGCCCTCCTATTCACCGCCATATTCCTGTCACTCCTTATCACGGTAGCAGCCATCTTCACAGCCTTACCCGAAAGATACATTAACGCCTTAATCAGGAGGTTAAGCCAATGACCCAATCAGAACGGATATACATGGAGGCAAGGGAACGGCTGCTGAACAACCATACAGCCATCGTAACGGACGAATTTATCATGGAGGTAATCCAAGACCTATACGGTGATTTAGACTTCATGGGGCAGCAAGCCTTGTTAGACAGTATCAACATTCCTTCTTTAGTGGAGGATGTCAAAGAGCAATTAGCGGAGGAAGAGAGTTATGATCGTGACCCGCTGGCACATGTGGGAATGAGCCCGAGGGATTTCATATGAACCTAGACATATATCAATGTACATTCTGTCCAGAAGAATTTGGCGTAAAGAAAGAGAAGGAACCTCAACTCTGCCCGTTTTGTCAGGGTGAGGTTACCTTTAGTCATAGTGTGGAGGAATGTGAATATGTCTGAAATCATTTTCTGGATTATCTTCCTGACCGTGGTTTTTGCAGTAGTTTCGTTCATCGTAGGCATGGTATTAGTGGAGATTATCCTTCCGTTTATCGAAGAAGTAAAAAAGCACATAAAATAATGAGGGTGCCAAGGCATCTATAAAAAGGGGATAGGGGTATGAAAAAGACATTGATGGTAAGTGCTATAGCGGTTGCTTTGTTGGTCGGTTGTTCAGAGGAAGTGGCGAAAGAAGAAACGAAAGCGGTTGAGCAGAAGGAAACGGCAACAAAAACACCAGAGCCAGCTAAGAAAGCTGAACCTAAGAAGTATGTTGAGTCGGATTATCTGGATAGCATGAGTACGGCCATGAAAAGTGTCGCTGGTGCTTTACGTTCGATAAGCGAGGAAAGCACTAAGTTCTCTGAAAATCCCGCACTGATAATGGACCAAGGCTGGATAGTGGATATGGCTATGGCGATCACTCTGTTAGATTCCAGCATCATGCAGGTAAGGGACATTGAAGAACCAGAGGGGAAAGAGTTAAAGGAGGCGCACACACTTGTTTTAAAAGCAATGGACCATTATCAATACGTTGTCGATAACTACCCTAGCGCCATTGATAGCATGGATGCTGAAGCTATCAGGAAATGCACAGAAAACATGAAAACGGCTACAGGATACATTCAGGAAGCATCGGGCATCATTGCAGATTATCGAGACAATATGTAAATCAAAACAAAAAAGAGGATACCCCTAATCAGGCATCCTCTTCCTTTTTATCCACATACAACAA
>JBJEFP010000007.1:0-3053 GCA_051874195.1 Lysinibacillus sp. | reverse complement strand
CGTGAATATTGGTGTTGCTCCTGTAAATCACGCTTTTCCAAAATGCATTGGGAGAAGTACTCGACTTCTAATTTGTAAATATCCCCCTGGACGTATTCGGTTCTTTCAACAGGAGGGGTGGTTACGATAATTTTCGCATCACCACCAAAGACATCCGGACGGAATGCATGCTTTGCTTTTATAGACCCCTTTGTACCGACAATTTCTATTTCATTGCGGTCGATCATATCGAAGCTGCAATCAATCATCGCCACCACATCATTTTCGAGCTCTATCATGCCGAATGCAGAAACATCAACGCCCGTCTGTTTATCAAAGTGACCTGTAAAATGCATTGATTTTACATGAGATCCGATATGATATTGCATGGCATGCAAGGAATAACAGCCCACGTCCCATAAAGCGCCGCCGCCCTGCGCTTTATTCATACGAATATTGCCGATACGATTTTCAAATAAAAAAGAATGGCTCGATTTAAACAGCTTTACTTCCCCGATTTCCCCTGCATCAATCATTTCCTTTATCCGCTGGTGCTGTGGATGGAACTGGTACATGAAGGCTTCCATAAACAAGCAGTTATGGGCAGCAAAGTGCTGCAGGATTTCTTCTAAGTCTTCCGCTTTTAATACAACCGGCTTTTCGCAGAGAACATGCTTTCCTGCGCTCGCCGCCTTCATTGCCCACTCTTTATGCAGATCATTCGGCAGCGGGATATAAATGACCTGGACGTCTGGATCCTGCAGTAATTCCTCATAGCTTTCATAGGCACGCGCAATATTCAACTGCCGCGCTACCGGGTGTACTTTAGGCCCTCTGCTGGCTATAGCGGTTACTTCTGCATTCACTGCCCGCTCAATTGCAGGGATAAGCTGCGTCAGTGCGATATCTGCCGTACTTAAAATGCCCCATTTTACTTTCTTCATCATCATCTCTCCTTTAGCGTAATTCCTGTAATGCATCGTTTAACGGTTTTTCCTGGCTGTAAACCTTCGTATGAATTTCGTAAACTTGATTATAAAAAGCGGCATTTTCGGGGTTCGGTGTATAGGTTTCGGCTATTTTTGCCCACCTTTCAACGGCTTCCTCACAGGACTCCACAAGCCCTGCTCGCTTTTAACTTATGGATTTCCTGCCCTACCGCCGAGTGAAATCATTTCATTAATGTACCTTCCTTCCGCCCGGTAAAATAGCCCGCCTTTTCATGATATAAGCTATATGTACTTGTCGCTTCATCTATAAGGGTTCCCTGCCCATTCATCAAGCATACCTTTACTGCACTCGTTCCTAAAACAATGCCCAATACATAGTTCATTATACCCTCTTCCTACATATGAAAATAGCTATCCTACAAGGAAAACTCCCTACTACAAGGTCCGCATTTCGCCGACGATTGTAGAAGGCCAGCTTAGATCGTGGCGCTGCATTTTCCTGTAAATTTTTGATATCCAAACATATAGAAAAGATGATATGGAATAGGCCATTCCCCTCGTGAGCATCTATCTTGTTTTTACATTTATATAGCATTATTATAATTATTGTAAGTAAAACTTACTAACCGGAGGGGTTTTATATGATTAAAGAACCAGTTACAGTTAGCGCTATTATTAATGGCGAAAAAATAGATACAGTTAAAAAAATACCACGCGAAAACCCGACACATCCCGAGCAAATTGTTGGGTACGCTCCAGATAATACGCGGGAGGAAACAATCCAGGCGATTGATGCAGCCCATGAAGCCTTTAAAACCTGGGCCTGGAGCGATGTTGACGACCGCATCGCAAGAATGAAACGAGCCATCCAGAAAATAAAAGACGCAGCGCCAGAAATTGCGGAATTATTATCAGCTGAACATGGTAAAGCGCTTTATGATGCGCAAGGGGAAATTGCTATTTCTCTGATGTGGATGGAATTTGCCGTGGACAACGTCAAACAAGTGACAGCTCCAGAGGATATGAAACATGAAACAGGTCGTACAATCATTACACATGACCCTATCGGTGTCGTATCAGCCATTACACCTTGGAACTATCCAATCTCTCTATCAACTATCAAAATTGCCCCTGCGCTGTTAACGGGGAATACAATGGTGCTAAAACCAAGCCCATTTGCACCATTGGCAGTAAGTCGTGTAGCTGAAATCATCGCTGACGAATTCCCTGCCGGTGTGCTGAATCTCGTCAATGGGGGTGCAGAGGTTGGAATCGAGCTTACATCCAATCCAAAGGTTTCAAAAATCGCTTTCACAGGCGGTACAAATACAGCGAAAAGCATCATGAAAGCAGCATCCGAAACAATTAAAAATATGACGCTGGAGCTTGGCGGAAATGACGCAGCCATCGTACTCGCTGACTTCGATGTGAACGACGAGCGTGCAATGCGCCGCATGGTGATTGCCAACTTCCTAACGTCTGGTCAGATTTGTATGATCGCCAAACGTGTCTATGTGCACCGTTCCATCTATGATGCCTTTGTTGAAAAATATATTGAAGCGGCCAATAAATGGATTAAAGTGGGCGATCCATTCCATCCAGAGGTTACAGTAGGTCCCGTGAACAACAAGCACCAAGTAAACTACGTGAAAAGCTTAGTGGAAGAAGCGAAAAATAACGGGGCACAAATCATTCCATTAGGAACCATTCTAAATCCTGAATTAATGGACAACGGATACTTCCTACAGCCAACACTTGTGCTAGGGGCAGATACTCATGATCGCATCGTAGTAGAAGAGCAATTCGGCCCGACATTGCCAATCCTTCCATTCGATGATGAAGAAGAAGTCATTCAATTGCACAACGAAAGCATCTATGGTCTAACAAGCTCGGTTTGGGGCGAAGAAGAACATGCCATCAAAGTGGCACGCCGTATCGAAGCGGGTACAACAATGATCAACACCGCCGCCGTCCAAGGCTTGGACGTTCGCTTCCCATTCGGAGGAGTGAAGCAATCCGGCGTCGGCCGCGAATATGGTGTAGACGGCATCAAATCCTACACAGAAACGCATGTCATTAATCTGCCGGACGAGTTAGAGTTGCCTTATATTCCGGAATAAGAGA
>JBJEFP010000006.1:0-3056 GCA_051874195.1 Lysinibacillus sp. | reverse complement strand
GATGAAACAACGATTTAGGTGGTTCTTTTCATACTTTCAATTAAAAGATGCTTACCCTATCTACTTATATATTTTTAAGCACTTCAAAACAATATGTTATCCATCCAGTATTAGCTTCCATGGAATATTGACCAAATGCCTCCAATGCAGCCCCGAAATCCATGACGGTGCGATATAGTAACGCCTTTAACAGTCAGCGAACAACATACATACATTAGCAGTATGATCGGATGTTTACATGAAAGGGAGAGGCTGAGGTGAATAGGTCGTTACTTGATTCACTTAGAAAAGGCGGATTTATACTCTATGCAAGGCATGGGGAAGCGAACATTGGAAGTGATTTACCCCATGTAAACTTTCAAGACTGCCTGACGCAAAGAAATCTTTCTGCTTATGGACGATGGCAGGCTGCCTACTATGGGGGAATCATTCGATATTGGCAAATACCGATTGAATCACCTGTTTCCGCAAGTCCTTTTTGCAGGACCGTTGAAACAGCCCAGCTGGCATTTGGGAATAGTGCTGTTCAAGTTGATCCATTTTGGGTTGAGATCAACAGGTTGAGTGAAAATGCACCTAATATGAATAGACAAGGGGTTCTGAATCAAGTTACGTCTATTTTGGAGCAAACCCCAGGAGAGGGAAGGAATAAGGTGATTGTTGCCCACGGTTTCCCTGAAGGAGTGGGTCTAGGGCAAATACCTTATATGGGGACCGTTGTTGTAAAGCCTAAAGGAAAAGGGAACGGTTATGATATTGTCGGTCGATTGTCCTTAGCGGATTGGTCTACATTTGATAGTTAGAAGAAGGCTGTCTGACTAGAAACTCATAGTGAACCGTATTCTAAATAGCGAAAAAGGGACGTCTCGAAATACTTTTCAGACGTCCCTTTTTCAGAGCTGTATAAAACCGGACATGATTGCTGCCGCTTTTATTTAGCGGCAGTTTTTTGTCTGCTTACTGGTTTGAAAATAGAAAGCAAGTAAATGACCAGACCTGCAATCCCGATTCCTAAAATCGTATTGAACGAGCTGCCTGTGTAGAAGCCGCTGCCGAAGTAGAAGATTTCTCGTAGCCCTTCAGAGGCAAAGCGAATAGGAACCCAAGGGCGAATGAAGTCGACGAAGAAGCTTGGCAGCATCTCCATTGGCGTCATTAACACACCCATCCCTAAAAGCATGACGACCATGAATAAGGTAATGGCCGGTTTGCCGATCCATGCGGTAATTGCTGATACTAATAGGAAGAAGCAGAATGCCGCAAAGGATACAAAGAACGCGACCAGGAAGTAGCTTGGCATGTTGATGTCGGCGATATGGGCGAGCGTTGCCACAGTAAAGCCTGAGAACAGAGCGATAATAATGCCGAATAATACCTGTTCACTCATTAAACGTAATGTTTGTTTACGTGTTAACATGTCTCTTTTTAGGATGCTTGACGTTGATAGAAATAAAACGAAACCGCCGATTAAGGCCCCTACCCACGCTGGTACCGCCATTAATGTCGGTGCACTCCCGTTTGCTGTGGAAGCGGTAATGGGATTGAATATTTTTTCCTCAGATACAATAGGGTTCACCAGCACAGCTGCTTTGTTCGCATCGATCTGTTGGTCGCCCATTTGCTCAATGAAGCTTGCGGAATATTGCCCGCTCAATTGTGTGACGAGAGCGCCTAAAGCCGTTTTTGCATAGTTGGCCCCTGTCATGTTATAGCCTTGGTTAATGTAAATTTGTAACGTTGCTGCAGTGTTATTTGTCAGCGCGTTTTGTAGGCTATCATGAAAGCCTTCAGGAATAACGAATGCCGCATAATACGCTTTATCCGCAAACAGCTGCTCAATGTCCTCTTCTTTTTCGGTCGTAAAAGCTAATGTTGGCTCTTTGCCATCCGTGCCTTTACTCATTTGCTCAATGGCAGATGTCACCGCATCCACATGTGGCCCCTCGTCATTGACAATCAGAGCAATTGGCAGGTTTTTCACCTGTGGATTTCCCTGGGCGAACAGGTTCACAGAAAATAGAGCGATAATTAATAGGACAGCGATAGGAGCAGCCCAGGCTAATTTTTCTTTGAATAACGTCAATGGGTGTCTTCCTTTCTCAATTTTCAACACATTGTTTAGTAGTGCATGTATATCTTATAATTTAGAAGGAGACCAAAGCAATAAACAAAAATGAACAGAATGTTGAATTTTGAAAGGGGATGATTTTATGAGCATATATGCAGAGAAAAATCGGAAAACAAAGCGGCTTATTCAAGAGTCATTTATGCAGATGCTGAAGGACAAGTCATTTGAAACCATTACGATTGGGGACATTACGGAAACAGCCAAAATCAACCGGGGGACATTTTATCTCCACTATCAGGATAAATTCGATTTGCTGAATCAAATCGAGCAACAGCTATTTGAGGACTTGGGAAATCATATTGATCAATTACAGGCCCACTCTACTTCCACGCATACATTTGAAAAAGGACAGGAGCAAGTGGCCGCTGCATTATTCGGCTCTATCAAAATGCATGCGCCGATATTGAACATATTATTAAGTGATCGCGGCAGAGCGGGCTTCCATCTTCGGTTTCGTGATGCCTTTTCAGAGAAGGTGCGCGTAAATTTAGAGAAGAATGAAAGCTTCGGTACAAAGTTAAAGGTTCCGATGGATTATTTTTTATCCTTCATCACGTCAGCCTTTTTAGGGTTGATCGAGCAATGGATTCAAAATGGCCTCGATAAAACTCCTGAGGAAATGACGGGATTATATATTGATATTATTTCTTATATTCAAAATAAGGGATGAGGCAGCCGTTAGATGCTAGAAGGTTGTTAGCAAACTAGCCGCGCCTATAGAAGCAGTGTTTTATTGGAATATTCTAGAGCCACTGCATTGATGGGGGAGGGCGGCAGAATCGGATGTACAGGGTAGGAAAAATAAGAAGCCAGCTCTAATTCGCATAGAGTTGGCTTCTCGTGTAAGAGGGGATGCATTAGGATACATCCTTGTAATTTGTAGAGTATAGTATGAAAAATGACTAGGGTTTAGGTAGTCCCGGAATGA
>JBJEFP010000005.1:0-3121 GCA_051874195.1 Lysinibacillus sp. | reverse complement strand
ACCGATGATCGTGCTGACGAAGGCCGATTTATGTGAAGATGCCGCCCCATATCTCAATGAAGTGGAACGCATTGCACCAGGGGTTGAATGCCTTACAACAAGTACACTGACCAACGAGGGAATAGCACGGCTCACAGAAGTGTTGCAGGAGGGGGTCACCGGAGCCCTGCTCGGTTCATCGGGTGCCGGAAAATCTTCATTGACGAACGCCCTGATGCAGGCGAAGCAGATGAAGGTAGCCGCCATACGGGAAGAGGATGCAAGAGGCCGCCATACAACGACTCATCGTGAGCTACTGCTCCTTCCTTCAGGCGGATGTATCATTGATACGCCGGGCATGCGCGAGCTGCAGCTATGGGATCAGCGGGAGAGCCTGGATGCCAGCTTCCGTGATATCGAAAGCCTTGCGGAAGGATGCCGTTTCCGTGACTGTACCCATACGAAGGAGCCACATTGTGCTGTCCGTGGGGCAATTGAAGAAGGGGAGCTTGAGGAGGCAAGGTTTCAAAGCTATTTGAAGCTAGGCAAGGAAATCGCCTTTTTAGAAAAAAAATTACACACGCAAGCGAAACTGGATGAAAAGCGTAAGCAGAAGAAGATATCAAAAGGCGTGAAAAGAAAATAAAAGATGTGAGAGAAAGATAGCGGGGAAAACAGAAGACTTGCGCCAAAAGCCTTTTTTACGTGAAAGGCTTTTGGCACCCGGCACGAGCCGCCGTAGTGAGGGCTTCATTATCCTGATTCTCAAAATAGAGAAAAGAGGTGATGTGACTGATGAAGGTGATATCATTTGAACAAATTAATCAAGATGGATGCATCATAGGTGATAAAGAACTATATAAACAGTATCATACCGGAGACATGTTGAGCCGTTATGATAGTAATCTAGTGATGTTCAAAAGGATGCCCAGCTTGCTAGAGTTTAAGGAGGTTGAGCACTTATTGCGCATCCATCACCAGCAGTTTGGCCAGCGCCATTTGAAATTCAAGTTTCCCGCAAATGAAAAAATCAGCGAGGAAGTGACAGAGCATTTGACAAGCGAAGGATATTCAATTGGCTTTTTAGAGCTCTATTCGATTGAACCCCACCAATTTTCTACTGTGAAAAATCCATCACTCGAGGTACGATTCGTCACAGAAGAGGATCTAGATGCTACGCTCGAACTGAATTATATGGAAGATTTGCAGTATGGTGTGAATTTTGCAACGGAGAAGCAGGGATATCTTCAGCGTCTTTTTACGCTCGATGATAGATATTTTGTAATTGCCTACGTGGAAGGCGTGCCAGCAGGATTTTTACATCTGATTGAGCAGCCGGAAACGGTGGAAATCGATAATTTCTTCGTGTTGTCGTCCATGCAGCGAAAAGGAATCGGTGGTCAAATGCAGCAATTTGTCATGGACAATTTTCCGGAAAAGACAATCATCCTGGTAGCCGATGGGGAAGATACGGCAAGAGACATGTACCGCAAACAAAACTATGAATACCAAGGATTTATGTATGATGCGTTAAAGGTACAAGATTGATTTAAAAGCAACAAAAAAGGGGGCGGATGCATGTCGCAAAAGCAACAGGGCAAGAAGAAAAAGAAGAACAAGAAGAAAGATGAAGAAAGTATACTCGAGACCATTTTCGGGGAGTTATTTGAATTTATTTCTTTTATTTTTGTAGAAGTATTTCTGAACATCCTTTTGTTCATCCCACGCATGATTTTCCGTGTATTTCGTTTTATTTTCGACTGATTTCTTGCTGTCTGCTACTCAATGGGGCACATGCATGCGATAGCTCAATGTGGCGCCTATCGCATGCTATCCGCCTTTCCTTGCATAGGAAACAACCCCTGCCCCCTTTTTTCCACTCATCCTCCGTGTCATCCGTCCCCACCTGTAGTTTTGCCATGAACCTATCATATTTTCATCCCTCGAACGGTAGAATCTAAAGAACGTCATTTTACCAATGGAAGGAGGATGAAATGAAGGCCAAATGGATTGTGAGAGCCTTTTTGCTATTTGCCGCATATGCACTCGCCATGTTCGTCTACATTTTCTTAAGTGATAATAGCGGGGTGCCCCAAGCCCTGCAAGGAACCGTTGCCGATCCGAGCACCTTCATGACAAAACGGGAGCTGTATTTAAGCGAAGGGTACTCGAAGGTGAGGAATTTTCTCCATTTCATTATTACGCCATTTGAATGGCTCGTCTATCTGACTGTACTTCTAGCAGGGCTTTCACTGACGTTCGAACGATGGGGAAAGCGGATGTCGAAGTGGGTGTTCGGACAAACTGCCGTGTATCTCTTCTTCCTATCGCTTACAACCTCTTTGCTGATGCTGCCGCTGAGATATGTTACATATTGGGTGTCCAAGCAGTATGGACTCAGCACGCAACCGTTGTCAGGCTGGATGAAGCACAATGCAATCGATTTTTGCTTTGACTTCCTGTGGGCATTCATGATGGTTAGCATCATTTATTTCTTCATTAGAAGAAGTATGAAACGCTGGTGGCTCTATGTGTGGATGGCGACGATTCCAATCATGCTGTTCTATCTGTTCCTGAAGCCGGAAATCATCGACCCGCTGTACAATGATTTCACACCAATAGAGAACAAGCAGTTGGAGGAGAAAATCTTGGCTCTGGCGGATGAGGCAGGCATACCGGCAGAGCATGTGTATGAGGTGAAAATGGCAGAGCAGACGAATACGATGAATGCCTATGTAACCGGCATCGGCAGCAATACACGCATCGTGCTGTGGGATACGACCCTCCAACAGATGTCCGAAGGGGAAATCCTCTTTGTCATGGCGCACGAAATGGGGCACTATGTGAAAAAGGATGTCTACCGTGGCATGATTCTTTATTTCGTGATTACGTTTGTTGCCTATTGGCTGGTTGCCAAACTTATGGCCAGGATGATTCGTAAGCACGGCAAGTCGCTGAACATTAAACGGATGGAGTCCATTCATTCACTGCCGCTTTATCTCCTGCTGTCATCTGTCATCCTGTTTGCGGCAGATCCGCTATCGAATGCGATGTCTCGGCACAAGGAAGTGCTCGCGGACCAATATGCGCTCGAACTCGTGGAAAATGAGGAAGATGCCATCTCCACCTTCCAGGCACTGGC
>JBJEFP010000004.1:1366-3123 GCA_051874195.1 Lysinibacillus sp. | reverse complement strand
CTTTTTTCAATCGGTAAAGCAAGCAGCTCATGAAGCCGCTCTGTCGCACCAAGCGCCTTCTGAAAGGCAGTGAAGAACGTCGCCATCTGTGTAAATGGCACGATAATCTGGATAAGATAAATCATGATTGCCACAAGCGCCCCCGCAGAAATCCCGCCTGTTGCGACCTGTGCGCCGCCATAACCGAACAGCAGGATCAGCACAATCATCATCACGAAGGTCATGATTGGTGAAAGGATCGCCATGATCTTTGCTTCCTTCAACCCGTAGCGATACAGCTGCCGAATCTGGCCTTCCCCTTTCTCCATTTCTATCTTCTCAGCCTGATATGCCTTCACCATGCGGATATTGCCGAGCACGCGTCCCATGCTGCCTGTAAAGCGTGCCAGCTCATCCTGGTTCGCCAGGGCAACGGCATGCATCTTGCTTCCTAAAGGCAGCATCGTCAGCACCGTCAACGGGACGGCAATGAGCATAAGCAATGTCATCTTCCAATCGATGACGAACAGAATGATGACCGAGCCGATAATGGACAACAGGCCTGTCACAAAGCTGATGAGATGCTGGGTGATCAGCTCCTTCACGACATTCGTATCCTGTGTGATGCGGCTCATCGTCTCCCCTGATTCATGCTCATCAAAATACGACATCCGGAGCTTCAAGACATGCGACCAAATACGGCTGCGGATCGAAGCGACAATCCCCTCCCCGATGGATGTCATGAGGTAGAAGGCGAATCCCGACAGTACCGCCTGCCCGAGGAGCGCCACCGCGGCAATCAATAGAAGGCCGTACGACAGGCCCCCCTCCGAAAAGCTATTTATCATTTGCATCGTTAGCAGCGGTACAAGCAGACCGGCCACCGTCTCTAGAATACCGATGAAAAAGGCAAATCCTATTCTTCCTTTAGGAGGATGCGCCTCCTTAATCAAACGGAATAATTTTCCCGGTTCAAACTTAGGCTTTTCCATTTTCCACACTCCTCTCCAGTTCTATAGGCACCAAATTCAGTCGTCCGATGACGCCGTCAATCCAGGCATCCTCCTCCACAGTGAACGGTGAAGGGAAAAGAACCGCATCGAGCTCGATGTCCGTCCCTTGTGTCGCTTTCGCTAGCTTCTCTATCAATCCGGGCGGTACAATATCGATGAAGTCCCTCAAAATCCCTTCTACCTCGGCATCGGTCGCATTGTTTTTATAGGCCTGCTTCAGCTGTCTCGTAACCTTCAGGAACTTCCGATTGGATTCCGCCATTTCATCCGGACTGAAATCATACAGCTCTTCGATAATGTTCTCTGGGAGAATAGTACGCAGCCAGCTCTTCTGCTCATTCTCCATGCGCAGGTTCTGGATAAGGGCGATAAAGATATCCGATTCGACCGCTTCCCCATCCTCCGATAGCTTGATCGCATGGTCCAGCGTGCGGATGGACTGTTCAATCTGCTCCTTCTTCCTCTCCAGCTGCTCCTTCTGATAGACGAGGGAGTCGTGGAGATTCCAATCATTTTCGTCAATGAATACTTCGATATCCTCGAGCGAATAGCCGAGGAACTTCAACGTCATGATTTTCTGCAGCGTAATGATATCCGCGTCCTTATAATACCTGCGCCCACTTTCCGACACATAGGAAGGCTTCAGCAGATTCTTCTCGTCGTAGTAGCGGAGCGTCCGGATTGTAACGCCCGTCTTTTTGGAAAATGCACCGATTGCGTACATGACTGATCCCCTTCTTTTCTTTTGATATGTTCATTATAGAA
>JBJEFP010000004.1:0-1266 GCA_051874195.1 Lysinibacillus sp. | reverse complement strand
ATTTGAAATCATCCAGAAAGTCCTTGCTGAAGCTTGTATTGGCCTGGTATTTCCCCGGCCGCTTGCCCTTTACGCCCCGCTGGATGACGCCTGGACCGAATTTGCGTTCCAGCTGGTTCATGACATTGACGATGGGTTCGTCCTTCAGGTGCTCCTCGAAGCTGAAGATGGACAGCTGTTCGGTTCGTTCCGTCCTGTCCATGACATTTCCGGCCGTCACTCCGAGCAGGCGTACGGGCTTTTCCTTCCAATGCTCCATTACAAGGTCCCAAGCGATGTCGAAGATTTTCCCCGTTTCATCCGTCCCGTTATTGATCGTACGGCTGTTCGTCTGGTTCTTCCAGTCGTTGTACCTGATTTGGATGCTGATTGTGGTGCCGACCAGCCCCTTCGCTTTCAGGCGGTTGCTGACCTTTTCCGACAGTGTGTAGATGACGTCCTCGATTTCCTTTAGCTCTGTCACATCGTAGGGCAGCGTCGTCGAATTGCCGACGCTTTTCGTATCGTAGATGGATTCCGGGTCGACCGGGCGCTGGTCGTTGCCGTTTGCCTTCTGCTTCATCCGCTCGCCGTTGATACCGAATGTCGTCTTCAACAGATAGCTGTCCGCCTTTGCCAGCTGTTCGATCGTAAAAATGCCGATGCTGTTCAGCTTTTCTGCCGTCTTCTTGCCGACACCGTGCATCTCGATGACCTCCCGCGGCCACAATAGCTCCGGGACGTCACGCTTTCTCAGCACCGTGATGCCCATCGGCTTCTTCATATCACTCGCCGTCTTTGCGAGGAATTTGTTCGGTGCGACGCCAATCGAGCATGGCAGCGACAGTTCATTGTAGATGCGGTCCTGGATTTCCTTCACGACCTCCAGTGCATGACGGGTCTTCGACAGCTCCGTTATGTCAAGATATCCCTCGTCGATTGACACCGGCTCGAGCATTTCACTGTACTCTTTTAAAATAGAAAAAAACGAACGTGATGCTGCACGGTAGCGTTCAAAGTTCGGCGGGATGACAATCAACTCCGGACAGAGCTTTCTCGCCTCCTGAATGAGCATGGTCGTATAGACGCCATACGCCCTTGCCTCATAGCTGCACGTCACGATGATGCCCCTCCGCTCCTTCGGGTTGCCCGCGATGGCGACCGGCTTGCCCTTCAGCGACGGGTCGTGCACCTGTTCAACGGACGCATAGAAGCTGTTCATATCAATATGCAGGATGACTCTCGCTTTATTTTCCATCGTGCACCTCCAAACATGCCACTCTTTTT
>JBJEFP010000003.1:0-26723 GCA_051874195.1 Lysinibacillus sp. | reverse complement strand
GCCAATACCTCTTCACGACTGCCGCTGGAGCCTATTCTGGCGGAGCCATTTGCCATGGAAAAGAGAGCTGACCGGAAAGCCTTTGCTTCCTGATCAGCTCCCCCATGATTCGACTTTCACTTCCTGCGGCGGATGAAATGCCGTAGGAAGAAGTTAGAATGCCAACAGGATCTTCGGATTGATATGCTCTCCATCCTTCAACACTTCAAAGTGCAGGTGGATGCCCGCTGACGGGTTCCATTCATTTTCAATCGTCGTCGCAATCGGCTCTCCCTGTGTGACGGCATCTCCCTCTTTGACAAGGATGTCGCCTACAGATGAATAGCGTGTCGTTAAGCCGTTTTCATGCTCGAGCGTCACTGTGTTGCCAGTGAATTCGTCCAGCCTCACTTCCTTCACCTGACCGCTCAATGCCGCCATCACCTGGAACGGCTCGCTGTTGATGGCGATCGAGATGCCGCTGGATGTGGAATATGACTGCTTGAATACAAGCAGCGCTTTTTCACGTGTTTCCGCATCCGCTGTGACCTCATAATATTCCTGGATGATTTTCGCGCTGTTCAGCTGCGCTTCATCAAACGGGTACTTCATTGTTTCCTCGCGTGCATTTGTTTCAATTACCGTTTTATCTTCCTGTGATACAGGCTGCAGTGTGTCGCTTTCTTTCGGCGTAGCCATGACGTTATAAAGTACAATAAACGCAATCATAATAAGCGCAATAACTGCATAAACAGCCGGCCAAAACCAAGGTTTATCGACCCACGTTTTTGGAGAAGTAGTTTGTTTGTTCTCTCCCATTGTTTATCACCTCAAGTGGTAGTTTGACCACTATTTGGAGATTCTAAACCGATAAATTGGAAAAATTACTTGGAACATGAAAGTTGTTCAAGTTTTGTGTTGGGGTAGTAATGTCGGACGATTTCTTCGGCATTTTTGCCCTGCGTCGCCAATATCTCTGCACCGTGCTGGCTCATCCCTACACCGTGTCCGTAGCCCTTCGTTTGGATATGGACTGCCGTGTCGGCTGTGATGGTGAAATCGGCGGACTTCAGCTTCATCAGCTCGCGGAATTCCCTCCCCGTCCAGGAACGTTTGCCGATTGTGATGGTCTCCACCCGGTTCGTGCTGTTGCGGATGATCTTCGCCTGATTGATCTGTGCGAGTGTAAAGCTCCCCTGCAGTGCCTGATTGAACTGCGCGAGGGTAAAGGTTTCAACATCCGTATGCTCCTCCGGTGATGTGACGGCGACCAGGTAGTCGATCTGTGTCCCGCTGAAATTCTCCGATGTTTCCGTCTGGCCATTCGAGGCGGCATGGAACATCGCGGTAATCGGCTGCCCGTCATAGGTAAGGATCTGATCCTTCGTCTCCTTTACCGCCTGCTTCAGCTTCTTTTCGTACTTCGGGTCCAGCTCCTCCTTATATACTTGATGGGCGGTCGTTTGCTTGATGGGGCTCGCACCGTAATTCGTCTGGTGGACGGCATAAGTCCTGGCGGCAATCGCCTGTGCCTTGAGCGCCTCCAGCTCGAAGCTTGCCGGCATCTCCCCTGCAAGCACCCCCACTAGATACTGCTCCAGCGGCATTGCCTCGCTGGATTCGGCGAACGTGATGGAAATCTCACATTCCTGCACCACCTCAGGCAACTCCTTCTTCTTGAACTGGAGAGGAATGATAAAAAGCAAGACGACAATAATGAGAGGTAGAATATATTTTTTCATACCGCATTCTATGAGGGATGGCTAAGTAATCATTCCTCCATATGTAAAAGTTTTTGCCATGCCGCTCCCTATCCCCCTTGCACGGCAAGCCGGCCCTGGTCCATCCCTGCAGTCTAGTTTCCTTTCTCACAGCCCTGCCCCCTCCTCCTAGCCGGTGCAGGCTGCCAGGGAGGTCCAATCTATCTCTATTCGACGTAAAAAATCCGCAAGCACCTAGCGCTTGCGGATGATGATTCATATAATCACTGTAGAATTCATAATATAGGATTAGGCAGTTGCCTGTTTTTTCGCCGCGTCTTGTTCCTTTACCGGCGTCGGTCCATCCCATTCGCGTTCGATATCCGCTCCCAGAGCAGCCAGTTTTTCGTGGAAGTCTACATAGCCGCGGTCCAGATGGTGAAGCTTCGTCACACGCGTCACACCTTCCGCCACTAAGCCGGCCAAAATGAGCGATGCAGCAGCACGCAGGTCTGTCGCCGCTACTTCAGCACCCTGCATCTCAGTTGTACCTTCAATAAATACAGAACGGCCTTCAATTTTCGCGACTGCATTCATGCGGCGGAATTCTTCCACATGCATGAAGCGGTTCTCAAACACCGTTTCCGTAATGATGCTCGTGCCCTCAGCCGTCAGCATCAGGGCCATCAGTTGGGATTGCATATCCGTAGGGAATCCTGGGTGAGGCATTGTTTTGATGTCTACCGCTTTTAACGGGCCGTTTGCACGGACACGCAGACCTTCCGTTTCCTCCGTAATTTCGACACCCATTTCACGCATTTTCGCAATCAATGCCGTCATATGCTCCGGTACTGCGTTTTCGATGATTACGTCGCCACGTGTGATGGCAGCAGCGACCATGAATGTACCCGCCTCAATACGGTCCGGGATGATATAGTGCGTCGTACCTGTCAGCGCCTTCACGCCTTCGATGCGGATTGTATCCGTACCGGCACCCACAATACGTCCGCCCATTCCATTAATGAAGTTGGCCAGGTCTACAATTTCCGGTTCCTTTGCCGCATTTTCAATGATTGTCGTCCCCTCAGCCAGGGCTGCGGCCGACATGATGTTTTCTGTTGCACCGACACTTGGGAAGTCTAAATAAATCTTTGCCCCTCTTAAGCGATTTTTCACGCTCGCTTCGACATATCCATGACCGAACGAAATCTCGGCTCCCATCGCCTCGAAGCCTTTCAAATGCAATTCAATCGGGCGGGATCCGATTGCACATCCTCCTGGAAGTGCCACGCGTGCAAAGCCGTTGCGCGCCAGTAATGGTCCCATGACTAAAATCGAAGCACGCATCTTGCTGACGTATTCGAACTGCGCTTCACTGGAAAGTGCACCTGAGGCATCGATTATCATTTCATTATCTGCTGCGTTATACACCACTTTGGCGTTTAAGCTTCTAAGTACTTCACCGATTGTTTTTACGTCTGCCAGATTCGGCACATCTCTTATGATATTTATTTTATTGGAAGCTAATAATGAGGCTGCCAAGATGGGTAAAACGGCATTTTTTGCGCCTTCCACTTTCACTTTCCCTTTCAACGTCCGGCCACCCGTTACAATAATTTTATCCACAATTCGTCCCTCCGAATACAATTGTACGAAACTGTAAACCACAATTTATTAAAAAAAGTTTAATAGTCCTTATTTATACAAACAAAACTCATGTTAACTTGCAAGACTCCCTAATACAAGCGCCCAAATCACTATTTTACTGTATTTGCACGAAATACGCTACATTTTTATAATACTCAACACATGTTAATATCGTGAATTCCATGTCATACAAAACCTCATTATTCTTTACTTTCCTACCCTCTACCTACTAATTCAGAAACATTTTTCGATACTTTTTTAGGCAATTGTAGGCATTGGAGGGGTAAACAAGGCCTTGTTTCCTCCTCCAACATACACAATCCCAACTATCGGAATAAATAAGGCAGTTGCTGTGACCAGGTGGAAAAGGAAATGAAAAAGTTCGAAACGGTTGACCCGATTGCAATGCTCAGCAAAATATAAAATACTTGGATCTGAAACGTTCTCCCCTTCTTGAAAATCTGTTCCAGACGAAGCCCCTGCAATGCATAAAAGGTCACGCCGATGAAAAATAGATGGGAGGCAATGCCGATGATGGCTTGCTGGCCCATTTGTGAATACAGGTCCATTCCGAACCCTCCTATCGTATGAAAAAAAGCGGGCAGAAATAGAACTCTGCCCGCTTCTTGGTTTGAATTAGATATTACCCTCATGAACATGGATACGATTGATCGCGCGTTTTAAAGCTAATTCAGCACGTTTGAAATCAACGTTATCCTGTTTTTTTTGAAGGCGCTGCTCAGCACGCGCAAGCGCTGCTTTGGCACGGGCAAGGTCGATCGTATCTGCAACTTCTGCTGAAGAAGCTAAAATCGAAATCTTGTCGGGACGCACTTCAATAAAACCACCATTTACAGCCACAAGTTCAGTTTGGCCGCCTTCTTTATTCAGCTTCACCGCACCAATTGCAAGTGGAGCCACCATTGGGATATGGCCTGGAAGGACACCAATTTCACCTGAAGTTGTTTTGGCGATAACCATTGTTACTTCAGCATCGTATACCGGGCCGTCGGGAGTGACAATATTGACTGTTACTGTCTTCATGTGTTTTCCTCCTAGCCGTTAGTATTAGACCTCTACGCCCATGCTTTTCGCTTTTTCGACTACTTCTTCAATGCTACCAACTAGACGGAATGCATCTTCTGGCAGGTGGTCGTATTTACCTTCAAGGATTTCCTTGAATGAACGTACTGTATCTTTAACAGGTACGTATGAACCTTTTTGGCCAGTGAATTGTTCCGCTACGTGGAAGTTTTGAGATAAGAAGAATTGAATACGACGAGCACGTTCTACTGTTTGCTTATCTTCGTCAGATAACTCGTCCATACCAAGGATGGCGATGATATCTTGCAGTTCACGGTAGCGTTGGATTGTACGTTGAACACGTGTTGCTACTGAATAGTGCTCTTCCCCAACGATTTCAGGTGATAGTGCGCGAGAAGTTGAAGCCAATGGGTCAACCGCAGGGTAGATACCCATTTCAGATAATTTACGCTCAAGGTTAGTTGTTGCATCCAAGTGGGCGAACGTTGTAGCCGGAGCCGGGTCAGTATAGTCATCGGCTGGTACGTAAATCGCTTGGATTGAAGTTACAGAACCTTTTGTTGTAGATGTGATACGCTCTTGTAATTTACCCATTTCTGTAGCAAGTGTCGGTTGGTAACCTACCGCTGAAGGCATACGACCTAATAGGGCAGAAACCTCAGAACCTGCTTGTGTGAAACGGAAGATGTTGTCGATGAATAGAAGTACGTCTTGGCCTTCTTCATCACGGAAGTATTCCGCCATTGTCAAACCAGTCAAGGCAACACGCATACGTGCACCAGGCGGCTCGTTCATTTGACCGAATACCATCGCTGTTTGTTTGATAACGCCTGAGTCAGTCATCTCGTGGTAAAGGTCATTACCTTCACGAGTACGCTCACCTACACCAGCGAATACTGATAGACCGCTGTGCTCTTGGGCGATGTTGTTGATAAGCTCTTGGATTAATACCGTTTTACCTACACCGGCACCACCGAATAGACCGATCTTACCGCCCTTGATGTAAGGAGCTAGTAAGTCTACTACCTTGATACCTGTTTCAAGGATTTCAACTTGTGTAGATAATTGATTGAATGTTGGCGCTTCGCGGTGGATTGAATCACGACGCTCAGCTGCTGGAATCTCTTCCCCTAAGTCGATTACTTCACCAAGTACGTTGAATACACGACCTAATGTAGCTTTACCAACTGGTACGGAGATTGGTGCTCCTGTATTTGTAACTGCTGCTCCACGTTGTAAGCCATCAGTAGATGACATGGCAATCGTACGAACAGAGTCGTCACCTAAGTGAATCGCAACTTCTAGCGTTAGAGAAGTAGGCGCTTCATTTGGACGTTCAATCATAACTGTTAACGCGTTATAGATTGCTGGTAATTGGCCGTTTTCGAACTTTACGTCTACTACCGGACCCATTACTTGAATAACTTGTCCTTTATTCATTACTGTGTACCCTCCTATCGTATTCTTATACGACGTCGGTAGAGTGCGCCTATTCTAGGGCTGCAGCTCCACCAACGATTTCTGTAATTTCTTGCGTAATTGCTGCCTGACGCGCACGGTTGTATTGAAGAGATAAGCCCGCGATTAAGTCCGAAGCATTATCTGTTGCATTACGCATTGCCGTCATACGAGAAGCATGTTCACTCGCTTTTCCGTCGAGTAGCGCACCGTAGATTAAGCTTTCTGCATATTGTGGAAGAAGCACTTCCAGAATTGCTTCGCCTGATGGCTCGAATTCATATGCAGCATTGCTAGTGGAAGGTGCGATATCAGTCAACGGAAGAACCTTTTTCTCCGTTACTACTTGAGAAATAGCACTTTCGAAGTGGTTATAGTACATATAAAGTTCATCATATGCACCATCGATGAACATACCAACAGCATCACGAGCGATTTCTTTAATATCGGCGAATGTCGGTTGGTCAGGAAGAGCCACTGCACTGCCGATTACATTATGATCACGTTTTACAAAGTAGTCACGTACGACACGGCCTACTGCAAAAATGACATACTCATCCTTTGACTTGTGGCGCTCATTGATTGTGCGCTGAAGCTGACGGAGGATACTTGAGTTGTATGCACCTGCCAAACCACGGTCAGAACCGATTACTAAGTAAGCAGTCTTCTTCACAGGGCGAGCCGTCAACATCGGATGGCCGCTGTCTTTCGTACCTGCTGCGATGGAGCCTACTACGTCCTGGACCTTTTCCATGTAAGGAACATAAGCCTTGGCGTTGGCCTCTGCACGGCGTAATTTTGAAGATGACACCATCTGCATGGCTTTCGTCGTTTTTTGTGTACTCTTTGTAGAATTGATACGACCTTTAATTTCGCGTAAGTTTACCACTGGTATTTCACCACCTTTTGTTTTTTCATATCCTTACTGGTCTTTTATCTTAGTTAGATATCCGCGCTGCACCCTCGACTGCTAACAGGATGTTAGTTGGTCAACCGTTGCCACAGGACGTGGCGAACTTAGGTTGACTTCCTTCCCTCCAGCGCTTGGGGCCAACACGATGTTGGTCATTGGGACGATCCCGCACGGATGCGGGGTTCTCGTCCCTCGGATGTAATCAGGCGTTAATATCTTTTAAAGATTATTCAGATTTAGCGAAAGTCTTTTTGAACGCGTTGATTGCTTCTGCAAGGTCAGCGTCAGCTGGAAGGTCTTTCGTAGTACGGATGTGATCTAAAACGCCAGTGTGGTTTGAATCTAGCCAGCTAAGTAGTTCGTTTTCGAAGCGAGTGATGTCCGCTACTGGGATATCATCCAGGAATCCGCGAGTTAACGCGTAAAGGATGACAACTTGCTTTTCTACTTTAAGTGGTTTGTTCAGTTCTTGTTTAAGAACCTCAACTGTACGTTTACCGCGCTCTAATTTAGCTAAAGTCGCTTTATCTAAGTCAGAACCGAATTGGGCGAACGACTCTAATTCACGGAACGCAGCCAAGTCAAGACGTAATGTACCAGCTACTTTTTTCATCGCTTTGATTTGTGCAGAACCACCTACACGTGATACTGATAAACCGGCGTTGATTGCTGGACGCACACCTGCGTTGAATAAGTCAGCTTGTAAGAAGATCTGACCATCTGTAATGGAGATTACGTTCGTAGGAATGTAAGCCGCGATGTCCCCTGCTTGTGTTTCTACGAATGGTAATGCTGTGATTGAACCGTTTTGGTACGTTTCGTTCAACTTCGCAGCACGCTCAAGAAGACGGCTGTGCAAGTAGAATACGTCACCAGGGTAAGCTTCACGACCTGGAGGACGACGTAGTAATAATGAAAGCTCACGGTAAGCAGATGCTTGCTTAGATAGATCATCATATACTACTAAAACGTGTTTACCTTGTAACATGAACTCTTCAGCCATCGATACACCTGCGAAAGGAGCTAGGTATAGTAATGGAGCTGGTTGAGATGCAGATGCTGTTACAACGATTGTATAGTCTAATGCACCATTTTTACGTAAAGTTTCTACTACAGTACGTACTGTAGACTCTTTTTGACCGATTGCAACGTAGATACAAATCATGTTTTCGCCTTTTTGGTTCAAGATTGTATCGATTGCTACGGATGTTTTACCTACTTGACGGTCACCGATGATTAACTCACGTTGACCACGGCCGATTGGTACAAGAGCGTCGATCGCCTTGATACCTGTTTGTAATGGCTCATGTACTGATTTACGCGCCATTACGCCGAAAGCTGGGCTTTCGATCGGACGAGATTTTGTTGTGTTGATTGGTCCAAGACCGTCCACTGGCTGACCAAGTGGGTTTACAACACGGCCAATTAGTTCTTCACCAACTGGTACTTCCATAATACGACCTGTACGACGAACTTCATCGCCTTCTTTGATGCCTAGGTAGTCCCCTAGAATAACGATACCAATGTTACCTTCTTCTAAGTTTTGTGCCATACCCATAACACCGTTTGAGAACTCTAAAAGCTCTCCAGCCATGGCGTTGTCGAGGCCATGAGCACGAGCGATACCGTCACCAACCGTGATAACTGTACCAACTTCGCTAACTTGTAATTCAGATTGGTAATTCTCAATCTGCTGCTTAATCAGACTGCTGATTTCTTCAGCTTTGATGCCCATGTATGTTCACCTCTCACATTTCTTAAAATTTAACCAACTAACGTACGTTTTAGACCCTCTAGCTTAGATGCTACCGTGCTGTCATAAATGTAGTTGCCGATCTGTACACGAATGCCACCAAGAAGCGATGGCTCGATTACGTTTGTAATTTCTAGTTTTTCCATTCCTACCAACTTTGCGAATGCTGCCGAAATTTCCGCACGCTCTGCGTCAGTTAAAGTACGAGTTGAAAATACAGTTGCTACTGCAGCACCTTGAGCAGATGCCGCTAAAGCTTGGAATTCTTCCGCTACCTGCGATATTTCGTTGATGCGCTTTTTGTCGATTAACAAATGAAGCGTATTCACGACCGCCGGATGAGCGTTAGATAGGATATTCGAAACCATTGCTTTTTTCTTTTCAGAGGAGATCTTTGGAGCCTGCAGCAATGAAACCAACTCTGGAGTCGTTTCAAAAGCCTTCGCCAGCTCCTTCAAGTCTGAACTTACTTCAGCAAGGGCGTTCTGGCCTTGTGCCACTTGGAACAATGCTTCAGCATAACGCTTAGCTACTTGACTCATTTCGCTTCGCCTGCCTTCGCAATCGTTTCTTTAATCAATGCGCTGTTGTCAGCCTCGGAAATTTCTTTTTCAAGAACTTTCGATGCAGCAAGAACTGATAGTGAAACCACTTCTTCACGCACAGCAGCGATTGCCTTTTCTTTCTCAGCCTCGATATCACGTACAGCAGACTCCTTCAAACGAGCCGCTTCGGCGCGAGCTGCAGATACGATTTCCTCACGATTTGCGTCAGCTTGTTTCTTCGCACCCTCAACGATTGATTGCGCTTCCGTACGAGCTTCTTTTAAAAGAGCTTTTTGCTCCTCCAATAATGCATGCGTTTCTTTGCGAGCCTTTTCAGCTGCGTCGATTTCACTTGCAACCAGCTCTTCACGTTGTTGCATGATGCCCATTAATGGACCCCAAGCGAACTTTTTAAGAAGAACCAACAATAGTCCGAAAATGATGACTGTTGCTAGAATATCACCAGTGTTAAGGCCTGTTGCACCAGCACCAAGTACTAGGTTATCTACAAATACCACGATTGTTTCACTCCCTTCAAGAGCCTGTATATATTCGAAAAATCTATAATGTTTAAACCGTTGCTTTCAGTGTTAAATACTACATAAGCGGAGTTTTCGCTCCACATCAACAAAAGGAATGGCGAAGGTTTGCTTCGCCATTTTTTCCGCCAGTCTAAAGACTATCGGTTCATTACGATGAACGCTACTACTACCGCGATGATAGGAAGGGCCTCGACTAATGCAACCCCGATGAACATTGTAGTTTGAAGAACGCCGCGAGCTTCTGGTTGGCGAGCGATCCCTTCAACTGTTTTTGAAACGATTAAACCGTTACCGATACCTGCACCAAGTGCACCTAAACCAATTGCGATTGCTGCTGCTAATAAACCCATTTTAAAATATCCTCCTTGGAAATTGTGTTTTTTAGTTACTTCAAATTACCGTGCCATTAACACGGAAATTTATAATTAATGGTCGTGACTCACTTTGTGCGCCATGTAAACCATCGTTAACATAGTGAAAATGAAGGCTTGGATAAACCCGATGAAAATCGAGAACCCTTGCCATGCCATCATTGGTACAATTGCACCGACAGCACCTAATGCGCTGGATGTTGCCAAACCTGCGATCAACGCAAGCAGGATCTCACCCGCATAAATGTTACCGTAAAGACGTAGACCAAGCGTCAGCGTATTCGCGAACTCCTCGATGATCTTTAATGGGAACATGAATGACATAGGTCGGAAGAAACCTTTTGCATATTCCCCAGTACCTTGTAGCTTCACACCATAGTAGTGAGTCAAGACAAGGACCATAGCTGCCAACGTCATTGTAACTGTTGGATCGGCTGTTGGCGACTTCCACCATAAGTAATCATCATAAATGATTGCAAACGGTAGACCAAGCAAGTTTGCCACTGCTATGAACATGATAAGCGTGATGCCTAGCACGTGGAATCGACCACCCGTCTTCCAGTCCATGTTGCCTTTAATGATGTTCTTCACGAAGTCCATGACCCACTCCATGAAATTTTGCATGCCTGTTGGCTTGAGCGCTAATCGGCGTGTCGAGATAAAAGCAATCAAGAACACGATGATCGCCGTCACTAATAGCATCATGACTGTAGATAAGTTGAAGACAAGCTCTACAAAGCCTAGGTCTAGCGTCCATTCAGGACTTTTATGATTCATTTCTGCATTCACCTCTCTTTCCAATGCACTCTAATGGTTTTTAACATGATGTACAATCCGCTCGATGACGAGGAAGATGTACGGCATCATTAGCCCAATGACCGTGCTAATTAAGTGAAAATATTGTGGCAACGAAATTGCAATTGCGACTGCTGCAACACCAGAGCCGAACCGGAGGGCCGTCCCTAACGATGGTGCTTTCGTCCCTTCATTAATGGAGCGGTCAAACTTTTCCATGCGTCGAAGCAAAATCCAAAAGTTATACGTGCCAAAGAAGGCCCCCACAGCTATTCCGGCGAAGATTGTCTGATAGGATGTGAATCCCCATCCTAAAGCACATAGAGCGAGCAAAAAAAATAACGCTTTCTTCTGCATAGCGAAAATGAGATGCAAATCTAGCATTGGCAATTAATCTCCTGAACCTTTTTTTCGAGTAAGGAATCGTATATGACCATCAAGTGAAATGAAATCGTAGTGAATGCACTACAAGCTTCACCGCTTATAGGAGTGAAAAGTCGTCACTGAGGGCATGTCCTCCCCCTCGCCGCAGTCCTTCTCCTACTAGCAAATCCGCTTTAATGGACATGAATCCAGACGCATAAAACGTTGCAAATTGACAATTTTTGGTTTCAACTGTCAACATAGTAGAAACTTGATATAACAAGTGTTTCAACGCCTTTCGACAGTACGAAACCCTTATCATTCTTACCCTTTGTAAGCATACAATAGGGGTTATTTGATGTCAATTGGTTACGTGGAAAAACTTCTCTTCAATACATTCCTTGTCAAATTGTTGACAAATTTGTGTATGAAAATTCACAATTGCATTTTTATTTTTTTCAGATATGCATTTTTTAGCTGTTTCATGCTTTTTTTATCTCCACTCAAATGAAGATAGTGTATTTTGAATTTTTTTAATTCAATTATTCGTTTTTATTCAAAAAATTAATCAACGCTTCTACAATTCGTTGGGAAGCATAGCCATCGCCGTAAGGATTGGAAGCATGCGCCATCTCCTGATAGGCTGCCTCATCCGTCAGCAGCTCCTTCGCCAGGGAGTAGATCGTCTCTTCTTCCGTCCCTGCGAGCTTCAATGTGCCCGCTGCAATCCCTTCCGGACGCTCTGTCGTATCACGCAGGACAAGAACCGGCTTTCCTAGGGAAGGGGCCTCCTCCTGCACGCCGCCGGAATCCGTCAAAATCATGAACGAACGCGCTGCAAAGTTATGGAAATCGAATACTTCAAGCGGCTCGATCAAGTGGACACGTGGATTGTCACCTAGAATATCGTTCGCTACCTCACGTACCGCTGGATTCATATGCACAGGGTAAACCACTTGTACATCGCCATGTTCCTCTAACAGGCGGTTGATTGCACGGAACATATTGCGCATCGGGTCGCCTAGGTTTTCGCGACGATGGGCCGTCAGCAAAATCAGGCGATCTTCGCCAATTTTTTCAAGGACCGGGTGGCTGTACTCCTCGCTTACCGTCGTCTTCAATGCATCGATTGCCGTATTGCCTGTCACAAAGATTGCTTCTGCCGGCTTGTTTTCCTTCAGCAGGTTTTCCTTCGATACTTCCGTAGGCGCAAAATGCAAGTCCGCCATGACGCCCGTCAGCTGTCTGTTCATCTCTTCCGGGTATGGGGAATATTTCTGGCCGGTACGGAGTCCAGCCTCCACATGTCCGATTGCAATCTGATTATAGAAAGCAGCCAGACTGCCGACGAAAGTCGTCGCTGTATCTCCGTGCACCAGTACGATATCAGGCTTCGCTTCCTTCATTACGCCATCAAGGCCCTGCAGCGCATTCGTCGCTACATCCACCAAAGTCTGGCGGTCCTTCATGATGTTCAAATCGTAGTCGGGCGTGATATTGAACGTCTCCAATACTTGATCGAGCATTTGACGGTGCTGCGCCGTCACCGTTACGATGGATTCAACCTTATCCGGATATTTTTGGAGCTCCAGAACAAGCGGCGCCATTTTAATCGCCTCTGGTCGCGTACCGAAAATCGTCATCACTTTGAACTTCTTCGTCATCTAGTCTCAACCTTCCTTATGAGAAACGGGATGCCGCTTTTGCAACATCCCTCTTCTAAATTATGTCCCTTACCGATTATAAAGGCGGACACGGACTTCCTGCAATCAGTCGATTGACCTCTCGTCTAGCCCTCTTTTCGTCCAGATAACATACGTCCGGACTGCTTATTTTGTTCCGAATAAACGGTCTCCGGCATCACCGAGACCTGGTACGATATATCCATGGTCATTCAATTTCTCATCTAGTGCTGCAATATAGATGTCTACATCCTCATGCGCATCCTGAATCGCCTTTACGCCTTCCGGAGCGGCAATCAGGCACATGAACTTGATGTTCTTTGCACCGCGCTTTTTCAAGGAATTGATCGCTTCCACAGCAGAACCGCCTGTTGCTAGCATTGGGTCAACGATGATGAAATCGCGTTCTTCCACATCAGCAGGAAGCTTAGCGTAATATTCTACCGGCTGTAGTGTTTCCGGGTCGCGGTATAAGCCGATGTGGCCCACTTTTGCTGCCGGAATCAGTTTCAGCACGCCGTCAACCATGCCGATGCCCGCACGTAGAATCGGTACGATTGCAATCTTTTTCCCGGATAATACTTTCGTTTTGGCAGTCGTCACCGGTGTATCGATTTCGATTTCTTCAAGCGGCAAATCTCTTGTAATTTCAAAAGCCATCAATGTAGCTACTTCATCAACTAGTTCACGGAACTCTTTCGTGCCAGTGTTTTTATCACGGATATAAGTCAGCTTGTGCTGGATTAATGGATGATCAAAAACATATACTTTACTCATAAGATGGATCTCTCCTAACTGTTGTTTATCTGAACTAGTATAGCACAAAAAAATAAACTGCAACATTCGAGATATCACAGTTTATTGTCGAAACTAGCATTGCTTTTATAGGATATTTCTCCGCTCGATTTCTTCAAAGGACATGGGTTTATAGAAAAGATAGCCTTGCGCGCATCCACACCCCAACCCATATAGGACCTCCGCCTGCTCCTTCGTCTCGACCCCTTCGGCTACGACGTCGATTTCCAGACTGTGTGCGATTTGGATGATGGACTTTACAATTGCCAATGTCCCCGCCTCGTGAATCCGGGAGGTAAAGCTGCGGTCGATTTTAAGCTCGGAAAAAAACAGCTTTTGCAGGTAGCTGAGCGATGAGTAGCCCATGCCGAAATCATCGACGCTCGTCCTCAGTCCACGCACAAACAAGTCCTTGATAATCCGCTGGGCACGCGCCACATCCTCCAGCCCCAGACTTTCCGTAATTTCGATTATTAAATAATTCGGTTCGGCATAATACTTTTTAATCAGCTGCTCCAGCTCCTCCACAAAACGCGGATGGTAAAAATGCTCGGGAGAAATGTTGACGGCTACCGGTACAATGCTTTTCCCTTCGTATTGGCGCTTTTGGAACCATTGGAGCACTTTCTCGATAATCTGCAGATCGATTTCCCGGATCAGGCCCGCCCTTTCTGCCACCGGTATGAAATCTACGGGCGACACCTGCCCGAGTACCGGGGAATCCCAGCGAGCCAACGCCTCCATGCTCGTGATGCGACCTCTTCGAAGCTCGACTTTGGGCTGGAAGAATGCCGTTATCTCCTTATTTTTAATCGCTTCCGTCAGATGATTTAAAATCAACAGCTCCCTTTCAAGCTGGCCGTCCTTTTCCTGGCAGTAGAACCTGGCCATCGTGCCTGAATGGGTTTTTGCTTCGGATAGGGCGCTCTCCGCATGACGGATGCCGTCTTGCAATGATTCCACTGCCTGGATGCGGGCCCCTCCGCTTTTCAATGTTATGTAGATGTTCCTTCCTTGAACGATAAACGGCTCCTCCACCAGCCGCTTCAAAAAATCAGTCGTTTGGCTTGTGTCTTCCTCCCCCTTCTCGATATATAAAATAATCGAGGAGCTAGTGAAGCGCCCGGCCAATATATGTATACCTGTCCATTTTTCCAAAATGCGTTCATACAGCTGCTTCAGCAGCACCCCGCCGCTGTCCCTGCCATACAGTTCGACGATGCGGGAGAACTCGGTCGGCTCCAGCAGCCAGATGACACCATCGACTTCCTTCAGCTCATTCATCCTTCTGATGAATCCATTGCGATTCATCATGCCCGTCGACAAGCTCATGTAGGCAAGTGCATAAATCTGCTGCTGCTGCTTCTCATAGGAATGGGCGAGCAAAATCAGGTCGATGATCCCCTTGAAAAAAGGGCCGTAAACCTTATGATCATACTGGTCCTTCTCATAAAAGACCGTCATGATGCCCAAATCTTCATCATCACTTTTTCGGATGGGAAGGAAAATGCAGTGTTCGAGCCCATTTTTCAGAGCAATTTCCTTATGCTCTGCATGCAGGTGCAAATGCCTGAAACCTTTACATACAGCTCTCTGCGGAAGCTTCATTAACGCTCTGTACTGTTCAAGTTCCGGCAGCTGCTTTAGTGTTTGTCGGATGGGCCTCCCCTGAAGAAAAAGACTTGACTGGACCATCTGGAGCTTATCATGACACGGTAGGGCCAGTGTGGTGAAGGATCCAGGATGGAATAGACGATCGATTCCATCACAGATGAGCTGGATTTTTTCGATAAAGGGCATTTCATTTTGAATGGCCCTGAACATCTCTTTTTCCAATTGATCTACAAAGCCCTGCAGTTGCCTATACGTCATGTCATTCACGAAAACGAGCACAAGCCCCGTCCCGCCCTGCTCATTTTGGAAAGGCAGACATTCCAGCTCTGCGTAAAACACCGGTCCCGTCTTTCGAATGTGTACCAGTTCAGCCTTTGTCACCTTCCCTCTTCGCAGCCTTCCTTCTATCTCCTCTATTTCATTATTCGGCGCCTTCTGCTGCAGCAGCTCTCGAAAGGGCCTCTCCTGAATATCCGGCAGAGTAAAACCGGTCATTTCATTGTAGAGCTCATTGGAATAGAGAACAGAAAAGGAGCCATCCAGAATCAGGTACTGCCGGCCGGACTTATCTCCCAAATCCTTTAGTACAGGAAACAGCTGATTCGTTTCATGACAAAGAGAGTAAACATTCATTGCCACCCCTTCTTTCTATAAAATAGGATATTTTATGAATCATTTTCCATTATCACTAAAAAAAGAGGTGTAATCAATGCAAAAAAATACCTAATTTACTACTTGGCGTTTTCAAAAAAGGATACTTTCAGCCTAAACTGAAAGTATCCTTTAGTAGAAATTATTTATATAATGGGAATTTATCCGTTAATACTTGAACGCGTTTGCGAGCTTCCGCTTTCGCCGCCTCGTCTTCTGGGTTTTTAAGCACGGATGCGATGATTTTTCCTACTTCCGTTGCATCCTCTTCTTTGAAGCCGCGTGTTGTGATGGCTGCAGTACCGACACGGACGCCTGACGTTACGAATGGAGATTCCGTATCGTAAGGGATTGTGTTTTTGTTCGTTGTAATGGCCACTTCATCCAGCAGATGCTCCGCCACTTTACCAGTCAGGCCTAAAGACTTCACATTCAATAATAACAAGTGGTTGTCCGTGCCGCCTGAAACGATTTCAACACCTTCATCCATTAAGCTTTGTGCCAATGCTTTGGCGTTCTTTTTGATTTGTTTTGCATATTCCTTGAACTCCGGCTGTAGCGCTTCACCGAATGCCACTGCCTTGGCAGCGATGACATGCATCAATGGGCCGCCCTGGATTCCTGGGAATACCGATTTATTTAATTTTTGCTCCCATTCTTTAGAAGCAAGGATCAAGCCGCCGCGAGGACCGCGTAATGTTTTGTGTGTCGTCGATGTCACGAAGTCCGCGTATGGCACTGGCGATTGGTGCTCGCCTGCTGCCACCAGCCCTGCGATATGCGCCATATCCACCATCAAATACGCGCCTACCTCATCGGCAATCTCACGGAATTTCGCAAAGTCGATTTCACGTGGGTATGCAGATGCACCCGCTACGATTAGTTTCGGCTTGCTTTCGATTGCTTTTTCACGAACATCATTGTAGTCGATTACGTGCGTATCTTCCGTTACACCGTACTCCACGAAGTTGTAAAGCTCACCTGAGAAGTTGACCGGTGAACCGTGTGTCAAGTGGCCGCCATGGGAAAGGTTCATGCCGAGCACTGTGTCCCCCGGCTTCAATACTGCATGATAAACCGCCATATTGGCCTGCGCGCCTGAGTGGGGCTGTACGTTTGCATATTCTGCGCCGAACAATTCCTTCACGCGGTCACGTGCGATATCTTCCACTACGTCCACAAACTCACAGCCGCCATAGTAGCGTTTGCCAGGATAGCCTTCCGCATATTTGTTTGTCAGGTAAGAACCTTGCGCCTCCATAACGGCTTCCGATACGAAGTTTTCGGATGCAATCAGCTCGATGTTCGAGTTTTGACGCTTTTTCTCTGCTAAAATTCCATCTAGTACTGCCTTGTCTTGTGCAGCCAATTTTTCAAATGCCATGATTAGTGAATCCCCCTAAAATGTAAGTTTCCAGCGTTGTGTACTATCTGTTGTACTGCGCCCGTTCACCGCCGATCAGCTTCGGGCGTGTCTTTGCCGCTGTCACAATCGCTTCCCCTATTTTCTTTACCGACGTCCGGATTGGAACTGCCACCATTTTCAAATGCATACCAATCAATGTCTGGCCGATATCGATGCCGGCATGTGCACCCACATGCTCCACCACTACCGGATCCTCCATCTGTGTATATGCATAGGCGGACATCGAGCCGCCAGCCGTTCTGACCGGCACAACAGCAACAGGCTCTAAGTGATACCTTTCTGCAGCAGCCCGCTCAAGCGTAAGCGCCCGATTGATATGCTCGCAGCCTTGAAAGACTAAATAAAGATCATGTTTTTTTGCAAAGCGTTCTAGCTCGTCATATAAAGCTTGTGCAACTTCCATTGCACCGGCCGTACCGATCTGCTCACCCACTACTTCCGAGGTGGAGCAGCCGACGACGAATAGCTGCTTCGGCTGGAAGGTTACTTGCTGTTCAACTTCACATAACAAGCCGGAAACATCCTGCTTCACTTGCTGTAAAGCCATATCCGATTACCCCTCCATTTCGGAAATCTTCTCAATGCGGCGTGTATGGCGCCCGCCTTCGAATTCTGTATCCAGCCAAGCCATGACGATTTCGCGTGCAAGCCCAGGGCCGATGACGCGCTCGCCCATCGCCAGGATGTTCGAATCGTTATGGCAACGTGTCGCTTTCGCCGAGAATACATCATGCACAAGTGCACAACGGATGCCTTTCACTTTATTGGCCGCAATGGAAATACCGATGCCCGTGCCGCAGATGAGAATGCCACGGTCGAACTCACCGGCCGCCACTTTTTCAGCAACCGGTTTGGCATAATCCGGGTAGTCTACTGAATCGTTTGTCGTTGGTCCAAAATCTTCGTAGCTGATGTGCAACTCATCCAACAGGGCCATAATCTCTTTACGTAGGTTATTGCCACCGTGGTCTGAAGAAATAGCGATTTTCACTAAGATTCCCTCTTTTCAAATATATTCATGTACAGTGTACCATTTCTGACGGGAGAATGACATGTATTTTGCCGAAAACAAATGAAGGTTTTTCAGTAAAATACGAATGTTTTAACTAAAAAACGTCAAATCGTTCATTTATAGAGTGCTATACCCTCTTTTTTCACAGCTCATATTCCCTTACATTCGTAAAACATCATAAAATAGGTTACCTGCTACAAAAGCGCAGGCAACGGACGCCCACGCTTTTTCCCTACTATTAAACTTCGACTTCCAGGCCTGCATCTTCTTTTTGCAGGGCCATCTCATACACACCGATTGCTACCGCCAAATCATAATAGGCTGCACCGACAGACTTGAAAATGGTGATTTCCTCCTCATATGCTCTACCGGTTTTTTCATGGGTAACCAACTGTTCAAGCGTACTGTGTATATCGCCGAAAGACCATTTCCCCGTCTCGTTGGCAAATATAAACTCTCCGGCCTCCTCCATGACACCATGCAGATCATCGACAACCACTTTGTTCTCTTTGATGAGTAGGGCAGGGTCTATTTCCCTCATATGCGGCAAATAAGAGCCGATCCCGTTAATATGTGCCCCTTTCTTTACCGCCCCGGCATTAATCGCATTTTCAAGTGAACGTGTTGCGCAATTGATAATATCTGCGTGGGCAGTAGCTTCATCGACATCATTCACTACTTCAAACGAAACATCCCCATATAAACTTCCAAGCTTCTCTTTTAAAATTTCCGCTTTCCCCTGTGTACGATTATATAAATATACCTTTTTGACCGGACGTACAGTAAGTACACCGACGACCTGCTCAAATGCCATGCCGCCTGTGCCGACCATCGCCAATATCGCTGCATCCTTCCTTGCCAGAAAATCTGTTGCTATGGCTGTAATCGCCCCCGTACGTAAGCGCGTTAAATAGGAAGCATTCAACAAGGCCAAATGGTTTCCATCTTCTGCGCTTGTTAATAAGGTTACCCCCTGAGTTGTCGGAAGTGCATTGTCGGCGTTTTGCGGAAAGATGGAGACAATTTTATTCACCGCATACTTTTGGCTTACATCCGCACTCGGCATATATAATATAGAAGCTTCTTTTTCTGGAAACTCGATCACCGTACGAAAGGGTGTTTCAATTTTTTGCGCATGTTTTGACTGGAGTATACGCTTAACGTCCCTGATGGCATCCTCCATTCTGTAGAATGATTGGATTTGTTGTTCATTCAAAATAAGCATTGTCGGCTCCTTTATGCTAGATGTTTATATTTTTAATTTCTGACGGATAGTGCGTTTTTTCTTGGACATCTTCTACATTTCCATCAAGCTCTTGCTGGCTGCGCTCCCTTACCGCCCATACAGCAACCATCGAGATAATGGCCGTAAAGATAATATAGATGGCAATTGGTACAAACGAGTTATCAAACCTTACTAATAATGCAGTTGCAACTAACGGAGCCGTTCCTCCCGCCGCCGCTGCGCCAATCTGGTAGCCCAGGGAAACCCCTGTATAGCGCACTTTCGCTTCAAATATTTCAGAAAACATCGTACCGAGTACGGCTGTAATCGGCGCCCAGATGATCCCTAACCCGATCACTGTGGCTAGGATCAATGTGAAGAATGTGCGCTGTTCGAGCAGCCAGAAATATGGGAATGCATATAAAATCATGGCCGCCGTACCCCAAATGTACATTTTTTTACGCCCTATTTTATCTGACAGGCTTCCCATGAACGGAATCAAAATGGTCGTGACGATTGTTGCAATCATGACCGCAACCAGTACTTCCGTATTTTCAAAGCCTAAATTATTTGTTCCATAAGACACGATAAACGTACCGAAAATATAAAACGGCGCCGTTTCCACTACTTTTCCTCCGATTGCAATCAGCACCTCGCGCCAATAGTAACGCAACGTATCCACAATCGGCAATTTCGGAATGTCCCCCGACTCCTGCACTTGCTTGAAGGACGGCGTTTCATCGATGCCTTTTCGAATCCATAGCCCAAACACGACCAATAATGCACTGAGTAGGAATGGGATGCGCCACCCCCATGATACAAAGGCTTCAGTAGAAACAACCGATGTGATGAATGTTAATACACCTGTGCCCAAAAACATCCCGATCGTGACACCCATCTGTGGAATTGCACCGAACAGTCCGCGTTTTTCCTTTGGTGCGTATTCGACAGCCAGCAGTAAAGCGCCGCCCCATTCTCCTCCAATACCTATCCCTTGAATCAACCTTAATGTTACCAATAAAATGGGAGCTGCGACACCAATTGCCTGGTATGTCGGCAAAACCCCCATTAAAAATGTAGCTCCTCCCATTAACGAAAGCGTCATGACCAATGTTTTCTTTCGCCCGACGCGGTCCCCAATATGACTAAAGATTATGCCACCGAATGGGCGGATGAGGAATGCCAATGCCAACGAAGCATAGGAAAGTAAAAGACCGACTGTTGGATCATCCGCTACAAAGAAAACCTGATTAAATACAAGAGCAGCTACTGTACCATAGAGGAAATAATCGAACCATTCAATCGAGCTTCCTACCAAACTAGCAATCCATACCTTTGTTTGTCGCTTTTTGTCCATACAAAAACCCCCTCGTCAAATTGAAGTGTCACTTTAATTTGATGTTACATTTTTCTGAAATTTTAGTCAATATAAGTTTGGTATTATGAAAGAGGATATAATATACAAAAAAGAGGAGGTAGTCATATGACGAATACGTTAGGGCAGCGAATCCGCCAAATTCGAAAAGAAAAAAAAATGACGTTGAAGGAACTCTCAGCCGCAACAGGAGTATCTATAAGCTTCTTATCACAGCTGGAATTAAATAAAACGAATGCTACCTTAGAGACGTTACGCAAGATCAGTACACATTTGGAAGTGCACCCTAGCATCTTCTTCGACGGTATTCCAAGGGACGAGACATATCCCTTCCACTATCAGGATTTATCCAACGCCTTCCCTCGGGCAAACTTCAAGGCAATGAAGGTTCTACTACGTCCATCGGAAAATATCGGCGAGGAAATTTCCCATCTGGGCCATGAATTCATCTATGTATTATCAGGAAGGCTGACGATTACAATCGAGGGAGAAAGTTATTTGCTGAGCGCACACCAATCCAAAATGCTGGATGCTACGAACAAGCACTATTGGAAAAATGAATCATCCGAAGATGTGGAGTTTTTAGTAGTGACCTCTGTCTAGAAGGAGACCGATTTACATTAAATAAGCCCCTCCTATTCTTCTGGCATGGTCGGATGAAAACGGATTTCGCCCACGCGGCACTTCCGTTCATCCTAAAAAAAGCTTCCAAACAATCCAGCAAGGATGTCCAGAAGCTTTTCATTATTTTGTTCGGTCGAACTGCAGGATGACCTTATGCAGTTCATCCGATTGCTGCTGCAGATTTTGTGATAGCTTTTCGATTTGTTCGATGGAGTATGCCTGCTCCTCCGTCGCCGAGCTCACTTCCTGCGTGCTCGCTGATGTCTGCTGGGCAATGGCCGCCACTTCATGCGACTGGTGGGCCGTCTTTTCAATATTATGCATCTGTTTTTCGATAAGCTTGGAAATATAGATGACAGCATCCGCCATGTCATGGACGCTTTCAGACATTCCCTGGACTGCGGAAGTGGTTTCGGAAACCCGGTTCGATTCCTTCACAGCATAATCGACTTGCTCGTGCATCTGGTTGACGACTGTATTGACATTGTACTGGATTGTCTGAATCAGGTCGGTAATGCCTTTTACTGCACTTGCACTTTCATCCGCCAGCTTGCGGACCTCTTCGGCAACGACAGCAAAGCCCTTGCCGTGTTCACCCGCCCGCGCCGCTTCGATGGAGGCGTTCAATGCGAGTAAATTGGTCTGCGCAGCAATATCACCGACAAGGCCGATGATTCGCTCCACCTGCTCGGCATTTTTTTCGAGCTCCCGTATATTCACCAGCGCCTGTTCATTCCCATGTGCAATATGCTGGATTCCGTCTACTAAACTCTGAATGGATGTCGTCGTATGAGACAGGTTATCGATAATGCCTCGGGACTTCGCCGCTGAGTTGACGGCAAGTTCGTTTACCTCATTGGCCAAGATGCGCACATCTTCCACTGCCTCCGCCGTATCCTGTACCGCCTGGGCAGACGCATCCGCCCCGTGTGAAATTTGCCCCACCGTGCTTGCAATATTGGAAGCCTCTTTACGGGCCGCCGCCGTCTGCTGTGAGAGATGGCGGATCGTGTCATTCGTCGTCTGGAAGTTCTCTTCGATTCCATCCACCATCCCTCTCAGGTTGACGAGCATGAGCTGGAAGGCTTCGGCTACAGAGCGGATTTCGTCATTCGTCCTTGGCATCTCGACATCCTGGCCGATCTTCCCTTCCGCCGCACGGACAGCCGTCTTTTCCAGACGCTGCAGGGGACGAATGATAATGATGCTGAAGATTGCCGCCAATATACATGACCACACAATTCCCAAACTATATGTAATAATTTCGAAAAGCTTGCGGTCTACCGATGAAAAGAACGTAGGCTGGATGAATTGATTAAAGACGAAACTCACCGAATACGTAACCAATGCCAAAATACCTACAAACAACACCATCTTCCTTCGAAGATTGAACATCCTCCCCTTTGCTTCCATAAACATTTACCCCTCTCTATGTTTTGCTTCAAACTCTTCAATCAGCCGCTTCAACTCTTGATATGTCTGTTTGTAGATAAAAATGTCCCCACCAAATGGATCGAAGACATCCTGGCCGCTGTATGGCGTCACATACTCCTTTAATGTATATGTTTTCCCCTCTGCCTGGCTATAGGTGCGGAGGATTGCCTCCTTATGTGCCCCCGTCATCGTCAGAATTAGATCGGCCCACTCAATGTCCTGTCCATTGACCTGCCTTGAGACATGTTCATGATTGATTTTTTCTTCTATCAGAACCGCCCGGGCATTTTCCGACATCCCGCCCCCTTCCAGCGCATATATACCTGCCGATTTCACCTGGATACCGGACAGGTTTCTATCTCTTAGTATGGCTTCTGCCATAGGACTTCTGCAAGTGTTTCCTGTGCATACAAAATAAATATTCATGCCAATCTCTCCATTACCATTAAGTCGTATCATTTCTTTTATACTACTTCCTTTGCTTACTGCATTTCATTTCTTAGCATATCAAATTTGGCAAGAGAAAAAAAGCGCACAAGTGCATAGATTCCGCCAATCGATCAATCGTCATTGAATGAATCCCTACATCGCTAGAATACTATCTTTTTTCGATTCCTCTCTTATTAATCGGAAGAAAATGATTTTGTTATATCACTTTTCTTTTATTTCATTTCTTTTTTTCGCATCTGCGTATTCATCCGCTATTCGCCACTAAGAGAATAGCCATATCCCTTCTCTCTTATTATTCCCCCAAAACAAAAGAAGCTGCCCAGAAAGTTAACTATTTCTGGACAGCTCCATCGTTCTTACTATATCTATACGCGTGTAGATTTTCGCTACAGCAATTCGCTCCTATCAACAGGCAGGGAGACTTCGGGCATGTCTCTACCTACATATGATGCTTTACTGATTCCACTATATGAATCATCGACACACTCGCTCTACCAAGACTGCAGTGGTTGCAAAGGGGGCTCTCTCAAAAGACCGTTCAGACGCCCTCTTCCGTACTATAATGTAAACCACTTTTCACCGGCAGCCTTCTCCAGACGGTTCATAATCGCCGCGCCCATCCCTGTTTTTGGTGTAGCTGTCGCCAGAATGATTGTTGCATCCGTCTTGTCGCAGCTGCGGAGGGCATCATACAGGTTTACCCCCATCTGTTCCTGATCATCGCCATCACCGAAGGCAAAGAAATGGTCAGCCGCCACGTCCTCATATGTTTTCGGCGCCAGCAGGGCCACCTTATGCCCCTGCTCCTGCAGAGTTGCCACAGCCGATGCGATGTCGGCCGTTTCCTCAATCAGATAGACCGGGGCGTCAGGCGCATAATGGGTGTATTTCATGCCCGGCGCCTTCGGAGTGGACTCCATCCGCTGTTCCTCCTTTGTCGGCTCGAGTACCGGACCGATTACCTCCTCCAGCATTTCCTTCGTCACCCCGCCCGGACGAAGAATCACCGGAGGCTCCAACGTCACATCCAGGACTGTCGATTCCAGCCCGATTCCCGTCGCCCCTCCGTCCAGGATGCACGGGATGATGCCTTCCAGATCTTCTGCTACATGCCCGGCCTTCGTCGGACTTGGCTTGCCGCTACGGTTTGCACTTGGGGCAGCAAGCGGCTTTTTCAATATCCGCAGGAGTTGCAGTGCCACTGGATGATCCGGCATCCGCATGCCGACTGTGGATAACCCGGCCGTTACGCTCGGCGCCAGCACCCCGGGTTTCGCCTTCATCACAAGCGTGAGCGGCCCCGGCCAAAACGCTTCCATGCATCTTTTCGCTACCGGCGGAATTTCTTCTATATAATCGGCCAATTCTTCGGTCGTTCCAATATGTACAATCAACGGATTATCGGAAGGCCGTCCCTTCGCCTCAAAAATCCGTTTCACTGCCTTCTCATCGGTCGCCACCGCCCCCAGTCCATATACCGTTTCAGTCGGAAAAGCGACAACCTGACCTGCATTTAAAATATCCACAGCTTGTGCATAAGTTTTCTCACTATTCACATTTTTATCCACAGCCATTATTTCCGTTTTCATCATTTCACCTCAGTATTTAGAAGAAATATTATAAATAATCCACAAACTGTTAATAAGTTGCTATATTTTGTGTATAAGTTCCCGGCCATTCTTCCGTTACAGAAACTTTTCCTTGAACCACTCAATGAGCTTGAAACGCACTTTTTTCTTTTCCTTTTCCGGCTCTTCCGCATCGCCATCGTCACAAATGGCGGGAAATGCGGAACAGAACCAGTTTTCTCCCCGGCCGCTGCCAATGACGACGACTAATGAGTTCGTCGATGCCTGTGGATAAAACGTCCGTGTGAACAGCTTCGGCGGAATCAAGTTATCCCCAGTCTTCAATTGGATCGGCAGATGTGGATAATACTGTGCAATGAACTGCTGAATGGATGGCGCCAGGTCTGCATCTTCCTTAATAGAAGTGTCCAGCAGGAATTGCTGCATATCCGCCACCACCTGCTTTTTTAGCTGCTGGTCCTTTTCCGTATTGCTGTTGGCAATCACCCGCACCGCCACATCCTCTGCATAGCTAGGACGACTTTCATCCATCAACTCTACAAAACTCGGTGACAGATGCAGAATCATATATAAACCAAGCGCGCTGATCAACAATTTTAGCACCGCTACTATTTTGTCATTTCTTTTAATCTCGTAATCATTTAACATGAAAATCCCTCCTTGCCTAGCATTGTGGACAAGGAGGCTGTTTTTTATTCTACTATTTTACAAAATACAATACGATTTTTTCCGTTGATATCTTTCACGACCTCGACAAGCGCCTGCGGGAATGCCTCCTCAAACAGCCTTTTTACTGCCGTCCCTTGCTTATAGCCGATTTCCACGGCGATGAAACCCGGTCTGTTCATGAGATTCGGCAAGCTTTCTGCAAGCTTCCGGTACAGCATCAGCCCCTCCTCTTCCGCAAAAAGAGCGGAATGCGGCTCGTGATCCAGCACCACTTCCGACATTTCGGCCTTTTCATCAAATGCGATATAAGGAGGATTCGATAAGACGACATCCCATTTTTCTGTGTGGATCGGCTCTGCTAGATCCCCTAACCGGAAATCAATGTCTGCATGAAGCCTTTCTGCATTTTTTTTCGCCGTTTGCAGGGCGGCCGGTGAAATATCAGTGGCCGTCACCTGCGCCTGGGGTACTTCTTTTTTCATCGTGATGGCAATGGCTCCACTGCCCGTTCCGATATCCACAAGCTTAATGGGACGATTTCCAAAAAGCTGCCGACAGTGATCGATGGCACAGACGATCAGCTCTTCCGTTTCCGGCCGAGGGATGAGCACCGATTCATCCACAAGAAACTCGCGCCCGTAGAATTCTTCCCTGCCGATAATGTACTGGACAGGACGGCCTTTTGCATGCTCTTCCACATAAGACTCAAACTGTTCAAGTTGCTCCTTGGACAGTACATCATGGGCACGCATCATCAGACCTGAATAATTTGTTCGTAAAATGTATTGCAGCAGCAACCGAGCTGCATTTTCATCGCGACCTTTACCCGTCAAAAAAGAAGAAGCCCCGTTCAGGGCCTCTACTACTGTCTTATACATCTTGATTCAACTTCTCTAATTTAGAAGCCTGTTCTTCTAATATCAGAGCATCAATAATTTCGTCAAGCTTTCCTTCGACGATTTGGTCAAGCTTTTGCAGTGTCAAACCGATACGGTGGTCCGTTACACGGTTCTGTGGATAATTGTATGTGCGGATACGCTCGGAACGGTCGCCTGTTCCGACTGCAG
>JBJEFP010000002.1:1799-3147 GCA_051874195.1 Lysinibacillus sp. | reverse complement strand
TCATTGTCGTTATCTCGCATATAAGGGTATAGCCAATGGTCACGCGTTATAGGCATAGTAAACCCTGCGTCTTTGGCCTCTTTGATCGTCACCTGCCCATTGCCGTTAGTGTCAACGCTGGAAATATCCCCTTCTTTGATTGTTCCCGGCGTACTAGACGGCTTTGTACCTGTACTAGATGACGAGCCACCTGTCAAACCTAACGATTCATTGACTTCATCCGGGTTCACATTGTCGAACGAATCAACAATCTTGTTGCCTCTCAACGTATAGGTATACTGATAATGGGAAGGAATCTGCGTTTTGGTATTTGGATAGGTGATAATCGCCTCAAAATTAGTGGCGCCACCTGCTTTGCGGATTGCGTCTTCCATGTAGGCCTGGTCACCATGGCGGTTCAGTGTACTGTTTTGCGGAGTGATGTTGTACGCATTCGATACCCCACCGAGCGAATCCGCAATGACATGCCCTTCATCCAGCTTGTCACTTTCTACGCCAGGAACTTTGGCCTCGTCAGAATAGTACCTGCCTGATGATAATACAGGTTCGTTATCGTCATCCTGCAGAATGATTTCATCGGCGATGACGCGCACCAATTGCCCGTATTCATTCGTAAATGCCCAATACTCGCGGTCTCCATAGCCAATGTCAACGACGACGTTGGGTTGACGATAGCCTGATAAATCGCCACCATCCACTTCGATCAGCTTGTATCCTGCGAACCGTTCTTCAGTTGTCTGAGTCGGTGTTTCCTCTACTGTGGGTTCTTCTTCTGCCGGCTCATCAACAGCCGTCGTGTCAGATTCTTCTTTGTTGCCACTTTCATCTGGATCAACAGTGGTTACCTCTTGTGACGCCGGTTCTTCTTCTGTAACAGGTGCATCTTCTACCGCTGTACAACCGATTACAAGAATAGACACCAAAAGTAAGGCTAGATAGTTTATTTTCTTTTTCATTGTATGGCTCCCTATTAATAGTTTTAATATTACTTAAATGTATTTTATCACATAATATTATTCTATTATACTTTTTTCCATACAATTCACATATAATTCGTATAGAAATCACGCGCTTCTCTATGGTTATTTACATATTTTCAATTTAATTACACCGTTTTTCCGTATATGTAAGGTTAAATAATGTGTAATAAATTCCTGTCCCCCCTCTAAAGCCTACGGAATAAAATCCCTCATTATGCCCATCCCCATATCATATGTAGAAGTTGATTGATGAATGCTATTAGTAAACTCGTGCCCTTTAACGATGACGGCATCTGCTAAAGCACGTCGCCAAGCATCTTCTCGTAAATGCTCTCCACAACATTGCCATGCAGTTCTGCGATATGTCC
>JBJEFP010000002.1:0-1699 GCA_051874195.1 Lysinibacillus sp. | reverse complement strand
GTGGAGCACGACCTTTGACTTTCAAATCCGATAACTTTACTCTTGTTTTAGAAGGAGTGAATAACATGACAACTTTTTTAACACCATTTACCTTTAATAACGGCGTCACAATTCGTAATCGTTACGTGATGGCGCCCATGACAACTTACTCAGCAAATGCCGATGATACAGTATCAGATGCGGAGATTTCATATTACCGTGAGCGCTCATATGGCGTCGGTATGGTGATTACAGCATGTGCTTACGTTACTCCTAATGGGAAGGGCTTCCCAGGCCAGATCTCGTCGCATAGCGATGACTATATTCCAAGCTTAAAACGCATTGCTGATGCGATTCACGATGGTGGCGCAAAAGCAATTTTACAAATGTATCATGGTGGACGCCAAGCAATGCGTGACCTTGTGCCAAATGGCGATGTCGTCAGCGCAAGTGACACCGTTGCAGCAGATGGCGATGCGGCCCGTGCATTAACGGTAGAAGAAATCGGGGAAATCGTCGCAGCATTCGGTGAAACGACGCGCCGCGCAATCGAAGCCGGATTTGACGGCGTGGAGATTCACGGTGCCAATACGTATTTGCTGCAACAATTCTTCTCAGGCTTTACAAATAAACGTACAGACCGTTACGGTGGCTCTGTTGAAAAACGCATGACATTCTTATTGGAAATTATCGATCGTGTAAACCACGTAAAGGCACAATATGCTGATGATCAATTTATCGTTGGTTATCGTTTCAGCCCGGAAGAGCCTGAAGAAGACGGAATCACGCTAGATGACACGGTCCAGCTTGTAGATCGTTTAGCGGATGAAGAGCTCGATTATTTACACATTTCATTAGGCGATTTCCGTTCGGAAGCGCGCCGTTACAGCGGCGAAAAGGACAACCGCATCAAAATTTTAAAACGCGTGATGGGCGGACGTCTACCGCTCATCGGCGTCGGTTCCATTTATTCACCAGAAGATGCGAAAGAAGCGATGGAAACAGGTGCTGATCTACTTGCACTTGGTCGTGAGCTATTAATTGAACCACACTGGGTAGAAAAGGTAGCAGCCGGTGAACCGGTCATTACCGAAATGGATATGAGTCGTGATAACAACATTCCAGAGCCGCTAATGGACATGATGAAACGTAGAGTCGGTTGGGTGCCAGGCGTAAAATAATTCTAAAAAGGGCACCGTTATAACGGTGCCCTAAATGAAGGCGATTCAGTAGCCAACAAATTATTTTGATCATCGTAATTACTGCTTAAAATTGCGGCATTACTTATAAGCAAGGTTTACTCCCTTACTAACTACCATTTTCCACAAATCCTTCTTGTGTAGAAGCTTTTCATTTCCCATTGTCTTCTAACGGTTTCCCAGAAATAGAAAAGCGCTTCAAACCCCCGTTACTAAAGGGTTTGAAGCGCTTTTCAGTTGATTCAGACTCACTCGCTCTGAACCTTGGCATTACCGGGTCTTCACTTAGCTTGTGTAGAGGAAAATGTGATGAATATTTATTCTGCCTTTATACCTGTAAAAAAGTGTTGGTTCCCTGTCATTCTTGTAATCCCTAGGCTAATGTCTAAATACGTGTTAATGCGCCATTAGGCTCTGGCAACTCTTCCATTGTTATCTGATTCATTTTACAAAAATGTTTGAAAAATTGGTGTGCCAGCTCTCGTTCCTCTGGATCACTTTTCAACGAAACGATATCACGC
>JBJEFP010000001.1:0-26892 GCA_051874195.1 Lysinibacillus sp. | reverse complement strand
TGGCTTTTTGTGCGTGGTCAGTGGGGGAATGACAGATGGATGCAAAAGTCAACAGAGAAGCGCCTTATCCGGAGGCGAGAATCTAGCGGGGCATGCCGGCTTTTCCGCTAGCTTTTGTTGCTATTTTGTAATAGACCATTTACGTATTCACCCTGAAAAACGTTTATACTAGGTTCAGGTTATTTTGAATGTATAGGAGATGGATATATGAAAACAGTAGCAGTTGTAGGCGGCGGGATTACAGGTCTATGTACGATGCATTATTTGAAGCGGCAGATGCAGGAAAAGGGCATCGAGGCGAAGTTGGTCTTGATTGAGCGCAACGGATACCTCGGCGGGAAAATCCATTCGGCATATGATGGGGGATTCATCATGGAGACTGGCGCAGACTCCATTGTGGCGCGTCACCCGGGCGTGCTTGAGCTGGTGCGGGAGCTTGATTTTGAAACGGAGCTTGTGTACAACGAAACCGGTGTTTCTTATATCCATACGAATAACGAGCTGCATGCGATACCGTCAGGGTCAACATTCGGCATTCCGATGAGCATCGACTCGCTCCGGGCCAGTACGCTCATCTCCGAGGAAGGGAAGGCGAGGGCGTTGAAGGATCTGGAGATGCCGAATCCAGGCTTTACGAAGGAGAGCTCCATCGGGGAGTTCCTCGAGTATTTCCTTGGCGAGGAAATTGTGCGCAAGCAGATCGCCCCTGTGCTTGCAGGGGTGTATTCCGGTGACCTCTACCAGCTGTCCCTTGCATCGACGCTCCCGTACCTTGTCGATTATAAAAATGAATACGGCAGCATCATCAAGGGGTTCGAGGCGAATAGGCGGCAGTTCGAGAAGGCGGCGAATAGAAAATTCATCTCGTTCCGAAACGGCCTTTCTTCGCTGATTGACCGGCTGGAAGAGAGCCTGCCTGAAGTGACCTTCATGAAAGATACGGCGATTCATAGCGTGTCCAAAGAAGGTGACCGCTATCAAGTGGAGGCTGACGGAGAGACCATCATGGCGGATGTCGTCGTCCTGGCGGTACCGAATGCGATGGTTCGGCAGGTGCTGTCCGATCAGGCATTGGAGAAAAACCTGGACCGTTTCACTACGGCCTCGGCCATTACGTTGTATCTTGGCTTTGATGTGCCGGACAGCGTACTGCCTGCAGATGGCACGGGCTTCATCGTATCCCACAACAGTGATCTGGTATGCGACGCCTCCACATGGACGAGCCGCAAATGGAAGCATACATCCAAGGACGGCAGCCTTCTTGTAAGGCTCTTTTATAAAAATGTGAATCCTCGCTACAAAGAGCTTGCAGCGATGACGGATGAGGAGCTTGTAGCAGTGGCGCGAAAGGACGTAAAGCTGAGCCTTGGCATTGAGGAAGAGCCGACAGTGGTGAATGTGACGAAATGGATCAACCAAATGCCGCGTTACGACCTGGCGCACAATGAAGCGTTGGGCTGCGTCGTGGAAGATTTGGCGGAGCGCTATCCGAACCTGCTGCTTGCCGGATGCTCCTATTTCGGTGTAGGCATCGGGGCATGCATCCAAAACGGCCGGAAGACAGCTGAACAAATTCTTGAAGCTTTACAATAAATAAAACATGAAAACGTTTACTATTGAAAAACGTCTTGACGTCCCTTTCAGATAAAGTTATGATTCTTTTAATTGTTTTAAAAATTCAATATATTTCTTATCGAGAGAAGCTGAGGGACTGGCCCTGCGAAGCTTCAGCAACCAGCTGTAAAGTCAGGTGCTAAATCCAGCCGGCGATTGCCGAAAGATGAGAAGGGACTGTATTTTTAGCCTTCTTGTAAAAGAAGGCTTTTTCTTTTAGTCGTAAATGACGGAAAAATCATACAATTCAGTTAGGGAAAAGAGGGGCATGAATGGGATTGCTTGAGGCGTTGCAGACGCGTGTATTAACAGCGGATGGTGCGATTGGCACGCTGCTTTATTCATATGGGCTGGACTACTGCCATGAAGAGATGAATGTGACGAAGCCGGAAGTGGTGCAGAAAATCCATGAACAATATATCGCCGCAGGGGCGGACGTCATCCAGACGAACACATATGGAGCGAATGCCATCAAATTGGCGCGCTACGGCTATGAAGACCGCGTGAAGGAATTCAATGAAGCGGCCATCCGTTTGGCAAAAAACGCGGCCGGCGAAGGGGTGTTCGTGCTGGGGACGATCGGGGGCATCCGAGGAATCCGTAAAAGCGATGCGACACTAGAGGAGATTGTCTCAGCCATCCGCGAGCAGGCGAACGTACTGATTGATGGGGACGTTGACGGCATTTTGCTGGAAACCTTCTATGATTTCGAGGAGATACAGGCCGCTGTCACAGCAGTGCGTGCCATGACGGACAAGCCGATCATCGCACAAGTATCCATGCATGAGCCTGGCATTCTGCAGGGCGGTATTTCGTTCCAGGAAGCCCTTCTGGAGCTTGAGGCCCTAGGCGCCGACATTGTCGGCAGCAACTGCCGCCTCGGTCCGTTCCATACAATCCAGGCATTTGAAAAGGTGGATTTGCCAAAGAGGGCCTACCTGTCCGCCTATCCGAATGCATCTCTTTTAGATGTAGAGGATGGCCGTGTCGTCTATGAATCCGAGGCTGACTATTTCGCCCGGGCCGCGGAAGAGCTCGTAAAGCAGGGCGTCCGCTTGATCGGTGGATGCTGTGGAACGACGCCTAAGCATATTGAGGCCACGAAAAAGCGGCTGGCGAAGCTCACGCCGCTACTGGAAAAGAATCCGAAGCCGGCAACGACTGAATTCGTCCGTGTGCCGGAGCCGCCGAAGCATGAGCCGCTGCATGTAAAAGCCAGACGTGAACGCTCGGTGATTGTCGAGCTGGATACCCCGCGCCACCTGGAAATCGACGGCTTTGTAAAAGGGGCAAAGGAGCTGTATGAAAATGGCGCCGATGTCATCATGATGGCGGACAATTCACTAGCATCGCCGCGCATCAGCAATATTGCGATGTCATCGATTCTGATGAAGGAAGGTGTGCGGGCACTGCCCCATATTACATGCCGCGACCGCAACCTGATCGGCCTCCAATCCCACTTGATGGGGCTTGACGCCCTGGAGCTCCATGACATCCTCGTCGTAACGGGCGATCCGACCAAGGTGGGCGATTTCCCGGGAGCCACGAGTGTATATGACGTTTCATCTCTGGAGTTGATGAGCCTCATCAAGCAGTTGAATGAAGGGATTTCCTTCTCCGGAAAGCCGCTGCGCAAACAGGCCAACTTCTCGGTGGCGGGGGCGTTCAATCCGAATGTGCGGGTGGTGGAGCGCGCCGTGGCGCGTCTTGAGAAAAAACTGGAGCATGGCTGCGACTATTTCATCTCACAGCCCGTTTATTCAAAGGAAAAAATCATCGAAATCCATGAGGCGACGAAGCATCTGGAGGCGCCAATCTATATCGGCATCATGCCACTGACGTCGTTCAGAAGTGCGGAGTTCCTGCATCATGAAGTTCCTGGCATCAAACTGTCGGATGAGGTGCTGGCCCGTATGAAGGCGTGCGGCGACAATAAGGAGAAAGCGGCGGCAGAGGGAGTAGCCATTGCGAAGGAACTGCTCGATACGGCCTGCGAATACTTCAATGGAATTTATTTAATTACCCCATTCCTGCGGTATGACATGACACTGCAGTTGATGGATTATGTAAAAGAACTGGATGCACAGTATAAAGGAGTACAGACAAATGCTTAACCACCCAATCTACGAACAACTTGAAAAGCGCATATTAATCATCGATGGTGCGATGGGGACGATGCTCCAGAATGAAAATCTGACACCCGAGGACTTCGGTGGAGAAGAGCTCGACGGCTGTAATGAAAATCTGGTGCTGACTCGGCCGGATGTCATCAAAAAGGTGCATCGGGCCTATCTCGAGGCAGGTGCTGATATCATCTGCACCAATACATTCGGCGGCACCCCGCTTGTACTGAATGAATATGGGCTCGGCCATAAGGCGGATGAAATCAACACGCGGGCTGTGGAACTGGCAAAAGAGGCGGCTGCAGAGTTCACAACACCGGAATGGCCGCGCTTCGTTGCAGGTGCCATGGGGCCGACGACAAAGACGCTTTCGGTAACAGGAGGCATCACGTTCGAGGAACTGGAGGAGAACTTCTACCAGCAGGCGCATGCCCTGGTTAAGGCGGGTGCGGATCTTGTGCTGCTGGAAACGAGTCAGGACATGCTGAACGTAAAGGCGGCCACAATCGGCATCAAGCGTGCGTTCGATGAGCTGGGCATAGAACTGCCGGTTATGATTTCCGGCACGATTGAACCAATGGGAACGACGCTTGCCGGCCAGTCGATTGAAGCATTCTATATTTCAATTGAACATATCAATCCATTATCGGTCGGGCTGAACTGCGCGACAGGCCCGGAGTTCATGACGGACCATATCCGCTCGCTGTCGGAGCTGGCGACAAGCTATGTCAGCTGCTATCCAAATGCAGGCCTGCCGGATGAAGAGGGATGCTATCACGAAACGCCGGATTCACTTTCAAAGAAGCTGAGGGGCTTTGCGGAAAAAGGCTGGTTGAATATCGTCGGAGGCTGCTGCGGTACGACGCCTGCCCATATTGCGGCCATCCGGGAAGCGGTGTCAGGCTATAAGCCGCGCAAGCGTCCGGAGCAGACGCATGGCCATGTTGTATCGGGCATCGAGCCGCTGCAGTATGATGATTCGATGCGCCCGCTCTTTATCGGGGAACGCACGAATGTCATCGGGTCTCGCAAGTTCAAGCAATTGATCATCGACGGTAAGTTCGAGGAGGCGGCGGAAATCGCACGTGCACAGGTGAAGAACGGTGCCCATGTAGTGGATATCTGTCTGGCCAACCCGGACCGCGATGAAGTGGAGGACATGCGCAGCTTCATGCCGGAAGTCGTCAAGAAGGTGAAGGTGCCGATCGTCATCGACTCGACGGATGAAAGGGTGATGGAGGAAGCGCTGAAGTTCTGCCAGGGGAAAGCGATCATCAACTCCATCAACCTGGAGGACGGGGAAGAGCGGTTCGACGCCGTCATGCCACTTGTGAAAAAATATGGGGCATCTGTGGTTGTTGGCACAATCGATGAGACAGGCATGGCGGTAACACGCGAACGGAAATTGGAAGTGGCGGAACGTTCCTATCGATTGCTGACGGAAAAATGGGGCTTGGCGCCGCAGGATATCATCTTTGACCCGCTCATGTTCCCTGTAGGTACGGGGGATGAGCAGTACATCGGTGCCGCGGAGGAGACAATCGAGGGAATACGCCTGATCAAGGAGAAGCTGCCGCATACGCTGACGGTGCTCGGGGTGAGCAATATTTCATTCGGATTGCCGCCGGTCGGACGTGAGGTGCTGAATGCAGTTTATCTATACCACTGTACACAGGCCGGTCTCGACTATGCAATCGTCAATACGGAGAAGCTGGAGCGTTACGCTTCGATACCGGAGGAGGAAATCAAGCTGGCGAATGACCTGATTTTCCATACGAACGATCAGACGTTGGCTGACTTTACAGAGTTCTACCGGGGGAAAAAGAAAGAAAAAACGGCTGTATCGTTGCCCGAAACAGTAGAGGGGCGCCTGGCTTACTACATATTGGAGGGGACGAAGGAAGGCCTGATCGATGATTTGAATCAAGCATTGAAACTGTATGATACACCGCTTGCAATCATCAATGGGCCGCTGATGGAAGGAATGGCCGAAGTGGGTCGCCTGTTCAATGACAATCAGTTGATCGTTGCGGAAGTACTGCAATCCGCCGGTGTTATGAAAGCAGCGGTGGCGCATCTCGAGCAGTTCATGGAAAAATCGGAGGAATCGGCGAGCAAAGGAAAGATGGTACTCGCTACCGTAAAGGGGGATGTGCATGATATCGGGAAAAACCTGGTGGACATCATCCTATCGAACAACGGCTTTAAGGTCGTCGATTTAGGCATTAAGGTAACCCCAGCTGCTCTCATTGAGGCCATCCGCCAAGAGAAGCCTGATTTTGTAGGATTGTCTGGACTTCTTGTGAAATCCGCCCAGCAAATGGTGCTGACTGCGCAGGACTTCAAGGAAGCAGACATCAATGTACCAATCATGGTAGGCGGTGCCGCGCTTTCACGCCGCTTTACGGAAACGAAGATTGCGCCGAACTATGATGGGCCTGTCATTTACTCGAAGGATGCGATGGAAGGCTTGGAAGTGGCAAACCGCCTGGTCAACCCGGTCGAGCGAGTGAAGCTTGAGGAAGAATTGAAGGCATCCATCGAAAAACGGCTGGAGGCAGACAGCAAACGTGCACAGCGCCCGATTGCCGATGTGGAGAAACCGGTACGTACTGTAGCGGATGCCCCTGTCTTTGAACCGCGCGACCTCGTACGCCATGTGAAGCGTGACTATGCGGTGCCGCATCTATACCCTTATGTCAACATGCGTACATTGATCGGTCATCACCTCGGCTTCAAGGCGAATGTAGAAAAGGCAATTGCCGAGGGCGAGGAGCGTGCTGTGCAGCTGAAAGAGCTTGTCGACGGCTATTTGAACGACCAGACGCTGAAGCCGTCTGGCATGTATCAATTCTTCAAGGCGCAGGCGGATGGGGATGATGTCATCGTCTATGCGGAGGATGGCATAACGGAGATTGAACGCTTCACCTTCCCACGCCAGGAAAAAGCGCCGCACCTGTGTCTGGCGGACTTCCTGAAAACAAAGGACTCCGGCGAGATGGACTACATCGCGCTGATGGTGGTGACAGCGGGCCATGGTGTATCGGAGAAGGCACGTGCACTGAAGGAGGACGGCAAGTTCCTAGAGAGCCATGCCCTGCAGGCGACGGCACTGGAGCTTGCTGAGGGCTTTGCAGAACGCATCCATCAGGAAATCCGCGACCAATGGGGCTTCCCGGACGGCGTGGACTTTACGATGCGTGACCGCTTTGCGGCGAAATACCAGGGGCAGCGCTTCAGCTTTGGCTACCCGGCGTGTCCGAATCTGGAGGACCAGGAGAAGCTGTTCAAACTGTTGAAGCCGGAGGACATCGGCGTCCAACTGACGGAAGGCTTCATGATGGAACCGGAAGCGAGTGTATCCGCCATTGTCTTTGCCCATCCGGATGCAAGGTATTTTAATGTATAATAGAGTTACCGCTCCTGCTTTTTGCAGGGGCTTTTTCAATCATGAGGAGGAAAAAGCGATGATTAGACAGGCGACACGTGAAGACGTAGCTAGTATATTAGAAATCTTTAATTATAATATTCGCCATAGTACGTCCATCTATTTATATGAAGAGCAGACATTGGAGGAACGCATATCCTGGTTTGAGGGGAAGCTAGAAGCGGGAGAGCCGGTGCTCGTCTATGAGCACGAGGGTGAAGTCGCAGGCTACGCTACCTACGGCAAATTCCGTCCTCATATCGCCTATCAGCATACAATCGAAAATTCCGTCTACGTCCATGAGGGCTTTCAGCGACGAGGCATCGCGAAGGCGTTGATGATCCGGTTGATTGAAGAGGCGCGGAAAGGCCGTTATAAGACGATGATTGCCTGCATCGATGCAGGCAACGAGGGCAGCAAGCGCATGCACGAAAAGCTAGGTTTCATCTATAAAGGAACATTGGAGAATGTAGGATATAAATTCGAGAAATGGCTTGATTTGGACTTATACCAGCTGGAATTGTAAAAAACAAGAAAAACATATACGCATCTCTATTTTCGGTATATCATAAAGATAGAATAGTCTGATAAATAGGGGGTGTGATATGAGCACAACAGAGGAGAAAGGATTCGTCTTCCGGCATATACGAACTTTCCTGCTGGTCAATGCCTTGTTAATGCTCGGCTTTCTGAATTATGATGCGGTTTATGGGGCAGTAGGCGACAGCAATTTGACGACATTGAAGATCATCGTTCAGATGTTCATGCTGGTGGCCATCATTTCCGTCGGCATTCAAATATGGTTTTCGACCCGCTTTAATCTGGATATTAAGAATGTACATATGGGTGCGCTGTTTTTTACCATCAGCGTATTCCAGGTTGTCCATATCACTACAATGGAGGGCATGCCGAGCCGTTTTTATTACGAGTATGGGCAGTTTGCCGACCTGTTCGATATGATGACCCATAACCTGCTGCCGTTGGGTATGATTGTCACCTTTTCAATCCGTTATCGAAAAATCAACTTCGGCTACCGGAAGTGGGTGTTTTTGGCCTCCATCACCATAGCCCTTGCGTTTGTCATGGGCTGTTTCTGGCAGGCGCCATTTATTCAAAAAATGTTTGCCCAGTTCAATCTGAAGCTGATTTTGCAGACGACGGCTATTGTCGTCCAGCTGGTATTGCTGTTGCTGCTGATTGGCAACTTCAAGTGGTCCCGGAAAAAGAATTTCCTATTCCTGATTGCGACTTCCTACTTCCTGATTGGAAACGTGCTTTTCAGCATATCCACCTCCTACAAGGACGCCTATTATTTTATAGGGGAAATGAGCCAGGTATGTACCTTCTTCACGCTGTTCTACGGCATCTATTATGCCTCAGTGGAGCGTCCATATAAAAAACTGGAAATCTCAGAGATGCGCATGCAAAAGATGGCTTATTACGATGAGGTATCGGGACTGCCGAATCATCGGTATTTGGAAGAGCGGCTAGAGGAAGACACGGCCGGTTCGAAAAAGCGGCTGGCTGTTCTACTGGTGGAAGTGGAACGTTTGGACACAATTGAAATTTCATTCGGGCAGAAGCAAACGAACGACCTTCTGATCACGTTGGCCGAACGGTTCAGCAGCGTGCTGGGGGGAGATGAGCTTCTCGTGAAGTTTTCGAAAAACCAGTTCATCGTTTATATAAACAAGGGAAGTACGGACGAGGTGGAGCGCATTTGCGAAAGCATGCGCCAAAGTCTGGAACAGCCTATTCAGCTGAAGCACCATTCCCTGCATATGAAGTTCCAGGCAGGCGTCGCGGTCTACCCTACTGACGCCCGCCGTACGGAAAGGCTCATTAAATGTGCCCAATTCGCCTTGAATGAGGCAAAGGCATCTGGAAATGGGCTTGCCGCATTCTATACAGCCGAAATCGAATCGAAGAATCGGGAACGTCTGCAGCTTGAGTATGACCTGGAAAAAGCGCTGGCGAATAACGAGCTGTTTTTGGAGTATCAGCCGCAGCTGGACGTAATGACGAAGGGGATTCCGTCGGTGGAGGCGCTTGTCCGCTGGCAGCATCCAAAGATGGGGAGAATCCCGCCAGACCGGTTCATCCCGATTGCCGAGGAGAGCGGCCTCATCATTCCACTGGGCATCGCCGTCCTTCAGATGGCATGCACTGATATGAAGCGTTGGCAGGAAAGGCAGGGCGGGCCGGTGAAGGTGGCGGTGAATCTATCGCTCAGCCAACTATACCAGGAAAACTTCGTAGAAGAAGTGGGGAAAGTTCTGCAGGAAACGGGGATGGACCCGGCATGCCTGCAGTTGGAAATTACGGAAAGCATGACGTCCGAATGGGCGCAAATCATCCCTGTGCTGAATGAATTGAAGGAGCTAGGCATTACAGTGGCGATTGATGATTTCGGGACAGGCTACTCATCGCTGTCCTATTTGTCGGATTTCCCGTTCGACTGCCTGAAAATTGACCGCTCCTTTGTCAGTAAAATCGGCATCACTGATAAGGGAGAGGCCATTGTCACAACGATTTTAGCCATGGCCAAGCATCTGAATGTAAAGGTCGTAGCAGAGGGAATTGAAACGATAGAACAATTTACATACCTGGAGGATGCCGGGTGCGATCAAATCCAAGGTTATTATGTGAGCAGACCCCTTCCCATCCAGGGGCTGATAGATAGCTATGAAGCAATACTTACTCGAGTCTACTCATCTGTGTAACATGACAACTGTCATATAAAAGAAATGATGTTTGCCTCTACTGGTCATACCACTTTCTTTTTATAATACTTATAACGAATTACTAGAAAGAAAGAAGGGATTCATATGGCAACAATAATGACAGATGCAGAAAAAACTAAAAAATTGCGAAAAGACGTAGCGCCGTTTGCCAAGTCGGAAAAACGTAAAAGCATCATGCAGATGGTGAATACGCTTGTCCCATTGATGGCGGCATGGGCACTAGGCTTCTATTTATTGCAGTACTCCCCTTGGCTGACGGTAGCCTGCAGCGTGGTGGCGGCTGGATTTGTAGTCCGGACGTTCATTATTTTCCATGACTGCACGCACGGTTCGTTCTTCAAGAATAAAAAGGCGAATGATTACGTCGGGTTTGTGACAGGTGTATTGACCTCCTTCCCATATGAAAAGTGGAAGCGCGAGCATACAATCCACCATGCGACGAGCTCGAACTTGGACAAGCGGGGCATTGGCGATATCGACATGTTGACAGTTGATGAGTACATGGAGAAATCGAAGCTGGGGCGACTTGGCTATCGTCTTTACCGAAATCCGATCGTCATGTTCGGATTGGGGCCAATCTATATGGTCCTCGTACTGAACAGAGTCAACCGCAGTGATGCTAAAAGAAAGGAACGCATCAATACCCACCTGACGACAGCGACAATGGCGGTTATTTTAGGCTCCCTTATGTTGCTGACAAGCTGGCAGGCGGTCCTTCTTGTCTACGGTGTCACATTGTTTATCGCAGGGGCGCTAGGCATCTGGCTGTTCTATATCCAGCATACGTATGAAGACTCCTATTTCGAATACAATGAAGACTGGGATTACGTAAAGGCGGCGGTTGAAGGAAGCTCTTACTACAAGCTGCCGAAGCTTCTGCAGTGGATTACGGGGAACATCGGCTTCCACCATGTCCACCATCTGTCCCCGCGTGTACCGAACTATCATTTGGAAGCGGCGCATGAAGCGGTTCCACCGTTACAAAAAGCGACGACGATTACATTGACGACAAGCCTGGAATCGATTCGCTATAAGCTGTATGATCCGGAGCATAAGAAATTCATTACGTTCAAAGAGGCGGAGGCAATCATTGCAAACCGATCCAAGCAGCAATCCAAGGCCGCCTAAGAACGTAAAGGGATTTTGAAAAATTTGGACGGAGGAGCTGTTCAGAAAGCCGAAACTTTCTGGGCAGCTCTGTTTGCTTACTGACATCGACCAAGGAATAGTGCTCCCGAGACAGTCGCATCAATATGCCGATTTTCTTTGATGGGGCGGAATTTAGCCTGTAAGAGAGGCGTGGTGTTTTGCAGGCGGCCCTTTTGCTATAATAAAAGAAAAAGAAGTGAGGATATTATGCAAAGCTGGTATAGTATTATTCCTAAAAGCCCATGGCTGAGCATCTACATATGGATTATTTTCTGCATCATGCCGTTCTTCTTCATTGTACGCAGCTTCAGCCCTCTTTACGTCGGCCTCGGCCTCGTAATGATTCTGCTCTATTTGCTGTGTCACAAGTTTTCTTTCCAGGCAAAGACAGGCCTGGTCTATATGTGGATCAGCTTTCAAATTGTATTGAACGTTGCGATGACATTGATGTTCGGCTACATCTACCTGTCTCTATTCACGGCATTCTTCATCGGGAATATCCGGCAGACGGTGGGCTTCTACATCATGTACGGCCTCCATATCGGCTTCACGGTGCTCTCGATTGTAGCCGGGTATTTCATCTTCCTGGACCTGTTCCTTACGCAGACACCCTTCATCATCATTACGGTAATCGGCGTCGTACTGCTACCGTTCACCCTGTATACAAGGAATAGACGGGAGAATCTGGAGAGTCAATTGGAGACGGCGAAGGACCGGATTTCGGAGCTGATCATCCATGAGGAGCGCCAACGTATCGCGCGGGACCTCCATGACACATTGGGGCAGAAGCTGTCGATGATTGGGCTGAAGAGTGATTTGGCTGCGCGTTTGATAGAGAAGAATCCGCAGCAGGCCATCAGTGAAATCAAGGATATACGACAGACGGCTAGCAGTGCATTGAAAGAGGTGCGTGAACTGGTTGCGGACATGCGGGCTGTGCGGATTGAAGAGGAGCTGTACCGTGTGGAGCAAATCTTGAATGCTGCACAAATAGAGCTGAAGCTGATTGGAGACCCGAAGGCCATTCAACTCCCCGTCCTTTATGAAAATGTGGTCAGCATGTGTCTGAAGGAAGCGGTGACCAATGTGGTGAAGCATAGCCGGGCAACGACTTGTACGGTGACGCTGCTTCAAAATGAAAATGAGCTTACTCTTTCCATCAAGGATGATGGGATAGGCATTGAAAAGAAGTTCTCTCCGACGGGAAGCGGTCTGAAGGGGATGCAGGAGCGCATTGAATTCATTAATGGAACGTTGGAGTTGAAACAGGGTGATGGTACGGAGCTGGTGATACGTATTCCTGTGGCCATTACACATCAAAAAAGGAAGTGAAGAAGCATGATTCGAATTGTGATTGCAGAGGATCAGGGGATGCTGCTCGGCGCAATGAAGTCGCTGCTTAGTCTGGAAGAAGATATGGAAGTCGTGGGACTTGCCAAAAATGGAGAAGAAGCAATCGAGCAGGTTCAGAGATTGAAGCCGGATGTCTGCATCATGGATATCGAGATGCCGGTGAAGACAGGGCTGGATGCGGCGGAAGCTTTGAAGGAGGAGGACTGCAAGATAGTCATTTTGACGACATTTGCACGCCCCGGCTATTTTGAACGTGCGCGGAAAGCGGGTGTGCGGGGCTATCTATTGAAGGACAGTCCGATTGAGGAGCTTGTCAATTCCATTCGGATCATCATGGATGGGCGGCGCATCTATGCCCCGGAGCTGGTGGACTTCGTTTATGAGGATGACAGCGAGAATCCTTTGACGGACCGTGAAAGCCAGGTGCTGGAGCTCGTCGCAGAAGGCAAGACGACGAAGGAAATAGCTGCCGAATTGTACCTATCGGCGGGAACGGTGCGTAATTACATTTCCACCATTCTTGATAAATTGGGCGTCGGCAATCGTATTGAAGCGATACAGCGTTTCAAGGAAAAGGGATGGAATAAATGAGGCGGCGGGAGAACCCGCCGTTTTTTATTTTAATGGGGCATCGTGAAAATCATACGTAAGGGAAAACGGTGGCCGAGCCTCCAGCTTTCGTGCCGGCATTTACTTTTCGGCAGCACCTGTCGAGGGTGTGTTTGGCTGGAGTTTCCTCCTCATTGGAGGGAGCGAATGAGGGGAAATCAAATAGACTCCGAGAGGGCAGGGCTGCCTCCTCGGAGTCCGGAATGTTGTTAGTTTCGTTTCGACAGGCGCCCAAGAAGGAAGGCTCCTGCGGCGACGGCAAGAATGGTGTTCGTCTTTTTATTGAATACCTGCTTTGTCACCAGGTTGATGTTCTGCGGCCGTTCTGCCAGGCGCCGCATGAAGTAGCCGTACCAGTCCTCCCCGAATGGCACATACGTACAGAAATGGTGCTGCTTCGCAAGCTCCTTCTGCAGGTTGGTACGGAATCCGTAAAGCATCTGGAACTCATACTTCTCGGGTGGGATATTATGGTCGTCGATAAACCGCTTTACATGGCTGATGATGTTATGGTCGTGTGTAGCGATTGATGTGAACTTGCCATTCAGCAGGTGATACTCGATCAGCTCCAGGAAGTTGATGTCGATGTCCAGTTTATCCTGATACGCCACTTCTTCGGACTCCTGATAGGCACCCTTCACGATGCGAAGGCGGTAGTCTGTGAATCTTTCGATATCCTCCTTGGAGCGGAGAAGGCATGCCTGTATGACGGTGCCGACATTGTCGAACACCTTATTCAGCTCTTCCACCATATCCAATGTCGGCTGCAGGCGTGAATGGTCCTCCATATCCACGTTCACGAATATGCCGTGCTGGTCGGCATATTCGACGATTTCCCGCAGGTTGTCATAGCAAAAGTCAATGTCGATATCCAGTCCTACCTTTGAGGGCTTCACCGAGATATGGGCGTTCAGCTGGTGTTCTCTGATTGCATCGATGACTTCCAGGATGTCGTCCTTCGCCTGCATCGCTACGGCTTCGTCAAACACGAATTCCCCGAGATGGTCGATTGTCGCTTCCATGCCGTCAGCGTTCAGCTTTTTTACACTTCCAATCATCTCTTCCAAGTTGGTACCGGCAACGACGTTTTGTGCGCCGAGCTTCAACCCGTATTTCTGTGCCGCTGTATTAAGTGCTTCATTGTTCGATAAATTGATGAATACATCGCGTAATGCCATCCGCAATCCCTCGCTTTCTTTCCATAAATTATAACATAGCCGCTATTTACCCTTCCTTTTTTGGAAACATTATTTTTTCAAAACGCTGATTCGCTGCATCCGTTCATTGAACAGGGTCGGATAGATGAGGAACCCTAACATGACGCTTGACAAGGTTGCGCATGTCAATAAGGCGAAAATGATGAGGATCTGAAATTGAACAGCCTGGATGGGGTCGGCTCCTCCGATGATCTGGCCGCTCATCATGCCGGGCAGCTGGACAAGGCCAATCGTCTTTTGTGATTCGATGGTAGGGATCATACTCGCCTTGATGGAGCTCATTAAATGCCGGTGTACGGCCTGCTTCGGTGTGCCTCCAAGCGACAGGATCAGCTCGATTTCATTTTCATTTGCCTCAAGCTCTGCCCGGAAGCGGTTCAGGAACAGGACGGACAGCACCATGGCATTGCCGATCATCATGCCGCTGATAGGGATGATGTACTGCGGGGTCGCCGGTACGATGCCGAAGCCTAGCAGGACGCCCTGTGTCACCAGTTCGACCGTGATGAGGGTAATGACGATCTTCCCGGTAATGCCGGGGATGCCCTCCCCCTTTTTGCGTGCATTCAGTGTCGCGGCTGTAATCATCAACAGAATGATTAGCAGCATGTAAAGGTAGCTGTCTGCCTCGAAAATGAAGTGCAGGATATATCCAATGGCCAGAAGCTGAATCACCGATCTGACAGTCGCGATGGTGATATCCTTCTCCAGGCCGAGCTTCAGCGCCTTTGATAGCACGAAAGGAATGAAGATGAAAATGAGCGTCAAAGAGAGTGTACCGTATGTCATCGCGCACCTCCGTTCAAAAATTGCTGGACGGCAGGGATGTCGGAATGCTCCAGTATGGAGGGCTCGCCTGTCAACAGGAGCCTTCCTTCCTGTAAAAACCACACAAAGTCGCTCAGCGTGCGCGCCTGTTTCAGGTTATGGGTAATCCAGATGACCGTCACGCCGTAGTTGCGATTGATTTGTAGGATGAGCTCCTCGATTTCCTTTACCGAGGCCGGATCCAGGGCTGATGTAATTTCATCGAGCAGTAAAATATCTGATTTATTGATGAGTGTTCGGGCAATGGCCAGCCGTTGCTTTTGGCCGCCTGACAGCTCGGTTGCCTCACGGTGCAGAAACGAAGCATCGAGCTGGACGTCCTCCAGGAATGAGGCTGCCTCCTCCTCTGACAGGTGTTCACCGCGCAGCATCCTTGGTAGCGCCAGGTTTTCATAGACGGTGCTCCGCAGGATGGGTGCGCTCTGCAGGACGATGCCGACTTTTCGACGGAGGCGCGTCGGCTCATATGCCTCAATCGGTTGCCCGTCTACGATGACATGTCCGCTTGTAGGAGCGAGCAGTCCGTTGCACATCTTGAGGAGTGTCGTCTTCCCGGCACCGGAAGGACCGACGAGGGTAGTGATTTTTCCTTTGAAGAAGACACCGTCGAGATTGTGTAAAATTGGACGTTCCTTTACTGTGAAGCAGACGTCATGTAATTCGATTGCAGGTTGTAAGTTCACAAGCCATTCTCCTAACTCTAATTTTCTCCACGATGCTTCTTGCTGCCGCCGCGAAGAATCCATTTCTTATTATAACGCAAAAAAAATGCAGGCAAAGCTCAGGGGGGCTCTGCCTGCACTTGAAAACTCACGGGGCGAGTTTTCTGTCATTATGTTTGAAAGATTTGGGTTCCGTGCACCACTTGGGGGACGGTGCACGGAAGGAATCGGGAAACGCCTCGAGAACTACACCTGCTTCTCCCGTACGGAAGGGGGCTTTGCACCCAGTGTCGTCAAGCGCTGTGCAAATGTATCGCTCTTGCCGGCAAGCCCCCGGAAGACATCCTGCTGGTACTCGTAGGCTTGGGAACCATGCTCCGCAAGGTCGAGTCCGGCTATTTCCTCTTCACGTGACACGCGTAATGGAACGAACATTTTAATGGCGCCAAGGCTGATGCCTACGGTGATGGAGGTCCAGGCGATGACTGCTAATACGCCGATTGCCTGGATACCCAGCAATTGTGGGCCGCCGCCGTAGAAGAGGCCACCGCCGCCAGCCACGTCGAACAATCCGACCGCCAATGTGCCCCAGATGCCGCATAACCCGTGAACTGCTACTGCTCCAACTGGGTCGTCAACCTTCAGCTTCCATTCTATGAAGCGCACCCCTTCCACCAATAGAGGGCCGGCAATGGCACCGATGACGATGGCGCCTGCCAACGAGACATTTGCGGCACCGGCTGTAATACCGACCAGGCCGGCCAACGCACCATTCAGTGTCAGGGAGCCATCAATATGGCCGTAGCGGAATCTTGTATAGAAAGCTGTTGCAATCACACCAGCTGAAGCAGATAAAAATGTATTGGCAATGACGGAAGGGACCAATTCAGGGTCGGCCGCCAGTGTGGAGGCGCCGTTGAATCCGAACCATCCCAGCCAAAGGATGAATACACCTAATGCACCTAACGGAATCGAATGGCCCGGGATGACATTGATGCGTGTGCCCTCGTATTTACCGAGGCGCGGTCCGATGATTGCCGCCGCCACCAATGCACCTACTGCACCAGTCAAATGGACGACTGTCGAGCCGGCGAAGTCGATGAAGCCCAACGCTGTAATCCAGCCATCCCCCTGCCATACCCAATGTCCGACGACCGGGTAGATGAACGCTGTCATGATGACGACGACCGCCATATAGGCAAGGATGTTTGCACGTTCGGCAACTGCTCCGGAGATGATGGTTGCGCACGTAGCGGCGAACATTGCCTGGAAGACGAAGAATGCAACGTCATCCACACCTTGCAGGGCAAAGCCGGATGTCCCGATGAAGCCCCCTGCCGTGTCGCCGAACATGAAGGCGTAGCCGATGAGGAAATAAACGATGCCGCCGATTGAAATGGTCAGCACATTTTTCATTAAAATATTGACGGTGTTTTTGGAGCGGGTGAATCCCGCTTCGACCATAGCAAATCCTGCGTGCATGAAGAACACCAATATGGCGCCGAGCATGACCCAGACTAGATTGATTGAAAGTTCCAACGCTTCGTTTGTCATATACTTCGCCTCCCTTTAATCGATTGCGACAGAGCCGACTTCCTTCGTGCGGATGCGGATGGCCTGCTCCACCGGATAGATGAAAATTTTGCCGTCGCCTATTTCTCCAGTGGAAGCATCGCGTAAAATGACGTCGACAATCGGCTGCACCTTGGCATTGTCCACAATCATTTCAAGTTTCAGTTTTTGCGAAAATTCCATGGAATAGGAGTTGCCGCGGAACAGGCCGGTACGACCTTCCTGCCGGCCCGCACCTGCAATCTCGGAGATACTCAATCCATCGATGCCTTCTCGTGCCAGACCTTCACGCACCGCCGGAAAAACCTCCGGACGGATGATTGCTTCGATTTTTTTCATGCTCAACAACCCCTTATGTTAGTTTAATTAACATATTATGTGTTTGCGTCTGGAAAATCAATACTTTTGTGTAAGAAAAACTTACATATAAAATCGATGGAATTTATCTAAAAATGATATAAAAGGAGAAGTCTTGGAAGCGGGGGTTCGAAATCCTATTTAGAGAAAATGAAGAACGTCTGGAAAACACAGAAAAGAACCAGTGTTTTTCTTGAAAAGGACGGGGAAGAGAAACGTGTGGGAGGAATATGCAAGGAGAATTCTGATAACTTTTGTCAGTTGAGCAGGTTGCGTACCTTGTTGCGGGCTAAATGGTGTATACTATGACTAATTATGTTTCGGAAGAAGGGACTTTTAATGAAATCGAGATATGAAGATGACAGCTTAGTGCTACACACGGACCTTTATCAAATCAATATGGCGGAGAGTTATTGGGCAGATGGCATCCATAACCGTAAGGCCGTCTTTGAACTGTACTTCCGCAAGCTGCCGTTCGGGAACGGCTATGCGATTTTCGCGGGGCTCGAGCGCATGCTGGATTACTTAAGGGACTTCCGCTTCACGGAATCAGATTTGGCATACTTACGCGATGAGCTCGGCTATCAGGAAGACTTCTTGGCCTATTTGAAGGATGTCCGCTTTACCGGCTCCATGTATTGCATGGCGGAGGGCGAGCTTGTCTTCGCGAATGAACCGATCGTCCGCATTGAAGCGCCGCTCGTGGAAGCGCAGCTGGTAGAGACGGCCCTGCTGAACATCGTCAATTTCCAGACGCTGATTGCGACGAAGGCAAGTCGGATCAAGCAGGTGGTGAAGGAGGAAGTGGCGATGGAGTTCGGTACTCGCCGGGCCCAGGAGATGGATGCTGCGCTTTGGGGAGCGCGAGCAGCCGTAATCGGCGGCTTCGAGTCCACATCGAACGTCCGTGCAGGGAAGTTGTTCGATATTCCTGTGGCGGGCACGCACGCCCATGCGCTTGTACAGGCATACAAGAGCGACTATGAAGCATTTCATTCCTATGCAAAACGCCACCGTGACTGCGTATTTTTAGTGGATACTTATAACACACTAAAATCAGGCGTCCCGACAGCAATCAAGGTAGCAAAGGAACTGGGGGACAAAATCAACTTCATCGGCATCCGTCTGGACAGCGGGGACATCGCCTTCTTATCAAAGGAATCGCGCAAAATGCTGGATGAGGCCGGCTTCCCGGATGCGAAGGTCATCGTTTCCAATGACCTCGATGAGTATACGATTCTAAACTTGAAGGCGCAGGGTGCACGCGTCGATATGTGGGGAATCGGTACGAAGCTCATCACGGCCTATGACCAGCCCGCTTTGGGAGCTGTCTACAAAATGGTGGCTATCGAGAACGAAAACGGGGTAATGGAAGATACGATAAAAATTTCGGCCAATGCCGAAAAGGTAACGACGCCGGGCTTGAAGCGCGTGTATCGCATCATCAATAAAACGAATGGCAAATCGGAGGGGGACTACATCGCCATGGCGGATGAAAACCCGCAGGCGGAGGAGCATTTGAAAATGTTCCATCCCGTGCATACATTCGTATCCAAATTCGTCACGAACTTCGAGGCGAAGAACCTTCATGTGGAAGCGATCAAGGATGGGGAGTTCGTGTATGAGAGCCCGACGCTCATGGAAATGCGCCGATACGCTTCGGAAAACCTGGAGCTGCTGTGGGATGAGTACAAACGCTCGTTGAACCCGGAGGAGTACCCTGTCGATTTAAGCCAAAAATGCTGGGATAACAAGATGCGCAATATCCAAGAGGCGCGTGAGATGGTAGAAGCACTCGAAAATCGGTAAGGAGGACTTTATTATGTCGGATTTACAGAAGCAGATAATCGAAGAGTTACATGCAATGCCCGAAATCAATGTGGAGGAGGAAATACGCAAGTCCATTGATTTCATGAAGGCTTATGCGAAAAAGCATAGCTTCATCAGAGGTTTTGTGCTGGGTATCAGCGGCGGGCAGGATTCCACGCTGACAGGCAAGCTGGCGCAGCTGGCGGTAGACGAGCTGAATGAAGAGGCCGGCGAGAAGAAGTATGCGTTCATCGCCGTGCGCCTTCCGTACGGAGTGCAGGCGGATGAACAGGACTGCCAGGATGCGCTCGACTTCATCCAGCCGGACAAGATTTATCAAGTCAACATTAAAGAGGCGGTGGATGCCAGCGAACGCGCCTTGGCGGCTGCCGGTGTCGAGCTGAGCGATTTTGCAAAAGGCAACGAGAAGGCCCGCGAACGCATGAAGGTGCAGTATTCCATTGCGGCGATGCATAACGCCGTCGTACTGGGTACCGACCATGCAGCCGAGGCGATTACCGGATTCTTCACGAAATTCGGGGATGGCGGTGCGGACCTGATGCCGCTCTTCCGCCTGAATAAGCGCCAGGGCAAACAGATGCTGGCCCATTTGAATTGCCCAGAGCATCTATACCTAAAGGTGCCGACAGCGGATCTGGAGGAGGACCGTCCTTCCCTGCCGGATGAGGTGGCATTAGGATTGTCGTACGAGCAGATAGACGATTATCTGGAGGGCAAGGAAATTCCGGAAGATGTGCAAAAGGTGCTGGAGGGGCATTACCTTCGCTCTCAGCATAAACGCCACCTGCCAATCACAATATTCGATGACTTCTGGAAATAAAGGAACCGAGGAAGAGGGTGCGCCAGGCGTTTTCTCATGCAGAGCCTCTCTTTTCCCAAGCATTCCTTCAGCCGTGCTGCGTCTCTTGCAGCACGGCTTTCTTCATATGGAAGGAGTACTATTTGGCAGGAGGAGGCCGAGTGATGAGAACGACGCGTATAGGCTCTATAGGAGGCAATGTATATGGACATACAAAAAGGTGCTTGAAGAGGGACGAGGCGTTCACCCTCATGAATGATGGACGTTCTCTTGATGACTTCAACCGGCAGCAACGGCAGAAGCGGGATAGGAAGAAAAAAGTGCCGGCCCAGAAGAGGGTGCTCGTCAACAAGCGCCAGCACATCCTGATCAAAGGCATCCAATTCGAAGGAGATATGGCGGCTGTCGTGAGAAATCGTTTATTAAGGCAGTCTTTGCAAGTGAATTACATAAGCAACCTGAAGCGGCGCAACGATACATACCGAACATCCATATAGTCACCCCGGCACCCATGTGGCTTTTTGTGCATGAAGAATGTGAAAAGCTTCACGGCGCTTTAACCCTTTCATCAATGCTTGCTTCTACAGCACCGGCTATAAGGAAAACATTGTATAAGTTGTATTCGCCAGCCCTTTTCGATATGCTTGGAGTAATATAGAAAATTCAAACAATTGTTGTTTAAAACTTCAAGGAGGCTACATATGCAGGAACATATACAGGCTGTCATAGAAAATATAGAAAAAGTCATGATAGGAAAACGGGAGGTGGCCGAGCTGAGCATCGTGGCGCTTCTCGCAGGTGGACATGTCTTGCTCGAGGATGTGCCGGGGGTCGGCAAGACGATGATGGTGCGCTCGCTTGCCAAATCGGTCGGAGCCGAGTTTAAGCGTATCCAGTTCACACCGGATCTACTGCCATCTGATGTAGTGGGGGTATCAATCTACAATCCAAAGACGCTCCAGTTCGAATTCCGTCCGGGACCGATTGTCGGAAACATCATCCTCGCCGATGAAATCAACCGGACATCGCCGAAAACGCAGGCTTCGCTTTTAGAGGCGATGGAAGAGGCATCCATTACGGTTGACGGGGAAACGCTGTCGATTCCCAAGCCGTTCTTCGTCATGGCGACGCAAAATCCGATTGAGTATGAGGGAACATATCCACTGCCGGAAGCGCAGCTGGACCGTTTTTTATTGAAGATCAGAATGGGCTATCCGTCTGTCCAACAGGAGGTCGAAGTGCTGCGGCGCGCTGAGAATAAGCAGCCAATCCAGGAAATCGGCGCTGTCATGACGGTGGACGAGCTGCTCATGCTGCAGCAGGCTGTCCGTCAGGTCTATGTAGAAGATGGCGTGAAGGGCTACATTGTCGATATCGCCAGGGCGACGCGCGAGCATCCAAGGGTCTATCTCGGTGTCAGTCCACGGGCTTCCGTGGCCCTGATGAAGGCATCCCAGGCCTACGCATTCATGCAGGGGAGGGACTTCGTCAAGCCGGATGACGTAAAATATTTGGCGCCGTTCGTGTTTGGGCACCGGCTGATCCTGGTGCCGGAAGCCCGCTATGAGGGAATTGCCCCCGAGCAGGTAATCGGGCAGATCATCCAACAGATCGTGGTGCCTGTCAGAAGGTTCACGGATTCATGAAGGCAAGGGAGAGACTAGTAAAGGTAGTGAAGCAGGGCGGGCGTCTTTTGACGGTACTCGGCCTGCTTGCATTGACGTTTTGTTTTGCGATGTTCCAGGGTGGCTTTGTCAGCTGGTTCGTCTTCTTTGCGCTCTTGCCCTTCCTGCTGTATTCCGTCCTGCTTGCTGTCATGCCGATCCGCATTGGCGAACTGGATCGGGAGATTGCTCCGGCCAAGTTGCATCACGGGGGAAAGGCCAGGGTGACGGTCCGTTTCCGGAACCGTACGATATTGCCGATTGTGTTCCTGGTCGTCCGTGAAGTGGATATGGACGAACGCTTTTACCGGGTTGCGGCAGGAAGCGCGAGTACCCTCTTTTTTGCGGGGTGGCGCCGCTCGTTCGAATGGACATATGAGCTGGAGAATTTGCAGCGTGGGGAGCATATATTATCTGCGCTTGAGGTGAAGGCGACGGACTTTTTCGGCTGGGTTGCACGGTACAAAGTCATCGAGCAGCCGTATAAGCTGCTCGTCTATCCACGGACGGTCGACATGAACTATACCTCCCTTCAGGTGCAGTATGACCAGGGGGCGCTGGCTGCCAAGTATGCCATCGCGAAAGATACTACGCTGGTGACGGGTGTGCGGGATTATCAGGCGGGTGACCGCTTTTCGTGGATCCACTGGAAGTCGTTTGCGAAGAACGGGCAGCTGCGGACCAAGGAATTCGAAGATCGGCAGTCTCAGAAGCTGTTCCTCTGCATCGACCGGACTTCCTCCAGCCAGTTCGAGGAAGTAGTGGAGCTGACGGCATCGATGCTGAAGGCCATCGTCTCCAAAAATGGGGATGTCGCCTTCCTATCGGGCGGCGATAGCCGGGTGTTCTATCCGGCAATCCGGTCAGAGGCGCAGCTTGAGCAGGTCATGCGGCATCTGGCTGTCATCAAGGCAGACACAGGCCTGCCGATGGAGCAGCTGCTGCGCAATGAACGGGAGTTGAACAGCTCCATCCTGATTTTAGTGACCGGCGGGATGACGGATGGCCTCAAGGGCTTTTTGACGAACGGGTCGAAATATGCCCGGGCCGTCATCTGCTTCGTCGTCGTGCCAAAGGACGAGTACGCCTACTATAAGGGGGCGTCCAAGCGGTTCACGAACAGCCGTGTCATATACATCACAAAAGACATGTTTGGACAGGCGTTCGCGGAGGTGAACAAACCGTGAAAAAAGAGAGCATGCACTATGTCGAAATGACGTTCTATTACATTATTTTATTTCTGATTTTACGGGAATGGCTGATACCTGTCGTGGAGCTGACATCGACGGGCCATCTGGGGCTGCTATTGCTGTTCATTGCCATCTCCTTTGTATTGAATATTTTCAATGTCCCATTCCTGATTTCGTGGCTGGTGAAGATTGCGTATATCGCATGGTTCATCGTGCATGTCTATACGGAAGGGACGGTACTGAGTGCTGAAGGCCTTCAATTCCTGGGTACGGAAATCAGTACGAATATCGCTGTCCTGCTGGGGGGAGACTGGGAAAGTGTGACGGATCCGATCCGTTCGGTCCTCTTTTTCATCCTCATCTGGATGCTCATTTATCTCATCCACCACTGGCTGACGGTAAGGATGACCATCTTCTATTTCCTTGTCCTCACGGTGTTCTTCATCTCCACCCTGGATACGTTCACTGCGTATGACGGGAAAGCGGCCATCGTGAAGATTGTATTGCTCGGTCTTGTCATGACGGCCATGCTTTACATGAAGAGGCTCATCGTGGAAACGGGAGGGAAGTTCGCCTTCAATCAATACATGCGCTATATCCTGCCGGTGACGGTCGCAATCGTCCTGGCCGGCGTTGTAGCCGTATTGATGCCAAAAGCGGAGCCGCAGTGGCCGGATCCGGTGCCGTATATTAAAAATCTATCGGGGCAGGGCGGGTCCAATTCCATGTCAAAAGTCGGCATCGGGGAGGACGACAGCCGGCTGGGTGGTTCTTTCGAAGCCGATGATACGGTCGTCTTCACGATTCATTCTCCGGACAGGCAGTACTGGCGCATCGAAACGAAGGATTTCTATACGACCAAAGGCTGGGAATCGATAACTGATGGTATAAACGATGAATATGAAGTACAGAAGGAAGAAGTTTTCACTTCCATCGACCCAAATATGATGGAGGAAGCGAAGTCGGCGTTTGTCTACCCTGCAATAGATAGAGCCTATGTTCTGCAACCGTATGGCATCATGTCGGTGCTGTTTGAAGAACCTGATGTCCGCCTGTACCTGGAGAGGGGAACTGAGCGCTTCAATACAAAAGCTCAGGATGGCAGCGACCGTCCCCTTGTTGAGTACGAAGTCGTCTACAGCACGCCGGAATACAGCTATACACAGCTGAAGACGCCTGTGCCAAGTTCGGAGCCGATACAGGTGGACGAGCGTTATTTACAGCTTCCGGACGAGTTGCCGGAGCGTGTCAGGGCGTTGGCGGCCGATACGGTAAAAGGGCGTAAAACGGATTATGACAGGGCAAAGGCGATTGAACAATATTTCAAACGTGGCGGCTTTACCTACGAGACGGATGATGTGGAGATTCCGGCAGAGGATGAGGACTATGTCGACCAGTTCCTCTTTGAAACGAAGCGCGGGTATTGCGACAATTTCTCCACATCGATGGTCGTGATGCTGCGCTCAGTCGGGATTCCGGCTCGCTGGGTGAAGGGATATGCAAATGGGACAGAGGTCGATAAAACAGACGATGGGCTCCGTGTATTCGAAATCGAGAACAATGATGCCCACTCCTGGGTGGAGGCCTATATAGACGGGGTCGGCTGGATGCCATTCGAGCCGACGATCGGCTTTGTGAACCAGTCGGATATCAATTTCGACATGGAGCTGAACGAATCTGCCCCTGAAGAGCTCATCCGAGAACAAGAGCAGGAGCGCAAGAAAGTAGAGCGTGAAGTGAAGGAACACGAAGAAAAAGAGAAGCAAGCAACGCAGAAGAAGGCTTCGGCAGATGAAGAAACGAGCTGGAAATGGATTATTGCCATCCTTGTTGCCATCGTTGCGATAATAGTAATTATTGGATTGAAAACAAGACGCAAGTGGATGCCAAAAGTATATGTGCAGGTACAACGCCGTAAACCTGCCAGTCCATCAACAATCCAGTCATCCTACAAGGTGCTGATGAGGCAGCTGGCGTTCGTCGGCTTAAAACGCAAGCCGGACGAGACGCTGCAGGCATTTGCAGAGCGTGTGGACGACCGCTTCGGAACGGACGATATGTCGAAGGTGACGGCCGTCTATGAAAAGACGATTTACAGTAAAGAATCGGCCGGCACTTCTTTTGACGAAATAAAAGAAAGTTGGGAATATTTAATCAATCGCACTACAGGTTGATTTTACGTATATTAAAGAGTAAAATTTAGAAAAATCATAAATAGGTGTGCCTTCATATAAGTCCGATAATACGGTTCGGATGTCTCTACTAAGTTACCTTAAATAACTTATCTATGACGGTGGGTTGGTGTATATCCATACGGGTGTACCCTGCCTATCCGTAGATGTATGTAGATGAACGCGTAGAATTCTTTTCTTCGCGTTTTTTTATAAGTATAGGGCGCCTTTATCATACTAGAAGAGGTGGAAATAGTGTCAACTCCTTTATTAAAAGAGCAAGAAAAAGTGGTCGTTCTTGATTTCGGCAGTCAGTTCAACCAGCTGATCACTCGTCGTATCCGTGAATTCGGTGTATTCTCTGAACTTCACCCACATACAGTGACAGCAGAGGAAATCAAAGAAATGAACGCAGTGGGAATCATCTTCTCAGGCGGTCCGAACTCTGTATACGATGAAAATGCTTTTGGTGTGGATCCGGCAATCTTTGAGCTTGGCCTGCCAATCTTAGGCATCTGCTACGGCATGCAACTGATGGCCTTCAAAAACGGCGGCAAGGTGGAAAGCGCCGCTACACGTGAATACGGAAAAGCGGAGCTGACGGTAACAACGGAAAACAAATTGTTCGGCGACCTGCCGACTAGCCAGGTTGTATGGATGAGCCACGGTGACCACGTAACGGAAGTGCCAGAAGGCTTCGAAATCATCGCGACAAGTGCATCCTGCGAGATTGCTGCAATGGCGAACCCGGAACGCAAACTGTATGCTGTACAATTCCACCCGGAAGTACGTCACTCTGTATACGGCAATGACTTGCTGAAAAACTTCGTATTCGACGTATGCGGTGCGAAGGGCGACTGGTCGATGGCGAACTTCATCGAGCTGGAAATTGAAAAAATCCGTGAGCTGGTAGGCGACAAGCAAGTGCTATGTGCATTATCAGGCGGCGTAGACTCTTCAGTAGTAGCTGTTTTAATCCATAAAGCAATCGGTGACCAGCTGACTTGTATGTTCGTGGACCACAACCTGAACCGTAAAGGCGAAGTGGAACAGGTCATGAAAACATTCACGGAAGACTTCGACATGAAGGTCATCAAAATCGATGCCCGCGAACGCTTCATGAACAAGTTGAAAGGCGTTTCCGACCCAGAGCAAAAACGCAAAATCATCGGCAACGAATTCATCTACGTATTTGATGAGGAATCAAACAAGCTGAAGGACATGGACTTCCTTGCACAAGGAACGCTTTACACGGACATCATTGAATCTGGTACGGCAACAGCGCAAACAATCAAATCACATCACAATGTCGGCGGTCTTCCAGAAGACATGAAATTCCAATTGATCGAGCCATTAAATACATTATTCAAAGACGAAGTACGTGCTCTAGGTCTAGAGCTAGGCCTTCCGGAAGAAGTCGTTTGGCGCCAGCCATTCCCGGGCCCGGGCCTTGGTATCCGCGTACTAGGTGAAGTGACAGAGGAAAAAATTGAAATCGTCCGCGAAGCAGACTACATCCTTCGCGAAGAAATCAAAAAAGCCGGCCTTGACCGCGACATCTGGCAATACTTCTGCGTACTGCC